>NZ_JASVWV010000020.1:0-29762 GCF_030286765.1 Proteus faecis
ATAATTTGTTAAAGAGCAGTGCAACATTCGCTGCCGTTTCCGGTCTTCTGCGTTGTTGCGAGGAGGTGCATTCTACATCTTCCTCATTCAGTGTCAAGCGTTTATTTTCAAGGCTTTTCACTTTTTTCTTTGTTCTCTCGGCTAACTCACTTAGCGTGGTTTGCCGTGACAACGAGGACGCATTATAGGGAGTTTTCTGAGGCTGGCAATAGTTTTTTTAAGAAAAAAAATCGTTTGCTTAATTCCACAGCAAAACCCCCACTTATACGCACTTATCAACAATTTTATCCACAGAGCATCTTTTTACATAAAATTAGCATGTCAAACGCAAACGTTTGCGTTATTATAGCGGTTGATTAAGCAAGATTGATTTTGTGTTCATCTTCTGAAATGTTAGTTAAGCAAACACAATTTCACTGTATTAATGTGATTTAACTTCTCCATTACTACCGTTATACAAACCCCAAGGGATAAAACTCATGCAACATCTTCGTCCTATCCGCCGTGCGCTTTTAAGTGTGTCTGATAAAGCAGGTATTTTAGAATTTGCTAAAGCACTTGTTGAAAGAGAAGTAGAACTCTTATCTACAGGTGGAACCGCACGTCTATTAGCAGAAGCTGGCTTACCGGTTATTGAAGTCTCCGATTACACAGGTTTCCCAGAAATGATGGATGGCAGAGTGAAAACGCTGCACCCTAAAGTACATGGTGGAATTTTAGGTCGCCGTGGGCAAGACGATGCAATTATGAAAGAACATGACATTCGCCCTATCGATATGGTCGTCGTCAATCTTTATCCTTTCGCTAAAACAGTAGCCCGCCCAGATTGCTCATTAGCAGATGCTGTGGAGAATATCGATATTGGTGGACCAACTATGGTTCGCTCCGCCGCGAAAAATCATAAAGACGTTACGATTGTCGTAAATAGTAATGATTATGAAAGAGTGATTGAAGAAATGGATAATCACGAAAATAGTCTTACTTTAGATACACGCTTTGATTTGGCAATTAAAGCCTTTGAACACACAGCAGCTTACGACGGAATGATCGCTAACTACTTTGGTCAGAAGGTTGCACCTTATTATGGTGATACTTCACAATCATCAGGTGCTTTCCCTCGTACCTTAAATCTGAACTATATAAAGAAACAAGATATGCGTTATGGGGAAAATGCTCATCAACAAGCAGCTTTCTATATAGAAGAGAATATAGAAGAAGCATCTATTGCCACCGCAAACCAATTACAAGGCAAAGCGCTTTCTTATAACAATATTGCTGATACTGATGCCGCATTAGAATGTGTGAAATCATTTTCTGAACCTGCATGTGTTATTGTGAAACATGCAAATCCTTGTGGTGTAGCAATTGCGAATACGCTCACACAAGCATATGACAATGCATTTAAAACTGACCCAACCTCTGCATTTGGTGGCATTATCGCATTCAATCGTCCATTAGATGCAAAAACAGCAAGTGCAATCATCGAACGTCAGTTTGTTGAAGTGATCATTGCTCCTTCTATTAATGAAGATGCACTAGCAATTTTAGAAACGAAACCCAATGTTCGTGTATTAGCTTGTGGCCAATGGCAAGAAGCCAAACCCGCGTTAGATTTCAAACGTGTTAATGGTGGGCTGTTAGTTCAAGATCGCGACTTAGGAATGGTAAAAGAAGAGAACCTAAGAGTGGTCACTCAACGCCAACCAAGTGAACGAGAGCTTAAAGATGCACTCTTCTGCTGGAAAGTCGCAAAATTTGTAAAATCAAATGCCATTGTTTACGCTAAAAACGATATGACGGTCGGTATTGGTGCAGGACAAATGAGCCGTGTATATTCTGCAAAAATTGCGGGTATTAAAGCAGCTGATGAAGGTTTAGAAGTTGCAGGTTGTGCAATGGCATCAGATGCGTTCTTCCCATTTAGAGATGGTATTGATGCAGCAGCCCTTGCTGGTGTGACTTGTGTGATTCAACCTGGAGGCTCAATTCGTGATGATGAAGTGATTGCTGCAGCCAATGAACATAACATTGCAATGATTTTCACCAATATGCGTCACTTCCGTCATTAATAAGGTATTGATATGAAGATTTTGATTATTGGTAATGGCGGCCGTGAACATGCTTTAGCTTGGAAAGCAATTCAATCACCGCTTGCAACACAGGTTTTTGTTGCTCCAGGTAATGCGGGTTCTGCATTAGAAAATGGTGTTGAAAATGTCGATATTAGTGCAACAGATATTCCTGCATTAGTCGCATTTGCGCTCAAAAATCAAATTGATTTAACTATCGTAGGCCCTGAAGCACCACTGGTTATTGGTGTTGTCGATGCATTTAAAGAAGCAGGGCTAACCATCTTTGGTCCAACGAAAGGAGCCGCTCAATTAGAGGGGTCGAAAGCCTTCACAAAAGATTTTTTAGCTCGTCATAAAATTCCAACTGCGGATTATCAAAATTTTACAGAAATAGCACCTGCACTTGAGTACCTCAATAAAGTGGGCGTACCAATTGTTATCAAAGCAGATGGTTTAGCCGCAGGTAAAGGCGTTATTGTTGCAATGACACAAGCTGAGGCTGAAGCTGCAATTAAAGATATGCTGGCTGGTAATGTTTTTGGTGATGCAGGACATCGTATTGTTATCGAAGAATTTCTTGATGGCGAAGAAGCTAGCTTTATTGTTATGGTTGACGGTGAACATGTGATCCCAATGGCAACAAGCCAAGATCATAAACGTGTTGGTGATGGAGATACTGGCCCTAACACTGGGGGAATGGGCGCATATTCACCTGCGCCTGTTGTTACACCAGAAATCCACCAGCAAGTAATGGAAAAAATCATTTATCCAACAGTAAAAGGGATGGCTTCGGAAGGGCATCGTTATCAAGGTTTCCTTTATGCAGGACTGATGATTGATAAACAAGGTATTGCTAAAGTTATTGAGTTTAACTGTCGTTTTGGTGACCCAGAAACTCAACCTATTATGATGCGAATGCAATCTGACTTAGTTGAACTCTGTTTAGCTGGCGCAAAAGGTAACTTAAAAGGTAAAGATTCCCATTGGGATCCTCGTCCAGCTTTAGGTGTTGTGATTGCAGCCGGCGGCTACCCTGCGAATTATCGTCAAGGCGATGTTATCGAAGGATTAACACCAACATCATCAACGACGGCAAAGGTATTTCAAGCGGGAACAACACTTAATAACAAAGGCGAAGTGGTCACTGCCGGCGGGCGAGTACTATGTGCAACAGCATTAGGTGATGATATCGAGCAAGCTCAAAAAAATGCTTATGCTTTAGCAAAAAGTATCCATTGGGATGGTAGTTTTTATCGCCATGATATCGGCTATCGAGCGATTGCACGCTTAAAGAAATAAATTAAACAGCAAAAGGGAGTGATCACAAGCTCTCTTTTGTTGGTTCCCATTTACAAAAATCGTGTTCTGCAACCATCAGTAATTGCTTACCCTCTGGTGAATCAAGCCAAGCAACATAAGAAGGCTTACTTGAATTGCGTGTTCTTGTTTTTAACCAGCGTTGTTCTGGGGCTTCAAATGAAACACTCACCTTCTCACCGGCACATGTTGTCATTGTATTTTGATACCAAACACCCTGTACTAAATTTACTTTCCCAATAGTAAGCGCGTCACTGATTTCACGCTCTTTGCTTGCAGCAAATACCATTCTTAAACGTTCATCTTCTGTTAATGCACGTTTTTGCTTCTGGCGTTCTTGTTGCATGAAAATAACTTCACCATGTTTATTTAAACGAAGGTGCCAAGATGAAGGATCGTTAGGATTAATAACTTCAGAGCGGATTTGCCAAAGCTTATTTTGACGATACTCATAGAATGTGATGACAGTTTCTGGCTTTTTATAAAAGCTATAAACACTCATGATAACTTGAGGTTCTGACACTTTATTATTTAAACGCCATAGACGTACAACACCTTCGTCCGCAATATAGCCTGTTGCAGAAAATTCAGGTAGTTGCACAGAAGAAGAGCAGGCGCTGAGCAAAAAAACAGATCCTATTGCTAACAGCCCCTGTCGTTTCAACAAAAGGGGAGTAAATCCCCCTCTATTGTTCATTCCGTTCAAAGGAATTATTTTACTGCGTCTTTCAGTGCTTTACCGGCAGTAAATGCAGGAACATTAGCTGCTGCAATTTTAATTTCTTTACCAGTTTGAGGGTTACGGCCAGTACGCTCTGCACGGTGATTCACCTTGAATGTACCGAAACCAACTAACTGTACAGAATCACCTTCTTTCAGAGCACCTGTTACTGAGTCGATAAACGCTTCAATAGCAGCTTTTGCTTGAGTTTTTGTCAGATCCGCTTTTTCAGCAACTGATTCGGTTAATTCAGCTTTGTTCATAAAATAGTCCTTAAAGTATGTTTTATCGTTTGAAAAACATCTGGTGAAAAAACTTAAATTATCTTTTTAAGAGGATAATTTAAGTAAAACACCTGAGCCACTTCTTTTCGTACCCAATGTAGAACATACACGGGGGTGATGTGAAGTCTTTAAACGTCGCTTTTCAAGCACTAAATCACGTTTTTCTGATTTAGTGCGTTAATTCTATACCGATATTGCTCATTCCAGCTTCACGAAGGTCTGCTCGTAGACCTTTGATCAGTTCAATATCTCTTTCTTCACATTCTACAAGTAGACGGTAAATTTCCCATTGGATATCGAACTCTTCAATAACAGCAGGTAGAGATCTAAGCTCTTCTTCATCCATTTCTCTTTCTGCTTGTGTCATTTCAAGTGAAGCAACTGTCCCTACTGATAATTTGCTCACTTCAATAGCGTGACTTAATGATTCACCACTTAAACGAGAGTGAACAATTTCACTAAGTGCAACACAGGCGTCAATCGCAGGATAAACACCATAAATCTCGAACTGAGATGCATCAGGAATAGCTTCTTCTAATTTCTCTAATTGAGAATCAAAATTAACCTTTGCATCTTTCACCGTTAAAGTTTCCCAAACCAGATCGAGAATACGGCGATAAAGCATTGGATCGGTAAAACCTGTTTCACGACAAAATACCTGATAATTTGGGTACATTCGTTCACACAGGCACGCCATAAACGTCAGGTGTTGCCAAGCTTCTAGCTTTTCTAAACGTAAATGGATCGGGTTCTTCAACATTCGTGATTACTCATTTTCTTAACTTAGGCGCAGTTTACCTGAAAATTAAAAATATCCACATATTTCCCGAACATTTAGAGCTTATTCTTATTCAACTGCTCAAATAATCGCCTATTTGAAGCAATACCATCAGCCCAACGCGTTGGTTCTGGCAATCGATATCCTTTCATACACAACTCAACCCACTGCAAAGCGCCTTCCATACTCACTTTATGACCCGGAGAAATATACAGGGGTTTACATTTTTTCTTACTACGATAAATCCACCCTATTTGCTCATTTTTATCCATTAACGGCTCATGGCTCCCCATCTCTTCATTAACTGCTTTATCAATGCCACATAAACGACTTTTTGCCACACCAATAGTTGGTGTATCCACTAATAAACCAAAATGGCTTGCAACACCTAGCCTCCTAGGATGAGCAATGCCTTGCCCATCGACAAAAATAAGAGAAGGCTTTTGTTTGATTAATTGCCAAGCTGCCAGTAACGCAGGGCACTCTCTAAATGAAAGCAAACCAGGAATGTAAGGAAGAGTTGTAGGTATTCGAGCAATCTGGTATTCAAGAATTTTAAAAGAAGGGTAATGCATTATCACGATAGCGGCGCGAGTCACTGCGCCGCCGTCTTCAAAACCAACGTCAGCACCTGCTATGTAAATTGGTGCTGTGAGTTGGTCTGTTAAAATAATCTGTTGAGCTTTTTCTGTCTGCTCCTGACGTAATTGTTGGGTATTAATCATTATCCTGATGATAAGGCTTCGATAAACGGTGAACCGCATCAATAAATGCACCAGCATGTTCAGGTGGAACATCTTGATGAATACCGTGCCCAAGATTAAAGACATGACCATTGCCTTTACCAAACCCAGCAAGAATAGTTTCAACTTCTTGTTCTATTCTTGCTGGCGGTGCATACAGCATAGAAGGATCCATATTACCTTGTAGCGCAACTTTATCCCCCACTCGACGACGTGCATCTTCAATATCAATCGTCCAATCAAGTCCTAATGCATCGCAACCTGTCGCCGCCATCGCTTCTAGCCAACGACCACCACCTTTGGTAAATAAAGTGACTGGCACTTTCCTTCCATCATATTCACGAATAAGACCATCAACAATCTTATGCATATAGTGTAATGAGAAGAGTTGGTAATCACGCCCTGTCAGCACACCACCCCATGTATCAAAGATCATGATAGATTGTGCACCCGCTTTAATTTGAGCATTCAAATACAGAATAACGCTATCTGCCAGTTTATCCAGTAATAGATGTAGTGCTTGAGGATCTGAATACATCATTTTTTTTATTTTTGTGAAGGCCTTACTACTTCCACCTTCAACCATATAGGTTGCTAATGTCCAAGGACTTCCCGAAAAACCAATTAATGGCACACTGCCTTGCAATGCATGACGGATAGCACGTACTGCATTCATCACATATCCCAATTCATCTTCTGGATCAGGAATAGGCAATTTTTTTATATCATCAAGATTATTTATTGGTGATTTAAAACGAGGACCTTCACCGGTTTCAAAGTAAAGGCCTAATCCCATTGCATCAGGAATAGTTAAAATATCAGAAAATAAAATAGCAGCATCTAAAGGAAACCGTCTTAAAGGCTGTAATGTCACTTCACATGCTAATTCTGTGTTCTTGCACAATGAGATGAAATCCCCCGCTTGTGCCCGTGTTTCCTTATATTCAGGAAGATATCTGCCTGCCTGACGCATCATCCAAACTGGGGTGACATCAACAGGTTGGCGCAACAGCGCACGTAAATAGCGGTCGTTTTTCAACTCACTCATGACTAACTCCATTAACAGTAATAGGGCCGCAAAATAGCATGCATTGTAACATGCTGGAAAAATAACTGTTGGCAGACAGCGCCTTTATTTAGTTCTTCTCTTTATCTTGTCGAATATTGGCTATCGTATCTTCTATCAAACGTCTGGCGATAGTATCTGGCGGTGGGATCTGCGGTAATTGATCGTAGCGATACCAACCCGCACTCATTAATTCAGAAGGATCATGACGTAATTCACCACCATCATAATCAGCTAAAAAGCCCATCATTAAAGAATGAGGAAACGGCCAAGGCTGAGAAGATACATAGCGAATATTGCGAATGCGAATATTGCTCTCTTCAAACACTTCACGGGCTACGGCTTCTTCTAATGTTTCACCAACCTCAACAAAGCCAGCGAGTACAGTGTAAAGAGGTGAATGTTTATGTCTAACATGATGTGCTAACAAGATTTTATCTTCATGGCGAATACCCACAATAATACAAGGGGCAATTTGCGGATAATAGCGTTCATGACAGTTATCGCATAAACATGCCCATTCACTCTCACTATGGCGCATTTTAGAACCACAATAACCACAAAAACGGTGGGAACGATAAAACTCAGCCAGTTGGACACCACGGCCGACTAATTTAAATAAGTTTTCATCTTGTGAGGCGATAAGTCTTGGTGAACACATATCGTTATCCATTTTTCCATGAATAAGCCAAACTGTTTCACCCTGCCATTCACCCACAATTTTGGCGTGCTGACCAATGAGATCCCAATCTTTAGCTAAGCCAAATGGAAGTTCACCTTTAGGTAACCACACTCGCCCACCAAGACTGACTGTCCACCAGCCCTTTTCTAAGCCTGTTAATGTATATAAATGCATAACGACCATTCTATCCAAAATAATGATATAGAATAAAGGATACTCTCTTTAACAAGAACCACTCAATGAATTATGACGTTCTTCTCTTATCTATTAATATTTTCTCACTCAAACCAATAAATTATATTAATGTTACTGAGAGTGATCATTATTTAAATCCCCCCAGAAAAAGGTGAAAATACCAACAGCGGAATTTCAATAAATAACCCATGTCGGACTTGTAGTTTTTAAAATCTTTCATATACTGGACATCTTCTTGTCGGAGTGCCTAGTGTTTATAAGGCTATTATAAACACAGGCTGAGACCGTTAATTCGGGATCCGCGGAACCTGATCGGGTTAATACCCGCGAAGGGAACAAGAGTGATTCGACCTTTTGATAGCTTTATTACGTATATTTTTTACACTCCCATATACACCTATCTGTCGATACTCCCTGCGACCTCCAGACAAGCATTTTTCTCAATATTCACCCGACAGGCTACCGCCTGCATGATATTTATTAGGAAATGCTATGTCCCAAAATCAAACTATATCCGTCAAAGATATTTCACCAACAAACAACAAACAGCGCCCACGAAAAGAACAGCGTGATGCTGCTCAAGAGTTTATCAGCACCATTCAAGGCGTAAGTTTTCCAAATTCAAACCGCATTTACCTCGAAGGCTCACGTACTGACATTAAGGTACCAATGCGTGAGATCCAACTTGATAAAACGCTAGTAGGAGGATCAAAAGACTCCCCTATTTTTGAAGAGAATGAACCCGTACCCGTATATGACACATCAGGCCCTTATGGTGATCCCGCGTCTCAACTTGATGTTAATCTTGGATTAAAAAAAATACGCCAACCATGGATTGATGAGCGCAATGATACGGAAACTCTTTCACTTTTAAGTTCAGATTTCACCCAACAACGCCTTTCTGATGCTGGATTAGAACATCTGCGCTTCCCGTTAAAACCAAGCCCTAAAAAAGCGCTAAATGGCAAACGTGTTACACAGTTACATTATGCACGCCAAGGCATTATTACGCCTGAAATGGAGTTTATTGCTATTCGTGAAAATATGGGGCGTGAGAGAATTCGTAGCGAAGTTTTACGCCAACAGCATGCAGGATTTAGCTTTGGTGCTCATCTTCCTGACAACATTACTCCTGAGTTTGTGCGCCAAGAAGTTGCAGCTGGTCGAGCAATCATTCCTGCCAATATCAATCACCCAGAATCAGAGCCAATGATTATTGGGCGAAATTTCTTAGTAAAAGTGAATGCCAATATCGGAAACTCTTCGGTAACCTCCTCTATTGAAGAAGAAGTTGAAAAACTAATTTGGTCTACACGCTGGGGAGCAGATACCGTAATGGATCTCTCAACCGGCCGTTATATTCATGAAACGCGTGAGTGGATCATTCGCAATAGCCCTGTTCCTATTGGTACAGTTCCAATTTATCAAGCACTTGAGAAAGTTAACGGTATTGCTGAAGATCTCTCTTGGGAAATATTCCGTGATACTTTGCTTGAACAAGCAGAGCAAGGGGTTGATTACTTTACTATTCATGCTGGTGTCTTATTACGTTATGTGCCAATGACCGCAAAACGCCTCACGGGTATTGTGTCTCGTGGCGGTTCAATAATGGCGAAATGGTGTTTATCACACCATAAAGAGAATTTCCTCTACGAACATTTCCGTGAAATCTGCGAAATTTGTACGGCTTATGATGTCTCCCTTTCGCTCGGCGACGGGCTAAGACCGGGTTCAATTCAAGATGCGAACGATGAAGCCCAATTTTCTGAATTACATACGCTAGGTGAACTGACAAAAATTGCATGGGAATATGACGTTCAAGTCATGATAGAAGGCCCTGGCCACGTTCCAATGCAGATGATCCGCCGCAATATGACAGAAGAATTAGAGCATTGTCATGAAGCACCTTTTTATACCTTGGGCCCACTAACGACTGATATCGCACCGGGTTATGACCATTTTACTTCAGGTATTGGTGCAGCAATGATTGGCTGGTTTGGTTGTGCGATGTTGTGTTACGTCACGCCCAAAGAACACCTTGGCTTACCTAATAAAGAAGATGTAAAACAAGGTCTTATTACTTATAAAATCGCCGCTCATGCTGCCGATTTAGCCAAAGGGCATCCTGGCGCTCAAATCCGTGATAATGCAATGTCAAAAGCGCGATTTGAGTTTAGATGGGAAGATCAATTCAATTTAGCGCTTGATCCTGAATCGGCACGTCAATATCACGATGAAACCTTGCCTCAAGCATCAGGAAAAGTCGCTCACTTCTGCTCAATGTGTGGACCTAAATTCTGTTCAATGAAAATAACGCAAGAAGTACGCGATTATGCGGCTGGTATGGAACAAATGTCTCAAGCCTTTAAAGAGCATGGCAGTGAGTTATACCACAGTGCAGAAATCACCAATATTGAGGTGACTGAAAATGAACAGATCCTCTAACACACCTTTTGCACCGACAGAAAAAAAGCTTGGGCTTTATCCTGTTGTTGATTCTGTTGAGTGGATCGAACGCCTGTTAAAAACAGGCGTTACCACCCTGCAATTACGCATAAAAGATAAACAACCAGACGATGTTGAACAAAAGATCATTGAAGCAATAAAACTAGGCAAACAGTATCAGGCAAGACTGTTTATCAATGATTATTGGCAACTCGCCATTAAACATCACGCCTACGGTGTTCATCTTGGTCAAGAAGATCTTGATATTGCTGACCTTAATGCCATTAAACAATCAGGATTACGTCTTGGTATTTCCACTCACGATGAAGCGGAATTACAAAGAGCGAAAATATTACGCCCATCTTACATTGCATTAGGGCATATATTTCCAACCACAACAAAAGATATGCCATCT
This sequence comes from Proteus faecis, assembly GCF_030286765.1. Lineage (NCBI taxonomy): Bacteria > Pseudomonadati > Pseudomonadota > Gammaproteobacteria > Enterobacterales > Morganellaceae > Proteus > Proteus faecis. The sequence continues at coordinate 10,719 of NZ_JASVWV010000020.1, forward strand.
AAACCTCAAGGTTTGAAGGCACTCAAGCATCAAGTAGCTCTGACACCTGATTTTCCAACTGTTGCTATTGGTGGGATCTCACTAGAAAGAGTGCCTGATGTTGTTGCTACTGGCGTTGGGAGCGTAGCCTTAGTCAGTGCAATAACAAAAGCACCAGATTGGCAACAAGTGACTCGTAAGTTATTAGAATTAGTAGAAGGAAAACCAGCATGCTAAATGATAATGATTTTATGCGTTATAGCCGACAAGTGATGTTAGAAGATATTGGCTTAGAAGGTCAAAATAAGCTTCAACAAGCAAAGGTACTGATTGTTGGTCTGGGTGGATTAGGCTCTCCTGCTTCTCTTTATCTTGCAGGTGCAGGCGTTGGCGAACTTATTTTAGTTGATGATGATGAATTGCATGTTTCTAATCTACAACGTCAAATTCTTTATCGTACTCAAGATATTCCTGATGCAAAATCAGAGGTCGCAAAGCAGACTCTACTTGCATTAAATCCGGATATAAAAATTACCTCTTATAAACAACGTATTAATGATGATTCATTATATAAATTAGTTAAAGAGGTCGATTTAGTTTTAGATTGCACAGATAACATGCTCACACGCCAAGCGATTAACCGTGCTTGTGTCACACAGCAAACTTCGCTTATCAGTGGCAGTGCTGTAGGGTTTAGTGGCCAACTAATGGTGTTTGAACCACCTTTTACTTATGGCTGCTATCACTGCCTGTATCCTGATGAAACTGAACCACAAAGAAACTGCAAAACAGCCGGAATTCTAGGTCCTGTTGTGGGTGTAATTGGTACACTTCAGGCACTTGAAGCAATTAAATTGCTATCTGGTTTACCCTGTTCTCTGAGTGGAAAACTTCGCCTTTTCGATGGTAGAAAACAAAATTGGAGTACTTTGCGTTTAACACCATCAAAAACATGTCCTGTTTGTCGAGGGGTAGCATGAACATCACCGTAAATGACGAACAATATTCTCTGGATATGCCTGTCACCATCTGTCAGCTCCTTATTCAGTTAGAGCAGCCACCAATTGGTGTGGCGCTTGCTATCAATGAAACGATTGTTCCCCGTGAAGACTGGGAAACACATTTTATAAATGATGGCGATACTATTCTTCTCTTCCAAGCAATTGCAGGGGGCTGATATGTTAAAAATTGCTGATACAACATTTACATCTAGACTATTTACAGGCACAGGGAAATTTGCAACACCAACACTAATGACAGAAGCTATTAAGGCTTCGGGTAGCCAATTAGTCACGATGGCCATGAAACGTGTAGATTTAAAAAATGGTAATGATGATTTAATCGCACCACTTAAATCATTAGGAGTAAAATTATTACCCAATACTTCAGGCGCAAAAACAGCACAAGAAGCTATTTTTGCGGCTCGTTTAGCCAAAGAAGCCTTTGGCACCCATTGGGTAAAATTAGAAATTCATCCTGACACCAAATATTTACTACCCGATCCTATTGAAACACTTAAAGCTGCGGAGCTCCTCGTTAAAGAAGGTTTTGTTGTCTTGCCTTATTGCAGTGCTGATCCTGTTTTATGTCGCCGTCTAGAAGAAGTTGGCTGTGCCGCTGTAATGCCTTTAGGTTCTCCTATCGGCTCCAATCAAGGTTTACAGACGCGTGATTTTTTACAAATTATCATTGAACAAGCCTCAATTCCTGTTGTTGTAGATGCTGGCATTGGTGCACCAAGCCATGCACTCGAAGCTTTAGAGCTAGGGGCTGATGCCGTATTGGTTAATACCGCAATTGCTGTTGCAAAAAATCCTATTCTAATGGCACAAGCATTTAAAACAGCGCTTGAGGCTGGTGAACTTGCTCGACAATCAGGGCTTGCTACAGCCACTTCCGTTGTAAATATGCAAGCACAAGCCTCTAGTCCATTAACTCAATACTTAGAGGCATTCTAATGGACACTTTTTCTGATTATTGGCAACAGCTTGATTGGGATGACATTACATTAAAGCTCAATAGTAAAACCAATGCGGATGTTGAAGCCGCATTAAATCGCCACACGCTGACACTTGATGATTTTATGGCGCTGATTTCACCCGCGGGTCGCCATTATTTAGAGCCAATGGCACAACGCGCTCAACAATTAACGCGTCAGCGTTTTGGCAATGTCGTAGGATTGTATGTACCGCTTTACCTTTCTAATTTATGCGCAAATGACTGTACTTATTGTGGCTTTTCAATGAGTAATGCCATTAAACGTAAAACATTAAATGAAAGTGAGATCATTGCCGAATGTAATAGCATCAGACAATTAGGTTTTGATAGCTTGTTATTAGTGACTGGAGAACATCAAAGAAAAGTGGGTATGGATTATTTTCGCCAATATATCCCTCTTATTCGAGAAAATTTCAGTTCATTAATGATGGAAGTTCAACCTCTTGCTACAGAAGAATATGCAGAATTAAAAACACTCGGTATTGATGGCGTGATGGTTTATCAAGAAACCTATCATGAACCAACCTATCAATTGCATCATCTAAGAGGTAAAAAACAGGACTTTCATTGGCGACTACAAACACCAGATAGATTAGGGCAAGCTGGAATTGATAAAATTGGGTTAGGTGCATTGATTGGTCTTTCAAACCAATGGCGTAGCGATTGTTATATGGTGGCAGAACATCTCTTATTTTTACAAAAACGCTATTGGAAAAGCCGTTACTCAATCTCTTTTCCTCGTTTACGCCCTTGTGCTGGTGGACTAAGCCCCGCATCAGTAATGAGTGAAGCGGAATTAGTGCAATTGATCTGTGCTTTTCGTATTTTGGCACCTGATGTTGAGCTTTCACTTTCAACCCGTGAATCTCCTTATTTTCGTGATAATACAGTGCCATTAGCTATTAATAACATTAGTGCGGGTTCTAAAACTCAACCCGGTGGATATTCTGATAGCCATGAAGAATTAGAACAATTCTCGCCTAATGATAATCGCCATGTTAATGATGTGATTAACGCATTAAAAGAACGAGGATTACAACCCGTTTGGAAAGACTGGGATAATTACTTGGGTCGTTAATTAAAGTTTAAATAATATAAAACCGCCTTTAGTTTATTTAATTACAATAACAAAGGCGGTTTTTATTATATTTTAGATAAAAATTTAATAATTTAATTCCAATCAAACAAAAATAAAACATATCTATTTATTATTAGGTTTCACTCAAATTCGATAGTTAATTACAGTGATTTAAACTGTATTTAAACATCTTTATGATTAAATAAAGATAATTTTATAGGTGAAAAAAACGACCGAATTATGAGTATTAAGATCTTTTTAAAAGAAATGTTTGTCCTATATGTGCAAAAATGGATTGCCCTTTCTTAACTGAAAATAAATATGGAAAAGAGATGATGGAAGCTTATCGATCTGGCGATTTTGAAAGAGCAAAAAATATATGTTCAACAATGTGCTCTATTCGAAATCAGCAGGTAAAGGAAGTGATTTTTACCCTAATACTATTTATCGCCCTGTCGATATTAACGCCAGACTCACCCCCGAAGCATAAATACTGAATATTCCTGAACGAAATATATTAAATGATATTGCTAAACGAACAGGGACAATTAAAACAACGGCTATTTTTGTCGAGATAAGTATAAATGGTGCAAAACAAATTGATCTTATTAAAACAGAAAAACTAGTACCAACACGTGTTATAGAAGCACGTAAAACGGTGAAGCGGGTGTTTTTTCATTTATGCCGGGTAAAGATAAACAAGAACATAAAATATGAATACTCCTCTTAAATAATAGAAAGGAGTATTCTATTTATAATAAACGCGTTAAGAGATAAAATAAAAAGTTACTCTAATAAATTATTGATATTTTATTAATTATCTTTACTATACTATCACTAATAATTTAATTTCGTGTACACTTAAACCCGTCATTCGTTCGATAAATGGAAGATCAAAGTTCTCTTTTAATAATTTTTGTGCTAGTTCTAATTGTACTGATTTTCTTCCTAATTCAATACCTGCCATTTTGCCTAATTCAATACCTTCATTTTTTCCTATTTCAAATCCTTTATTTTCTAATCTCCACGCTATATTCATAATTGTCTCTCTGTGGTTATCTACTCGTTCAGCTATCTTATTTATAATAAATTCAAAATCTGATGCATCCATGATTGAGAATAAATATTGTACAACAGCAACAGTGTCTTCATCACTGCAGTTTTTCTGATTTATTGCTTTTGATAACAGAATTGCAATCTTATGAAGATCATCACAGCTATTAACATGCTTCATTGCAATTTCCATTACCGCTGCTTTTTTATGTGTTAGTAAAATATCATCATCAATTGAGGTCAAATCAATTAAAGAGAAGTCATTAGAATAAAGATGATTAGCAAGTGAAGAAAGTGGAAAACATTCCATCCAATTAACAGGAAAAGGATAAGGTTTCTTCTTTCCATGATAAAACAAGATTGGAACAACGAGAGGCAAAGACTTATAACCTTGCTGTAAATGCTGATTCATGGTGCAAAATGCATAGTGCATCATACGCCAAGCTATCATTTGATCAGGTCTAGATTGATGTTCTATAAGTAAATAAATGGGAACATCACCCTCTTTGGTTTTCACCAAATATAAAATATCAGACATACGAGAACGTAATTTTATATCAATAAAAGAAGAATTCTGTAATTGCAAAGTCGAAAAATCACACTGGTTTTTTAACTCTTCAGACAAGTGGATAAAGAAAAAGTCTTTGGCATTACTGACATTCATCATAAAACGTTTGAATGCAGAATCATGAGAAGAAATTGATATGGGCTTATTCATAGCTGACTCCATGTCGAATTTGGACTGCCAGCTTACAGAAAAAAATCTATTTACCTTACTAAAAAATTATCATAATCATCTGAAAAATATAAGTTATTTATTAATTTAAAATGAGTTTGTAATGACAATATAAAAAATACCCTCGATAAATATCAAAGGTATTTTTTAAGATTATAAATTTTATTTTTAATTATTTATCAACAACGATATTTTTGTTCACCACTTCATATTCGTCATTACCCACCATTCTGGCAAACTTTTCAATAGGATCGGTACTTAATGCATATAACCGTTTTAAGGCATAAGGTGAGTCACCTAAACGTACTTTTCCTTGCTGAGTTGTCACCGCCAATGTCACACCTGAGGCCTTGACTGCATTAATTGCCCTTTGATTATATCCACCGAAAGGATATGCAAAGGCATATTGATGTGGATTTAATAAGCTCAATACACGTTGTGAACGTTGTAAATCCAATATAATTGTGTGGGACTGACGACTAAAGATAATAGGTTTTTTATTATTATCTAAACGATGTAAAAAATGGGAATGTGATTGAATATCAAAAACATCACGACTCGATTTAAGTGATTGCCAACTCATAAATTGTAATGAATTAGGTGCCCACTTAGGTATTTTTGATTTTATTCGTGATGAGATAACAAATAGTGTTGCGCGTTGGCCATTTTCTTTTAAAAGAGGATAAGCATAGCGGTAAACGGATTGCAAACCATCATCAAATGTTAATGCAACAGCTCTTCCTGGTAAATTAACACTCTTATTTAAATAGCCTGCAACTTGATTTAGTGAAAGCGTTTCATATCCAGCTTTTTTTAAATAATTCATCTGCTCTGTAAATGCAGTTAATGATGTAGTTGTTGATGTATGGCGAAAATTATGGTTTTCCGTTGCTTTGAGAATATGGTGATAAGTAAGTACTGGTATTCCTAAATCAGGCTTTACATCCCTTGATGAAATATAACCTAAGCGGTCACCTAAAGATATTTCAAACCAATTGATCTTACTTCCATTAGCCTCTTCTTTTATTGTGCGAGAGAGTACGGGATAACGTAAATTGGATAAGAGAGTCGCTATTTGTGGGCTAGCAATATCTTTATCACTATAGATAGGGGTATTTTTTGTCGTAATTAAATATTCATAAATAGGATAATCTGTTTTCTTCGTGTTATCTGGTAAGAAATGTATTTTTTTATCAGGTTTCATTGAGGCAATATCTTCAAAATAGCCATCTTCTAGATAACCAGCCTCAAGATAACCTTGAGCATTCCCAAATTGTATCTTGTGATAATTACCCTCTGCCACCGATACATAAAAACCTTGGTTAGGACAAAGCTCGGCAACGGGTCGCAATTTATCTCCCACAAACGCATATAGCGTTTTTTGTTGACGAAGTTGCATCAATGTTGTGATTGGTGTTGTTAAGTCCCATTGAGCTTCTGTTGGAATACCTCTTTCATAAGGTACTGCAGAGACAAATCCAGTAAAGATAAAACATAGAATAATCAAAATATTAGCTATTATTCTCATCATTTCGCCTACTAATGTAGAACAAAAACAAAAAATGCCCTCACAATGGAGGGCATTTCAATCTAATCTAAATTAGATTTTAGTCTTTTAATCCACCAAAACCAGCATTCAGTAACTCTGCTAAGTTAGCAGATGCTTCATCAGCACTGATTGTTGTTTCAGTTTCATCTGTCGGCAATTGTGATTGACGACGCTTCATACGATCTTGGTGATACGCATATCCCGTACCTGCTGGGATCAAGCGACCAACAATAACGTTTTCTTTCAAGCCGCGTAATTCATCACGTTTACCTGCTACCGCAGCTTCCGTTAGAACACGAGTTGTTTCTTGGAACGATGCAGCAGAGATGAAAGATTCCGTTGCCAGAGATGCTTTCGTAATACCTAACAGATCACGAGCATACGTTGCTGGTACTTTGCCTTCTTCTTCCAGAATACGGTTTGACACTTTAACACGAGCGTATTCAACCTGTTCACCTTCGAGGAACTCAGAACTTCCTGCGTTCTCAATGGTAACTTTACGTAGCATCTGACGAACGATAACTTCGATGTGTTTATCGTTAATCTTAACGCCTTGTAAACGGTAAACTTCCTGTACTTCGTTAGTAATATAGCGAGTAACCGCATGAACACCACGTAAGCGCAGAATGTCGTGTGGTGATTCTGGACCATCGGAGATAACATCACCGCGTTCCACAACCTCACCCTCGAATACGTTAAGCTGACGCCATTTAGGGATCATCTCTTCGTATGCATCGCTACCGTCTAATGGAGAAATAACTAGACGACGTTTACCTTTAGTCTCTTTACCGAACGAAACAATACCGCTGATTTCAGCAAGGATTGCCGGCTCTTTCGGACGACGAGCTTCAAACAGGTCAGCAACACGTGGCAGACCACCGGTGATATCTTTAGTACCGCCAGATTCTTGTGGAATACGCGCTAAAGTGTCACCTGCGTTAATGGTAATACCATCGTCTAACTGAACAATCGCTTTACCTGGCAGGAAGTACTGCGCTGGCATATCAGTATTCGGGATTAATACGTCATTACCTTGTGCATCAGTGATACGCAATGCTGGACGTAAATCTTTACCGCTACCTGTACGCTCTGCTGAATCCAGAACAACCAGTGAAGAAAGACCTGTTAATTCATCTGTTTGACGTGTGATAGTTTGACCATCAACCATATCTGCAAAACGGATGATACCAGATACTTCACTCACAACTGGCATTGTATGTGGATCCCAGTTAGCTACAGTTTCGCCACCGTTAACCGCTTCGCCATCACCTTTTGCTAATTGAGCACCGTAAGGTACTTTGTAGCTCTCTTTCGTACGACCGAATTCGTCAATTAAACGTAATTCTGTGTTACGAGAAGTGATAACTAATTTACCAGCAGTATTAGTAATGAACTTCGCATTGAACAGCTTCAGAGTACCTTTATTACGTACTTGAATGCTAGACTCTGCTGCCGCACGAGATGCCGCACCACCGATGTGGAATGTACGCATCGTTAACTGTGTGCCTGGTTCACCGATTGACTGTGCTGCGATAACACCGATAGCTTCACCTTTGTTGATGATATGACCACGAGCTAGGTCACGACCATAACATTTCGCACACACACCGAAGTCTGTGTTACAGGTTACAACTGAACGTACTTTCACACTGTCAACAGAGTTTTCTTCTAACACATCACACAGTTTTTCGTTTAACAGGGTGTTACGTGGAACAAGAATATCGGCAGTACCTGGTTTCAGAATATCTTCTGCAGCCACACGACCTAATACACGTTCACGCAGTGGTTCTTTAACATCACCACCTTCGATGACTGGAGTCATCATAACACCTTCGGTTGTACCACAGTCGTCTTCTGTTACGACTAAGTCTTGTGCAACGTCAACTAATCGACGAGTCAAGTAACCGGAGTTTGCTGTTTTCAGTGCGGTATCCGCAAGACCTTTACGAGCACCGTGGGTTGAGATGAAGTACTGGAGTACGTTCAGACCTTCACGGAAGTTCGCTGTGATTGGTGTTTCGATGATTGAGCCATCTGGCTTAGCCATCAGACCACGCATACCGGCTAACTGACGGATCTGAGCTGCAGAACCACGAGCACCGGAGTCAGCCATCATAAAGATGCTGTTGAAAGATACTTGTTGCTCTTCTTCACCATTACGGTTAATAACGGTTTCAGTAGACAGGTTTTCCATCATCGCTTTTGCTACGCGCTCATTCGCCGCGGCCCAAATATCGATAACTTTGTTGTAACGTTCGCCCGCTGTTACCAGACCGGATTGGAACTGTTCCTGAATTTCTGCAACTTCTGCTTCTGCTTCCGCAATGATCTCTGCTTTTTTAGCCGGGATAACCATGTCATCGATACCTACTGAAGCACCTGAACGTGCTGCGTAAGCAAAACCGGTATACATGATTTGGTCAGCAAAAATAACTGTTGGCTTCAAGCCCATTACGCGATAACAGGTATTGAGCATTTTAGAAATTGCTTTTTTACCTAGTGGTTGGTTAACCAGCGCGTAAGGTAGGCCTTTTGGTACGATCATCCATAAAATAGCTCGGCCGATAGTTGTATCTTTTAAGCTAGTTTCAGTGGTGATGTTACCTTCGCCATCTTTGATCTCTTCAGTGATACGTACTTTAACTCGTGCGTGTAAAGAGGCTAAACCTGCGCGATAAACGCGTTCAGCTTCTTTAGGACCACTTAACACCATGCCTTCACCTTTGGCATTGATGCAGTCACGAGTCATGTAGTAAAGACCTAATACAACGTCCTGTGAAGGAACGATGATTGGGTCACCACTTGCTGGAGACAGAATGTTATTTGTTGACATCATCAGTGCACGAGCTTCTAACTGTGCTTCTAATGTCAATGGTACGTGAACCGCCATTTGGTCACCATCGAAGTCGGCGTTATATGCCGCACAAACGAGTGGGTGTAACTGAATAGCTTTACCTTCGATAAGGATTGGTTCAAATGCCTGAATACCTAAACGGTGAAGTGTTGGTGCACGGTTTAGCATCACTGGGTGTTCGCGGATAACTTCATCTAAGATATCCCAAACAACCGCTTCTTCACGCTCAACCATTTTTTTAGCGGCTTTGATTGTTGTCGCTAAACCACGGGTTTCCAGTTTTCCGTAAATAAATGGTTTGAATAACTCAAGAGCCATTTTCTTCGGTAGACCACACTGATGCAGACGCAGGTATGGACCAACGGTGATTACAGAACGACCAGAATAGTCAACACGTTTACCTAACAGGTTTTGACGGAAACGACCTTGTTTACCTTTGATCATATCAGCCAAAGATTTCAGAGGACGTTTGTTAGAACCTGTAATCGCACGACCACGACGACCGTTATCTAATAACGCATCCACAGACTCTTGTAACATACGTTTTTCGTTACGTACGATAATGTCTGGCGCTGCTAAATCAAGCAGGCGTTTTAAACGGTTGTTACGGTTGATCACACGACGATATAAATCGTTCAGGTCTGAAGTCGCAAAACGACCACCATCAAGTGGAACCAATGGACGTAAGTCTGGTGGTAACACAGGCAGTACAGTTAAGATCATCCACTCAGGTTTATTGCCTGATTGCATGAATGCTTCAAGTAACTTGATACGTTTAGTCAGTTTTTTACGTTTAGTTTCAGAGTTAGTTTCATTTAACTCTTCACGCAGCGTTTCACACTCTTGTTCCAGATCCATGCTCTGTAACAGGTTCTGAACAGCTTCTGCACCCATCTTCGCATCGAATTCGTCACCGAACTCTTCTAATGCATCAAGATATTGCTCTTCTGTTAAGATTTGTCCGCGCTCAAGGCTGGTCATCCCGCCTTCAACAACAACATAAGATTCGAAATACAGTACACGTTCAATATCGCGCAGTGGCATATCCAACAGCAGACCGATACGGGACGGCAGTGATTTTAAGAACCAAATGTGAGCAACTGGAGAAGCTAATTCGATGTGACCCATACGTTCACGACGAACTTTAGTTTGTGTAACTTCAACGCCACACTTCTCACAGATAACACCACGGTGTTTTAAACGTTTGTATTTACCACACAAACATTCGTAATCTTTTACTGGTCCGAAAATACGGGCACAGAAAAGACCGTCACGTTCTGGTTTGAACGTACGGTAGTTAATTGTTTCTGGCTTTTTAACTTCACCAAATGACCATGAACGGATCATATCAGGTGATGCCAGAGCAATTTTGATCGCATCAAACTCTTCGGTCTTGGTTTGCGCTTTCAGAAACTTTAATAAGTCTTTCACGAAATGGCTCCTGTCGGAGTTAGACCTGCCAGGCAAATGACCCCTGTCATTCACCCCTTTAAACCAGTGTAGTCACTGTTTGACAGACTGCCATTTCTAGCAGTCTGTCTATATGGAATCCGTTATTCGTCTTCCAATTCGATGTTGATACCCAGTGAACGGATCTCTTTCAACAATACGTTGAACGACTCTGGCATACCTGGTTCCATCTGATGGTTACCATCAACGATGTTTTTGTACATTTTGGTACGACCGTTAACGTCATCTGACTTAACAGTAAGCATTTCTTGAAGAGTATAAGCTGCACCGTATGCTTCCAGTGCCCACACTTCCATCTCCCCGAAACGCTGTCCACCAAACTGTGCTTTACCACCAAGAGGTTGCTGAGTAACCAAGCTGTACGAACCGGTAGAACGGGCGTGCATCTTGTCATCAACTAAGTGGTTCAGTTTCAGCATGTACATGTAACCAACAGTTACTGGACGCTCAAATTGTTCACCTGTACGACCATCGAAAAGTGTAATCTGACCAGAAGTTGGAAGATCAGCTAATTTCAGCATCTCTTTAATTTCCATTTCTTCTGCACCATCGAACACCGGTGTTGCGGTTGGCATACCTTTTTTCAGGTTTTCAGCCAGACGCAATACTTCTTCATCGCTGAAGGTGTCCAGATCAACTTTCTGACGAGGTGCCATACCCAGATCGTAAGCTTTCTGGATAAATTCACGTAATTTAGCAACTTCTTGTTGCTGTTTTAGCATCGCATTGATCTTATCACCGATACCTTTAGCAGCCATACCCAAGTGAGTTTCAAGGATCTGACCGATGTTCATACGTGATGGAACACCCAGTGGGTTCAGTACGAGGTCTACTGGATTACCGTTTTCATCGTATGGCATGTCTTCAATTGGGTTAATCTTAGAGATAACACCCTTATTACCATGACGACCCGCCATCTTATCACCAGGTTGGATCTGACGTTTAACAGCCAGGTAAACCTTAACGATTTTCAGCACTCCTGGTGCTAAATCATCACCTTGAGTGATTTTACGACGTTTAGCTTCCAGTTTCTTCGCGAACTCAGCTTTCAGTTCATCATACTGTTCTGCTAATTGTTCTAACTGGTTTTGCTTCTCTTCATCAGCAATACCCAGTTCTAACCAACGTTCGCGAGGTAATTTATCTAATTTCTCAGCTTCAATACCGCCAGCAATCAGAACACCACGGATACGAGCGAATAAGCCTGCTTCAAAAATACGCAGTTCTTCAGTTAAGTCTTTCTTAACTTCACGTAACTGTGATTCTTCGATTTCTAATGCACGTTTATCTTTTTCTACGCCATCACGAGTGAATACTTGTACATCGATAACTGTACCAGACACACCATTAGGAACACGTAGAGAAGAATCTTTAACATCAGACGCTTTCTCACCGAAGATAGCACGCAACAGTTTCTCTTCTGGAGTCAGTTGAGTTTCACCTTTAGGTGTTACTTTACCAACCAGAATGTCGCCGCCTTTCACTTCCGCACCGATATAAACGATACCTGATTCATCCAGTTTAGATAATGCTGCTTCACCGACGTTCGGGATATCAGCAGTGATCTCTTCAGGCCCTAACTTAGTATCACGAGAGACACAAGCGAGTTCTTGAATATGGATAGTAGTGAAACGATCTTCTTGAACAACACGCTCAGATACAAGGATGGAGTCCTCGTAGTTATAACCATTCCATGGCATAAATGCCACGCGCATGTTTTGACCTAATGCTAACTCACCAAGGTCTGTTGAAGGACCATCGGCTAACACGTCACCACGATCAACAGGTTCACCTAAAGATACGCAAGGAGTTTGGTTAATACATGTGTTCTGGTTAGAACGCGTGTATTTAGTCAAGCTATAGATATCGATGCCTGCTTCACCAGCATAAGTCTCATCTTCGTTAACTTTGATAACGATACGAGAAGCATCAACATACTGAACAACACCACCACGTTTAGCAACTGCAGTAACACCGGAGTCAACTGCTACCGCACGTTCCATACCTGTACCTACTAGTGGTTTATCACCACGAAGAGTAGGAACAGCCTGACGTTGCATGTTCGCACCCATCAATGCACGGTTGGCGTCATCGTGTTCAAGGAATGGGATCAGTGAAGCACCGACAGAAACAACCTGTTGGGTTGAAACGTCCATGTACTGAACTTGGTCACGACTAAATAAGCTTGACTCACCTTTATGACGGCAAGTAACTAATTCTTCAACGAAGTGATTATCATCGTCTAATACGGAGTTAGCCTGAGCAATGATGAAGTTACCTTCTTCAATTGCAGACAGATAGTGAATCTCATCTGTTACAGCGTTGTTTTCAACAACACGGTAAGGCGTTTCTAGGAAACCGTACTCGTTAGTCTGTGCATAAACAGATAATGAGTTGATAAGACCGATGTTTGGACCTTCAGGTGTTTCGATTGGGCACACACGACCATAGTGAGTTGGGTGTACGTCTCGAACTTCGAAGCCTGCACGTTCACGGGTCAAACCACCTGGGCCTAATGCAGAAATACGACGTTTATGCGTAATTTCTGATAGCGGGTTATTCTGATCCATAAACTGAGATAACTGGCTAGAACCAAAGAATTCTTTGACAGCAGCAGAAATCGGTTTTGCGTTGATCATATCTTGTGGCATTAATGCATCAAGATCGCCTAATGACAGACGTTCTTTAACTGCACGTTCAACACGCACTAGACCAACACGGAATTGGTTTTCAGCCATTTCGCCAACAGAACGAATACGACGGTTACCTAAGTGGTCGATATCATCCACTTCACCTTTACCATTACGGATATCAATCAGTTTTTTCATTACTTCAATGATATCTTCTTGGCTCAGAATGCCAGAACCTTCAACTTCGTCACGGCCTAACGAACGGTTGAACTTCATACGACCAACAGCAGACAGATCATAACGATCTTCAGAGAAGAATAAGTTCTCAAATAGGTTTTCTGCTGCTTCGCGTGTAGGTGGTTCACCAGGACGCATCATGCGATAGATTTCAACTAATGCGCTTAAACGATCGTTTGTAGGATCGACGCGAACAGTTTCTGAAATATAAGCACCATGATCTAAGTCATTGGTAAACAGCGTTTCAATCGTTTTATGACCAGCTTGACTTAAGCGAGCTAACACATCTAAAGAGATTTCCATGTTAGCAGCACAAATCAGTTCACCTGTCGCTTCATCAATATAGTCACGAGCAACCACTTTTCCTGCAATGTATTCAACAGGTACTTCAATGCGGTCAATTTGCTCTTTTTCTAATTGACGAATATGGCGAGCGGTAATACGACGGCCTTTTTCGACATACACTTTGCCGTTTGCTTCAATATCAAATGAAGCAGTTTCACCACGCAGACGTTCAGGCACTAATGTCATCATCAGCTTGTTGTTGCTGATTTCAAACAATGTTTTTTCGAAGAATAAACCTAAGATTTCTTCAGTGCTGTAGTTCATTGCGCGTAAAATGATAGTCGCAGGTAATTTACGGCGACGGTCAATACGGACAAAAAGGTTATCTTTAGGGTCGAATTCGAAGTCTAACCATGAGCCACGATAAGGGATAATACGTGCGTTATACAGTACCTTACCTGAAGAGTGTGTTTTACCTTTGTCACTATCAAAGAACACACCAGGACTACGGTGTAACTGGGAAACGATAACACGCTCAGTACCATTGATAACAAAAGTACCATTATCGGTCATTAATGGGATTTCACCCATATAGACTTCTTGTTCTTTGATGTCTTTAACGGTGCCTTCTGGGGCTTCACGTTCATAAATAACCAGACGCAGTTTTACACGCAGAGGTGCTGAGTAAGTTACACCGCGGATCTGACATTCTTTAACATCAAAAACAGGCTCGCCTAAGCGGTAGCTGACATATTGTAATTCAGCGTTACCACTGTAGCTTTGGATAGGAAATACGGAACGGAAAGCTGCTTCCAGACCGTTTTGACCATCAGGATCTTGCTCGATGAACTTCTGGAACGAGTCAAGTTGGATAGAAAGGAGATAGGGAACATCCAGAACTTGTGGACGTTTACCAAAATCCTTACGAATACGTTTTTTCTCGGTATAGGAGTAAACCATAGGGTTCCTCAGCTCGCTGAAAAGTGACCCACTCTGCCTACCCTTAGTTATTTAAGGGCGACACGACATTCTGCTAACACTATTTTTTGTAGGTAGGAAAATATAATTTTCCATAATACTTATTGCTATTACTCTTAAATCATTTCATTGCATTGAGCTCACTACCGAGCTTTTGGAGAACGTGGATCGTAGTGACTAACACAGTATATTAAGTCGTCAATAGCAAAAAATATTGAGGTAAAGAGGAAGCCAAAAAGTGTGAAAAAGCTACTCTTACCTTACAGCGCAAAAAGGCTGGTGACCAAAAAATCACCAGCCATCAGCCGTTAGGCTGCACTCTGGGAAGTTAAATTATTTAACTTCAACCTCAGCGCCTGCTTCTTCCAGAGCTTTCTTCAGAGCTTCAGCATCATCTTTGCTTACGCCTTCTTTCAGAGCTGCTGGTGCAGATTCTACTAAGTCTTTAGCTTCTTTCAGGCCAAGACCGGTAGCGCCACGTACTGCTTTGATTACTGCTACTTTGTTACCGCCGATAGCTTTCAGGATAACATCAAATTCAGTTTTCTCTTCAGCAGCTTCTGCTGGACCCGCAGCAACAGCAACAGCTGCAGCAGCAGATACACCGAATTTTTCTTCCATCATAGAGATCAGTTCAACAACGTCCATTACAGACATTTCAGCAACTGCGTTTAAGATATCGTCTTTAGAAATAGACATAACAAGTGTTCCTAAAATTCAGAAAAAGTTTATACGTAAATAAAGCAACGAAGAAATTGGCTATTAAGCAGCTTCTTTCTGATCGCGCAGAGCAGCCAGAGTGCGAACCAATTTGCCTGCAGAGGCTTCTTTCATGGTTGCCATCAGGCGTGCGATTGCTTCATCGTAAGTTGGGAGTGTAGCCAGACGATCGATGTTCGAACCTGGGATAAACTCACCTTCAAAGGCAGCCGCTTTAATCTCGAATGCTGGGTTCGCTTTCGCGAAATCTTTGAACAGACGAGCAGCAGCGCCCGGATGTTCAGCAGAAAATGCAATCAAGGTTGGACCAACAAATGCATCTTTCAGTACTTCATAAGAAGTACCTTCAACAGCACGACGCAGAAGTGTGTTACGTACTACACGTACAGTAACGCCAGCTTCACGACATGCTTTACGCAGTTCGGTCATTTTAGCTACAGTAACGCCACGGGAATCCGCAACAACTGCAGAAAGCGCACCTTTGGCAACTTCGCTGACTTCAGCAACAATCGCTTGTTTGTCTTGAAGATTTAGTGCCATTAGCTTCTTGCTCCTGGATTAACCGAGTAAAAACTCGGGACTCACATCACTTATAACCACAATGGTATAAGCGCTAAAACACGGTGAGTAGAATCCAGAATATATAATTCTTTATTGGCTCTCTCACCGTCTACGCAGGAAAATTAAGTAATCACTTACACCTGCGGTCTTGGACGGGGTCTGGATAGGCCAGACTCCAACCGAAATTCAGAGAATTTAGTTATGTCGACTTAAAAAAATACAACATAGCTAAACTCAAGGCGTCAAATTCTATACAAATTTGACGCCAAGGTAAAGTCTTTTATGACTTTAGTCTAATCTAAGATTAAACTGTCGCGCTTAAGCTAGCTTGATCAATCGCAACACCTGCACCCATAGTGGTAGACAGGCTTACTTTCTTGATATAAACGCCTTTCGCTGCTGATGGTTTTGCTTTTTTCAGAGCAACCAACAGAGCTTCTAAGTTTTCTTTCAACTGAGCTTCGTTGAAATCAACTTTACCGATAGTGGTATGGATAATACCATTTTTGTCGTTACGGTAACGAACTTGACCAGCTTTAGCATTTTTAACTGCTTCAGCAACGTTAGGCGTTACAGTACCCACTTTCGGGTTTGGCATTAAGCCACGTGGGCCAAGGATTTGACCTAATTGACCTACAACGCGCATTGCATCTGGAGATGCGATAACAACGTCAAAGTCCATTTCGCCAGCTTTAACTTTAGCAGCTAAGTCGTCCATACCGACTAATTCAGCGCCTGCTTCTTTAGCAGCTTCTGCATTTGCACCTTGTGCGAATACAGCAACGCGAACTGAACGGCCAGTACCGTGTGGAAGTACAGTTGCACCACGAACGTTTTGATCTGATTTACGTGCATCAATGCCAAGGTTAACAGCAACGTCAACACTTTCAACGAATTTAGCAGTAGCCAGTTCTTTCAGTAAAGCAACAGCTTCAGTAATTTCGTACTGTTTAGTTACTTCAACTTTCTCACGGATATTGCGCATGCGCTTGGTTAGTTTAGCCATCAGATTAATCCTCCACTACCAGGCCCATGGAACGAGCAGTACCAGCAATTGAACGCATCATAGCTTCAACGTCAGCACCAGTCAGGTCCGCAGCTTTAGTTTCTGCGATTTCACGAACTTGAGCAGAAGTAATTTTACCTACTTTCTCTTTGTTCGGTTTGCCAGAACCTGATTTCACGCCCGCAGCTTTCTTCAGCAGAACTGCTGCTGGAGGAGTTTTGGTAACGAAAGTGAAAGAACGGTCAGCATAAACTGTAATAACAACAGGAATTGGTAAACCTTTTTCTACGCTTTCAGTTTTAGCGTTGAATGCTTTACAGAATTCCATGATGTTAACACCTTGTTGACCCAGAGCTGGACCAACTGGTGGACTTGGATTAGCCATACCTGCAGAAACTTGCAGTTTGATATAGGCTTGGACTTTCTTAGCCATTAATTAATTCCTCAATTTGGGTATATATCGCCCGGCTAGGGCTCCCCGATTTTACTTTGTTCTGTCTTATGACAAAACAACTCAAAACGAAAGGTGGAAAATTGTAGATAACTTTTCCACCTTTTGCAAGAAAGCAAGATAAAAAGGTTTAACCTTTTTCAACCTGACTAAAGTCTAATTCAACGGGTGTTGCACGACCGAAGATTGATACAGAGACTTTTAAGCGGCTTTTTTCGTAATCGACTTCTTCAACAACACCATTAAAGTCAGCAAATGGACCATCGCTAACACGAACCATTTCACCTGGTTCAAACAGTGTTTTAGGACGTGGTTTATCACCAACTTGTTGTAAGCGATTCATAATCGCATCAACTTCTTTATCGCTAATTGGTGCAGGTCTATCTGACGTTCCACCAATGAATCCCATAACACGAGGTACATTACGTACTAAGTGCCAAGTCGCATCATTCATGACCATTTGGACAAGAACATAGCCTGGGAAAAATTTACGCTCACTTTTGCGACGTTGACCGCTACGGATCTCAACCACTTCTTCGGTTGGAACCATAACTTCGCCGAATGAGTCTTCCATTTCGTTTAATTTGATATGTTCACGCAAAGACTGTGCAACACGGCCTTCAAAGCCTGAAAATGCCTGAATGACATACCAGCGTTTTTTTGGAGAATCAGTCATGAACACCTCACAGGCCAGTAATAAATGAAACAAAACGAACCAGAATGCCATCCAGTCCCCAAAGAACTAATGACACAATAGCCGTCACCGCAGCAACAATCAGGGTTGTCTGCAATGTTTCTTGACGTGTTGGCCATACTACTTTACGCATTTCAATACGCGCTTCACGAGCAAATGCTAACGTTGCTTTACCTTGTGTTGTCCACAACGCGAACCCACCTGCTGCTACGAACAAAGCAACAACAGCTAAAGCTCGCAACGCTAGGTTAAATTCACGGTAAAGATAGTTGCCACCCACTGCTACTGCCAGCAATAAAACGGTAATGATCCACTTAGCGATATCACCACCGCGTTTGCTATCTTGAGCTCCGCTATTCGCACTCATAAATTAACCTGTCACTATGATGTAAATAAATAGCCAGCTTGCCTCGCAAGAGCAAAACAAATCAGACTAACCATAAAATCAACTATGATTGCATCTGACACAGTGTCATATCTCTATGACATTCGTATCTGCAAGATACTGGACTCGATTCGTTGTATCAGAGCCTATCTCACCAATAATTTACAAAAAACTAGTGATGAGATAGGTTCTTTTTCAAACAACGCATAAAAAGGGCATCAATTGATGCCCTTTTTTAGGAAATTACGCGAGTAATTAACCTAATACTTTAGCAACAACGCCCGCACCTACTGTACGGCCACCTTCACGGATAGCGAAACGTAAACCGTCGTCCATCGCGATTGGGTGAATCAGTTCAACGATCATGTTGATGTTGTCAC
>NZ_JASVWV010000021.1:0-25374 GCF_030286765.1 Proteus faecis
GAGTCAAGAGTTTTTTCAAACTTTTTTCTTTTCTCTTCACCGTCCTGCGTGGCTTGTTGTTTGCTCATCGCCGGTCAGTGGGTGCGCATTATAGGGGGTTCTCGGATTAGCGCAAGTGTTTATTTCATTTTTTTTTCTGTTCGTTCTCTTTTTGAACTTTACGTCTATTTTTGATACGAAAAACCCTTTTCAAGTATAAAAAATATACGCTTTATCTTGTTATTGTCTATTCGATATATTCTATCAATCACACTCTATTGCTCCACTTTCTCTTTTATTATCAATTTTTACAGTTATATCATTGCCCTCGCCATCCCCCCCTAACCACTGCTATGCTTTTCTTATTATCAAAGTGAAACCAAGTACGAGGTTAATTATGGGGAAATCAACAATCAGGAATTATTTACACCTTTCGCCTTCTATTGATAAAAATGTTTTTATTGATGAAACCGCAACGGTGATTGGAGATGTACGAATTAGTGAAGATGTCAGTATCTGGCCAATGGTTGTTATTCGTGGTGATGTGAACTATGTGAGTATTGGGAAAAGATCAAATATTCAAGATGGTTCGGTTCTTCATGTTACTCACATCTCACCTAATGCTCCTGAAGGTTTTCCTCTTATTATTGGTGATAATGTTACTGTTGGGCACAAAGCAATGCTACACGGCTGCACAATCGGAGATTGTGTTTTAGTAGGAATGGGTTCTATTTTACTTGATGGTGCAATTATTGAAAACGATGTAATGATTGGTGCAGGTAGTTTAGTTCCACCAGGAAAGCGGCTTGAAAGCGGTTTTCTTTACTTAGGAAGTCCTGTGAAAAAAGTTCGCCCTCTTTCATCAGCAGAAATAGAACACTTTATCTATTCTGCTAATAATTATGTCGGATGGAAAAACAACTATTTAACCAATCATCAATCTGCCATTGATAAAGAATAGATAGGATAGAGAGTTGATAACTCATACTCTGTTACCAACTCTTCAAATTCTTCTTCAATGTCCCAACGATTTTGTTTAAATAATAAAATTCCCTCACCAACACCAAAACGCTTAATAAGCTCTTGCTCTGTAATTTGACAATCAAAAAGCATTCCGTTGATCATTATAGGAAATAGAACACTCCTATTCTCAACTAGCCATATTTCACGATCTGGAAATTGAATGGATTGGTTCATTGATTCAGTCGTTCTCTTAATACATTAAGGACTGGGTTGATATCTGGTACAAGTTCATACCACAATTCAAATGCATAAGCTGCTTGTCCTACTAACATACCTAGTCCATCGGATAAACGCGTACTTCCGTGTTTTAATGCGTTATATAGAAATGAAGTCATTCCGGTTTGATAATAAAGGTCATAGCATGCTGTTTCAAAACCATAAACATCATTAGGAATAGGTGGTAAATCATTAGTCATACTAGATGCCGATGCATTTATAATTAAATCGTAATGCCTATCAGCAACCTCTTCTGCAGCTATTGCTCTGATCGTTCCAAATTGACTAAACTCTTTTACTAATTGCTCAGCTTTAGCAAATGTGCGATTGGTTAAAGTAATATCACAATCATAATCAAGTAATGGAAGTAATATTCCTCTTGTTGCACCACCAGCGCCAATAACTAAGACTGATTTAACCTTATTAGGTACAATAAAATCGAGCCTTGCTAAATCCAGAATAAGTCCTTGCCCATCAGTATTATCACCAAGAAATGATCCATCTTCTAATTTAACAATAGAGTTAACTGCGCCACATGCTTTTGCTCTATCAGTTAATTTATCCACAAAACGAAATGCATCTTCTTTAAAAGGAACGGTAACATTAGCGCCTCGCCCTCCATTAGAAAAAAAATGTGAGGCGGTTTTATCAAATTCACCTAAAGGAACAAGTAAGCGTCCATAGCCATACTCTATTCCTGTTTGTTTTGAAAAAAATTGGTGAATGAAAGGAGACTGACTATGCTCGATAGGATTCCCCATCACTAAATATTTTTCCATCACAATCACCCTTGTCGGTACAATTCGCCCGTTAATGCATCTCGGATTTCAGAAGGATTCTGTCTGCCACCAACACGCCCTTCAACAATAGGAATTGTGTCCTCAAATTGTTCTCTTACTTCTTCAACTGTACGACATGGTGGTAATCCACTTAAGTTAGCACTCGTTGAAACTAAAGGTTTTCCATAAGCTAAACATAGCTCTTTTACAACTGAGTGATCTGTTACTCTCACAGCTAAAGAATCAAATTTCCCAGTTAACCATTTTGGCGTCGTTGATTTGGCAGGAATAACCCATGTAACAGGCCCTGGCCAAGATGCAAACATTCGATCTCGTTGAGTTTGTGTTAATGCACTATCGTCAATATAAGGTTTCAGCTGCTCATAGTTATCAGCAATTAAAATTAGCCCTTTTTCAATTGAACGTTGCTTTAACATTAATAGTGCCATAACAGCATGCTCGCTATCAGGGTCACAACCTACCCCAAATACAGCTTCTGTTGGATATGCGATAACTTTATTATTTTTTAATGCTTCTATAATAGTATTGCTTACAGGTGATACTTCATTATTCATGTTCTTCTCTTTTTGTTTTTTGTTGCTTTCCACATAATTTGCTGGCGCACATCAATCTTACTCCTTGAGAAGACCTTTTTTCCATCAATAATGGATAGTGGCAATGTTCGCATTCACCATTAATAGGTTTGTTATTTAATACAAATTGGCATTCTGGATATTGGTTACAAGCATAAAATGTCTTACCAAACCGAGATTTACGTTGTAATAGCTTTCCTTTTTCACATTGAGGACAGGGTATAACGGTTTCATCGGGTTTATCAATTTGTTCTATATGTTCACACTCAGGATAATTGCTACAGCCAATAAACATCCCAAATTTACCCTGACGTAAAACTAAATCAGCACCACAGCACTTACAAG
This sequence comes from Proteus faecis, assembly GCF_030286765.1. Lineage (NCBI taxonomy): Bacteria > Pseudomonadati > Pseudomonadota > Gammaproteobacteria > Enterobacterales > Morganellaceae > Proteus > Proteus faecis. The sequence goes on from NZ_JASVWV010000021.1 coordinate 2,936, forward strand.
GTTGTCCTTCCAAAACTTTGATAATTTGCCCATCACCTTGTGGTTTCAGTGTTTTAATATAGTGGCAATCAGGATAAGCAGAGCATCCTAAAAAAGGGCCATGCCCTCCATTTTTCATCACTAATGCGTTGCCACATTCAGGACATTTTTCCTGTTCAGGTTGCTGTGTAAACGGCATATTCTTTGCCATTATTTTACCTCATTACACTTATTCCAATCGAGTATAGCCACCAGCCACAATAGCGACTTTTTTAATAAGCTCAAGTTCTAATAAAAGAGGAGCTAATGCAGAAGTTGATAATCCACTAGCCTGAGCAATGATATCAATAGGTAACGTTTTATTAAAATGAAGCAAAGGCAAGATCACATCCATCGCTTGTTGTTGTTCGGATGTAACTTGCTCTATTTTAACCTCTTGTTTTTCATTATTGATAAGCGTTGTATATTCTTCTGTTATTAGTTTTTGTTGATATTCATCATCACAAGTAAGCCACTGCAAAGAGCTATTTAAATACTCTAGGATATCTTCTGGTGAAGAAGCTAAATTTGCACCTTGCTTAATAAGCTGATGATTACCTTCAAAATGAGCATCACCTAATAATCCAGGCAACACAAACAACTCTTTACCTTGCTGCAAAGCATAATTTGCTGTTATTAATGAACCACTTTTAATTCCTGCTTCTACAATAAGCAGTGCAGCACTTAGTCCACTAATGATCCGATTTCGTTGAGGGAAATGACGTGCTAAAGGTGGTGTCATAGGTAAATGTTCAGAAATAATAAGGCCTGATTCTTTTATTTGTGTTGCAAGAGTACGATGAAATGACGGATAAATCTGCTCTAAACCGCTTCCTAGTACAGCAATAGTAATACCATTGTTCTTTAATGCACTTCGATGCCCAATACCATCAATACCTTGAGCTAACCCACTTGTAATAGTCAGTTCTTTCTTTACTAATTCCTGAGCAAAATAAGTTGCCCATTTGGAACCATATTGTGTAGCAACTCGACTACCAATTAATGCAATTTGTGTGCTTTTTAAATGCTGCCTATTTCCTGCAACAAAAAGCAAAAGTGGCGGTGATGAAATTTGCTTTAATAAAGATGGATAATCTGAATCTGTAATCGTTAATAATGATGATTCATTTTTATCTAACCACTTTAATGTATCAGTGACAGCATTTGCATGAAGTCTTAAGAATTGATGACTTTGCTGTTCGGAAAGACCACAACCTATTAATAGTTTTTGATTTAACTGAGTCAAAGATTGTAGATACTTTGCAATTTGAATCGCTTTATTAACGGGTAGTCTTGAAACAGCATTAAGCCTGATCCATATTTCTCTAGCATCCATGCATTATCCTAATATTGTTTTTAACAAATAAGGTGAGTGCGAAATACACCAAATACTGTCAATCTAGACAATAAATGTCTAGAATAGACGTTAAATCCTATTCACATTTTAGAAACAGTCCGAATAAATTATGGCAGTGTTACACGTATTACATTATCCAGACGAGCGCCTTCGCACGATTGCAAAACCAGTCGAAAAAGTTGATGCCGAAATTCAAAAAATTGTCGATGATATGTTTGAAACAATGTATTTGGAAGAAGGTATCGGTTTAGCCGCGACACAGGTGAATATTCACCAGCGCATTATCGTCATTGATGTCTCTGAAACAAGAGATGAAAGACTGGTATTAATAAACCCAGAACTTCTTGATGCCAACGGTGATACAGGTATAGAAGAAGGCTGTTTATCTATCCCAGAACAGCGTGCTTTTATTCCTCGTGCAGAACATGTAAAAGTAAAGGCTCTTGATTACAATGGTCAGCCTTTTGAGTTAGAAGCGGATGATTTATTAGCTATCTGTATTCAACATGAAATGGATCATTTAGTTGGTAAGCTATTTGTAGATTATTTATCTCCATTAAAACGCCAACGCATCCGTCAAAAAGTTGAAAAACTCGATAAGCTAGATAAAAAAAGAGCTAAAGCAGGACAGTAACAGTTAAATTGAAACAGGAAGGAAACGTGTCTGATTCATTACGTATTATTTTTGCGGGAACACCCGATTTTGCAGCTCGACATTTAGCTGCATTGTTATCAACCCAACATCGTGTGGTGGGAATATTAACACCTCCAGATAAACCCGCAGGAAGAGGTAAGAAACTGACTATTAGCCCTGTTAAAGAACTGGCATTAACTCATGATATTCCTGTTTATCAACCAGCCTCTTTAAAACCAGAAGAGAACCATAAGTGGATAGCAGCACAACAAGCAGATATTATGATTGTTGTCGCTTATGGCATGATTTTACCTAAGGCCGTTCTTGAAATACCGCGTTTAGGTTGTCTTAATGTGCATGGTTCTCTCCTTCCTAAATGGCGCGGTGCTGCACCAATTCAACGCTCTTTGTGGGCTGGAGATAAAGAAACGGGCGTCACAATTATGCAAATGGATGTTGGTTTAGATACAGGCGATATGCTGTATAAAGCGTCATGCCCAATTACGAATGAAGATACCAGCGCATCACTGTATGAAAAGCTTGCAGAACTTGGCCCCAAAGCCCTAACAACTACTTTAGATCTCATTACCTCAGGTAAAGTAAAAGCTGAAAAACAAGACGATAATTTAGCGAATTACGCACAAAAATTATCGAAAGAAGAAGCAAAAATTGATTGGTCATTATCAGCAGAACAGATTGAACGTTGCATAAGAGCATTCAATCCATGGCCAATGAGTTTTTTCATGTTAGACGAGCAACCTGTAAAAGTATGGAAAGCACAAGCTATTGCGGATAATACAGATCAACTCGCAGGAACCTTATTAAAAGCAGATAAAACAGGTATTTATATTGCTACAGGTAATGGCATTCTAAATATTACTGAATTGCAACCATCAGGTAAGAGACCTATGGCTTCTGCTGATTTCTTAAACTCGAAGAGAGATTGGTTCACTCCTGGAAAAGTCATTCAATAATAATTCTAAGCCCTGATATCTAATATTATTATCAGGGTTTTCCTTTTTTCGCGCTAATGTAATACATCTCTGGCGCTCATTATTAAACGTTAACTCATCATGAAAACGTCATACAACTTACGTAGCATTGCAGCTAAAGCAATTAACCAAGTATTAGATCAAGGTTTATCTCTAAGTACTGTCATACCAGAACTTCAGAAAAATATTTCAGACAAAGATAAAGCTTTGTTGCAAGAAATCTGCTTTGGCGTATTACGTACATTGCCACAATTAGAATGGATTATTCAGCAACTCATGGATAAACCCTTAAAAGGCAAACAACGTATTTTACACTACCTTATTATGGTTGGCTTATATCAGCTTCTTTATACACGTATTCCTGCTCACGCAGCGCTAGCGGAGACAGTAAATGGTGCTGTTGCACTAAAAAAACCACAGTTAAAAGGCTTGATTAACGGTGTGTTACGTCAGTTTCAACGCCAACAAGATATCCTGAACGAACGTTTTCAAAATAGCGAAAGTCGTTTTCTTCATCCATCATGGCTACTTGCTCGCATTAAAAAGGCTTATCCTGAGCAGTGGATGAGTATTATTGAAGGCAATAACCAAAAACCACCAATGTGGTTACGTGTAAATCAACGTCATCATTCTCGAGAAGAGTATTTAACATTACTTGAAAATGAAGAAATTCCCGCTATTGCTGATGACAGCCACCCTTTCGCGATCCGTTTAGAGAATCCATGCAACGTGAACCTACTTCCTGGATTTGCTGATGGTTGGGTAACAGTTCAAGATCGTTCAGCTCAACGTTGTGCTGAATTATTAGCACCAGAAAATAAAGAGCAGATCCTTGATTTATGTGCCGCGCCGGGTGGTAAAACAACACATATTCTAGAGATAGCTCCTCAGGCTCAAGTATTAGCTATTGACATAGATGAACAACGTTTAAAACGAGTACAAGAAAATCTTACGCGTTTAAAACTTAATGCGGTCGTCAAAAGTGGTGATGGTCGTTATCCTGAACAATGGTGTGCCGGCATGCAGTTTGACCGAGTTCTTCTTGATGCACCATGCTCAGCAACAGGTGTTATCCGGCGCCACCCAGACATAAAATGGCTTCGTCGTAATGACGACATTGAGCAATTAGCTCAAATTCAAAAAGAGATCCTTCACGCTATTTGGCCATACCTAAAATCTGGTGGCACATTGGTTTATGCAACCTGCTCTATTTTACCTGAAGAAAATAAACAACAAGTTGAAGCATTTTTAGCATCAACGAAAGATGCACAATGTGATTATCAGCACCAATGCTTACCAGAAGAAGAAGGTGGCGATGGTTTCTTTTATGCATTGATCAAGAAAATATGATCTTGTGATAAAAGATGATATCAGATCTAAAAAACGCTACTATTTCAACGCAAGATCATCAAGATCTTGCGTTTCTTTTCTATTTGTTAATCGAATACTCTGAGAAATTACGATGAAAATTATTATCTTAGGAGCTGGTCAAGTAGGTGGCACTCTCGCTGAAAATCTTGTCGGGGAGAATAATGATATTACTGTCGTTGACACTAATGCAGATCGCTTACGCCAACTTCAAGATAAATTCGATTTACGAGTAGTCAATGGACATGGATCTCACCCAAGGATCTTAAGAGAGGCGGGGGCTGAAGATGCAGATATGCTGGTTGCCGTCACCAACTCTGACGAAACCAATATGATAGCGTGCCAAGTTGCTTACACTCTATTTAATACGCCCAATAAAGTTGCTCGGATACGTGCCTCTGAATTTGTTCGTGAAGCAGATAAACTCTTTCTCCCAGAAGCTATTCCCATTGATTATTTAATCTCACCAGAGCATTTAGTTATTGATTATATTTATAAATTAATCCAATACCCCGGTGCCTTACAAGTTGTTAATTTTGCCGATGGTCAAGTCAGTATTGTTGCGGTAAAAGCGTATTATGGTGGTTCTCTCGTTGGGAATGCGTTATCAACATTGCGTGATCATATGCCACATATCGATACACGTGTTGCTGCGATTTTTCGTCAAGATAGACCTATACGACCCCAAGGCTCTACAATTATTGAAGCTGGAGATGAAGTTTTCTTTGTGGTCGCATCTCAGCATATTCGTGCAGTAATGAGCGAATTACAACGATTAGAAAAACCTTATAAACGCATCATGATTGTTGGTGGTGGTAATGTCGGTGCTGGTTTAGCCGCTAGATTAGAAAAAGATTATAGCGTCAAGCTTATTGAACATAATCAGCAACGTGCAACAGAGCTGGCTGAACTACTCCATGACACCATCGTTTTTTATGGTGATGCATCAGATCAAGAGCTTCTTGCTGAAGAACATATAGAACAAATCGATGTCTTTATCGCACTGACTAATGATGATGAGGCCAATATTATGTCAGCGATGCTGGCAAAAAGAATGGGTGCAAAAAAGGCGATGGTACTTATTCAACGTAGTGCTTATGTTGATTTAGTCCAAGGTGGGGTTATTGATATTGCCATATCACCACAACAAGCAACTATTTCTGCACTTTTAGGTCATGTTCGCAAAGCCGATATTGTTAGTGTTTCATCATTACGACGAGGTGTTGCAGAGGCGATCGAAGCGGTGGCACATGGTGATGAAAATACATCGAAAGTTGTTGGTCGCCGTATACAAGATATAAAGCTACCACCTGGAACCATCATTGGTGCAATTGTTAGAGAGCAAGATGTTATTATTGCCAACGCGAGTCACTCTATAGAACAAGGTGATCATGTGATTATGTTTATCACTGATAAAAAATATGTCCCTGAAGTTGAAAAGCTTTTCCAACCTAGCCCATTTTTCTTATAACGACTAGACTATGTAGAAATAAGAATAATAGTAATTGTTACTTATAATGGTCTACCAGTATCATGTTAGATACTATATTTTTACATAATAAATCTATACATAGATAAATAAGGGGTGGTTATGTCTTTTTTAAAAGAGTTTCGTGAATTCGCAATGAAAGGCAATGTGGTTGATATGGCTGTCGGTGTCATCATTGGTGCAGCCTTCGGTAAGATTGTTTCATCATTAGTTGCTGATATTATTATGCCACCTCTAGGTTTATTAATTGGTGGTATCGACTTCAAACAGTTTAGTCTTGTATTAAGAGATGCTAGTGGGGATGTCCCAGCGGTTGTACTAAATTATGGTATGTTCATTCAAACTGTGTTTGATTTTGCCATTGTTGCATTTGCTATTTTCTGTGCAATCAAATTAATTAACAAAACACGTCGCCAAGCAGAAGAAGCACCTAAAGCACCACCTGCACCTTCCGCAGAAGAAACGCTATTAACTGAAATTCGTGATTTATTAAAAAATCAGCAAAAATAAAAACTAAAAGGCCAGTGATAACAATTGAAAGAATCTTTTGTTATCACTGGCCTCCCAGTTACCTTTTTTGTTATGTTTCGCTTTTCTCATATAACTTCCTTTCCCTTTCTTATTCTTTTCCACACGTTGTCTAAATAGTGGATCATGAACAAGTGCTGCTAAAGCATTATCTTTAATAACACCTTTCTGGTGCTGATATTTGCTAGACATAAAAACCTCTTAAATTATTAAAGAACATAAAACGTAATACGGTAAAGATATTATTGTTTTGTGGCGCCAGATTCAAGTATTTCAAGAATAGAACAATAAGTACTTTCATGAGCACTACCACAACATGCATTACTTAACATTTTCAATGAATCACGCATTCTTTCCATTTCTTTCAAGCGAATTTCAACTTCAGCAAGTCTTGCATCAACAATATGCTTTGATTCAACACATGTGTGATGTGCAGGATCAACGCGAATAGAAAGTAGCTCTGTAATCGCGTCTAATGTAAAGCCTAACTCTTTTGCATAACGAATAAAACGTAAACGCTGGAGATCTTGCTCTGTATATAGACGATAACCGCCTTCTGTTCGTCTATCATGATCCATCAATCCTTGTTTTTCATAAAAACGGATTGTATCTGTCGTCACATTCGCTAATTTTGCAACTTGCCCAATACGATACATGGATCATTTCCTCATTTTAAATGATGAATAGCATAGCAAATAATCAAAAGAATAGAATTGAAATATAGTGTGAAGTTTATCTTATAAAAATAGCAGTATGCTGAAATCACAAAAAATAAATATGATGCAACACAAAAGTAAGTAAAAAAGTAAGGAATAACAAATAGAAAGGTTAGAGTATAAATTGATAAGTTATTTTTATAAAAACAATTTCAGTAATTATTATTTTCAATAAACGTAAAAAAACCGGATTAAAAATCCGGTCTTTTTATTCGCTTCACTAAATAATAATTAAATTATTCAGCTGCTGCTTCTGTTTCAGAATCAGCACGGTCAACAAGCTCAATGTAAGCCATTGGAGCGTTGTCACCAGCACGGAAGCCACACTTCAGAATACGAGTGTAACCACCTGCACGGCTCGCAAAACGCGGACCTAATACTGTAAACAGTTTTGCCACGACTTCGTTATCACGAGTACGGGCGAATGCCAGACGACGATTAGCTACGCTGTCGGTCTTGGCAAGAGTAATCAGCGGCTCAACGACGCGACGCAGTTCTTTCGCTTTAGGCAAAGTTGTCTTGATGATCTCATGACGAACTAAAGAACCTGCCATGTTACGAAACATAGCCTGACGATGGCTGCTGTTGCGGTTCAATTGACGACCACTCTTACGATGGCGCATGACCTTATCCTTCTCAGTAAAACCTTAACCTGTGATCTTATTCATCAGCGATACTTGCAGGTGGCCAATTCTCAAGGCGCATGCCCAGAGATAAACCACGCGACGCCAGTACGTCTTTAATCTCAGTAAGAGATTTCTTACCAAGGTTAGGCGTCTTAAGTAATTCAACTTCAGTACGCTGTACCAGATCACCGATGTAGTGGATTGCTTCTGCCTTCAGACAGTTAGCAGAGCGGACAGTCAATTCAAGATCGTCTACTGGGCGCAGTAAGATAGGATCGAATTCTGGCTTCTCTTCTTTAACTTCTGGCTGACGAACATCACGTAAGTCAACAAAAGCTTCAAGCTGTTCAGCCAGGATAGTCGCTGCACGGCGAATCGATTCTTCTGGATCGATAGTACCGTTAGTTTCCATCTCGATAACCAGCTTATCCAAGTCGGTACGCTGTTCAACACGAGCTGCTTCCACATTATAAGCAATACGCTCAACTGGGCTATAGCACGCATCTACTAAAAGGCGACCGATAGGGCGCTCATCTTCTTCCGAATGAATTCGGGCAGAAGCCGGCACATAACCACGACCACGCTGAACTTTGATACGCATATTAATAGATGCGTTCTCGTCTGTAAGGTGGCAGATAACGTGCTGCGGCTTGACGATTTCGACATCACCGTCATGGATGATATCGGCTGCAATAACAGGGCCAATGCCAGATTTGCTCAAAGTAAGAATAACTTCATCTTTACCATGAACTTTTACCGCCAACCCTTTAAGGTTGAGCAGTATTTCTAGGATATCTTCCTGAACACCTTCTTTGGTGCTGTACTCATGCAGTACACCATCAATCTCAACCTCTGTTACCGCACAACCCGGCATAGACGAAAGCAGAATACGGCGCAGTGCGTTACCAAGAGTATGGCCGAAGCCTCGCTCTAATGGTTCAAGGGTCACCTTGGCGTGCGTCGAACTGACTTGCTCGATATCAACCAGGCGCGGTTTTAGAAACTCTGTCACAGAACCCTGCATTGTGTCCTCTCTTTGGTGCTAAGCCTTACTTGGAGTAAAGCTCGACGATCAGGTGCTCGTTAATGTCAGCAGATAAGTCAGTACGTTCAGGAATACGCTTGAACACACCTTCCATCTTAGCAGCATCAACTTCCAGCCATGTTGGCTTTTCACGCTGTTCAGCCAGCTCTAAAGCAGCCTTAATACGAGACTGTTTTTTCGATTTTTCACGAACGCTGACTACGTCATTCGGGGAAACCTGATAAGAAGCAATGTTAACCACGCGACCATTTACCATGATTGCTTTATGGCTAACCATCTGACGTGCTTCTGCGCGAGTTGCGCCAAAGCCCATACGATAAACAACGTTATCCAGACGACCTTCCAGCAGAGTCAGCAGGTTTTCACCTGTGTTGCCTTTCAGACGAGTTGCTTCTTTGTAGTAGTTACGGAATTGACGTTCTAGAACACCGTAAATACGACGTACTTTTTGTTTTTCACGTAACTGAACACCGTAATCAGAAAGACGCGGTTTACGTGCGCCGTGCTGACCTGGTGCTTGTTCCAGTTTACACTTGGTGTCAATCGCCCGAACGCCAGATTTTAGAAATAAATCTGTACCTTCACGGCGGCTCAGCTTGAGCTTAGGACCCAAATATCTTGCCATTTTCTTTCTCCAACTTTCCTAAAAACGAAAACGTTATTAAACGCGACGTTTTTTCGGTGGACGACAACCGTTATGAGGAATCGGAGTCACATCAGTAATATTAGTGATGCGGAAACCAGCCGCGTTTAATGCACGGATAGTTGACTCACGACCAGGACCAGGTCCTTTAACCATAACTTCCAAGTTCTTAATTCCGTACTCTTTAACAGCTTCAGCGCAACGTTCTGCTGCAACCTGAGCCGCGAACGGAGTAGATTTACGAGAACCACGGAAACCGGAACCACCGGCAGTAGCCCAACCCAATGCGTTACCTTGACGATCGGTAATAGTAACGATTGTGTTGTTGAAAGAAGCATGGATATGAGCCACACCGTCAGAGACTTGTTTTCTTACACGCTTACGTGCACGAATAGGTGCTTTTGCCATTGTTCAAATACCCCGATTATTTCTTGATCGGCTTACGCGGACCCTTACGGGTACGTGCGTTAGTCTTAGTACGCTGACCGCGAACTGGTAGACCACGACGATGACGTAAACCACGGTAAGTACCAAGATCCATCAGACGTTTGATGCTCAGGGTAACTTCACGACGCAGATCACCTTCTACAACGTATTTGGCAACTTCGTCACGCAGCTTGTCGATTTGCTCTTCAGACAGCTCACTGATCTTAACATTTTCAGCAATACCAGCAGCTACACAGATAGCCTGTGAGCGGGTTTTACCGATACCGTAAATCGAAGTTAATGCGATTACAGTATGTTTATGATCAGGAATGTTAATGCCTGCTATACGGGCCACTATGCACTCCTAAATTAGCAGTTATACAGTACTATTCTGAAAAGCCCGTTTTCAGGATACTCAAACAATACTGTATATATTATAAAAGATTGGGCTGGCTAATTTAGCCAGCTCAACCGAACTTTGCAAGAAAAAAATGCAATAAATTAGCCTTGACGCTGTTTATGCTTAGGCTCGACGCTGCAAATTACACGCACGTGACCGTGACGTCTAACAATTTTGCAGTTACGGCACATTTTCTTGACGGAAGCACGAACTTTCATTTTTACTCTCCGTAACTTCTAAAACAAATCGCTTATCAGTAATTAACCTTTAAGATTTGCTTTTTTCAATGCAGACTCATACTGACTTGACATCAGGAGAGTTTGCACTTGAGCCATAAAATCCATGATGACTACAACCACGATTAAGAGGGAAGTACCACCAAAATAGAAAGGTACTTTCATTGCGTCACGCATGAACTCCGGGATGAGACAGATAAAGGTAATATACAAGGCACCGATTAAGGTTAAACGTGTCATTACTTTATCTATATATTTAGCCGTCTGCTCTCCCGGGCGAATTCCTGGTACAAATGCACCGGACTTCTTCAGGTTATCTGCCGTTTCTCTTGGGTTGAAAACCAACGCCGTATAGAAGAAACAGAAGAATATGATTGCAGCAGCGTATAGTAACACATAAATAGGTTGACCAGGCTGTAGATTTAAAGAAATCGTCGTCAGCCAACCCCACCCTGTACCATCGCCAAACCAAGAGGTTATTGTACCAGGAAACAGGATAATACTTGAAGCAAAAATTGCTGGTATAACACCCGCCATATTTACTTTAAGTGGTAGATGTGTACTTTGTGCCGCGTATATTCTACGCCCTTGTTGACGTTTTGCATAGTTAACAACGATACGACGTTGTCCTCTTTCTACAAAAACAACAAAGAAAGTAACCGCGAACACCAATACTGCAACCAACAATAACAGGAGGAAGTGCAGTTCGCCTTGCCGCGCCTGCTCGATGGTTTGACCAATGGCAGGTGGAAGACCTGCAACGATACCTGCAAAGATAATGATTGAGATACCGTTACCAATACCACGTTCAGTGATTTGCTCACCTAACCACATTAGGAACATTGTCCCAGTGACTAAGCTCACAACAGCCGTAATATAGAATGGTAGACCTGGGTTAATTACCAGACCTTGCATTCCTGGCATATTCGGTAAGCCTGTTGCGATACCAATTGATTGGAATATCGCCAGCACCAAAGTACCATAACGGGTATATTGGCTGATCTTACGACGACCGGCCTCCCCTTCCTTCTTAATCTCTGCTAACCGAGGGTTAACCACTGATAAGAGTTGGATAATAATCGATGCCGAAATATAAGGCATGATACCCAGCGCAAAGATAGAAGCACGGCTAAGAGCACCACCAGAGAACATGTTAAACATTTCAATGATGGTGCCTTTTTGCTGATCGAGCAATTTGGCAAGCACAGTGGCATCAATACCAGGGATAGGAATAAAAGAGCCAATCCTAAAGACAATAAGTGCACCAAGAACAAACAAAAGTCTGCGTTTTAGTTCACCAACACCACCTTTAGCACTCTGAAAATCTAAACCTGGTTGTTTAGCCATCTGTCACTTATTCCTCAATTTTACCGCCAGCTGATTCGATTGCTGCACGGGCACCTTTGGTAACACGCAGACCACGAATAGTCACTGCACGGTTAACCTCGCCAGACAAAATTAATTTTGCAAATTCAATCTGTGGGCCAACAACGTTTGCGGCTTTCAGTGCATTCAGATCGATTACATCGCCTTCAACGTAAGATAAATCAGACAGACGGATTTCCGCAGTCACGAATGATTTACGTGAAGTAAAACCAAATTTTGGTAAACGACGATATAAAGGCATCTGGCCACCTTCAAAACCACGACGTACGCCACCGCCAGAACGAGATTTCTGACCTTTGTGACCACGGCCGCCAGTTTTACCTAAGCCAGAACCGATACCACGACCTACACGTTTAGGCGCATGCTTGGCACCTTCAGCCGGAGACAGAGTATTTAAACGCATCTCTTACTCCTCAACTTTAACCATATAGGAAACCAAGTTGATCATACCGCGAACTGCTGGTGTATCTTCGCGTTCTACAGTGTGACCGATGCGACGCAGACCTAAACCTGTCATCGTTGCCTTATGTTTAGGCAAACGACCGATTAAGCTGCGTGTTTGAGTAATTTTAATAGTCTTAGCCATGGTCATTACCCCAGAATTTCTTCAACGGATTTACCACGCTTAGCTGCGACCATATCTGGAGACTTCATGCTATCTAAAGCGTCCAGTGTTGCACGAACCACGTTAATCGGGTTAGTGGAACCATAGGTTTTAGCCAGTACGTTACGAACGCCAGCCACTTCTAGAACTGCACGCATTGCACCACCTGCGATGATACCGGTACCTTCATGAGCAGGCTGCATAAATACGCGTGAGCCTGTGTGAGTACCTTTAACAGGGTGGAACAGAGTACCGTTGTTTAAAGAGACGGTTTTCATATTGCGACGGGCTTTTTCCATCGCTTTCTGGATTGCTGCCGGAACTTCGCGAGCTTTGCCATATCCAAAACCAACGCGGCCATTACCATCACCAACTACTGTAAGAGCGGTGAAGCTAAAGATACGACCACCTTTAACGGTTTTAGATACGCGGTTTACCGCGATCAGCTTTTCCTGCAGTTCGCCAGCTTGTTTCTCGATGTGAGCCATCTTACACTCCTACCTTAGAACTGAAGGCCAGCTTCACGGGCAGCATCTGCCAGTGCCTGGACTCGACCATGATATTGGAAACCGGAACGGTCAAATGATACTACTTTGATACCTTTTTCCAGAGCGCGTTCAGCAACAATTTTACCAACTACTGCTGCTGCTTCTTTGTTTCCAGTGTTTTTCAGTTGCTCAATGATAGCTTTTTCTGTAGTAGAAGCGGCCACCAAAGTTTCAGAACCGTTTGGTGCAATAACCTGCGCATAAATATGGCGAGGGGTACGGTGTACCACCAGGCGAGTCGCACCCAATTCCTGGAGCTTACGGCGTGCGCGGGTCGCACGACGGATACGAGCTGCTTTCTTATCCATAGTGTTACCTTACTTCTTCTTAGCCTCTTTGATACGCACAACTTCGTCGGCGTAACGAATACCTTTACCTTTATAAGGTTCAGGGCGACGGTAAGCACGCAGTTCAGCTGCTACTTGACCAATCACTTGCTTATCCGCACCTTTCAGTACGATTTCAGTTTGTGTTGGACATTCAGCAGTGATGCCTGCTGGCAGTTGGTGTTCCACTGGATGTGAAAAACCTACTGATAAGTTAACCGCATTGCCTTTAATAGACGCACGATAACCTACACCTACCAGTTGCAGTTTCTTAGTGAAGCCTTCGGTAACACCTACAACCATTGCATTTAACAGAGAACGAGTAGTACCCGCCTGTGCCCATGCATCAGCAAAACCATCGCGAGGTGCGAAAGTTAATTGGTTGTCAGCATGTTGAATTTCAACTGCATTATGGATAGTACGAGTTAGCTCGCCGTTTTTACCCTTAATCGTAATTACCTGACCGTTGAGTTTAACCTCTACGCCGGCAGGAATGACGACGGGTGCTTTTGCCACACGAGACATTCTTTCCTCCCGAATTAAGCTACGTAGCAGATAATCTCGCCACCAAGACCTGCTTGGCGAGCTGCACGATCAGTCATAACACCTTTTGAGGTAGAAACAACAGCGATGCCCAGTCCTGCCATAACTTGTGGCAGCTCATCTTTTCTTTTATAGATGCGCAGACTTGGACGGCTTACGCGCTGAATGCTTTCTACTACAGCCTTACCTTGGAAATATTTTAAAATAATTTCCAGTTCTGGCTTAGTGTCGCCTTCAATTTTAAAATCTTCGATATAACCTTCTTCCTTAAGCACGTTGGCAATCGCCACTTTCAGCTTGGAGGAAGGCATTGTGACCGCAACTTTATTCGCGGCCTGACCGTTACGGATACGGGTCAGCATATCCGCGATGGGATCTTGCATGCTCATCTGTCTTTACTCCCGTGATTCAATTATGGTAATTACCAGCTAGCCTTTCTAAGGCCCGGGATTTCACCGCGCATAGCGGCTTCACGGACTTTAATACGGCTGAGGCCAAATTTCCGCAGGAAACCGTGCGGACGTCCAGTTTGACGGCAGCGGTTACGCTGACGTGAAGGACTTGAATCACGTGGCATAGTTTGCAGTTTCAGAACAGCATTCCAACGATCTTCGTCAGACACGTTCACATCTGAAACGATAGCTTTCAGTTCTGCGCGTTTTGCGAAGAATTTCTCAGCTAAATTCGCACGTTTTACATCACGTGCTTTCATAGATTTCTTAGCCATGAATGCCCTGCCTTACTTGCGGAACGGGAAGTTAAACGCTGCTAACAGTGCGCGACCTTCATCATCTGATTTCGCAGTCGTAGTAATGGTAATATCCAAACCACGAACACGATCCACTTTATCGTAATCGATTTCAGGGAAGATGATTTGCTCACGTACGCCCATGCTGTAGTTACCACGTCCATCAAATGATTTAGCGGACAAACCACGGAAGTCACGGATACGTGGTACAGCAATAGAGATCAGGCGTTCAAAGAACTCCCACATGCGTTCGCCACGCAGGGTCACTTTACAGCCGATCGGATAGCCCTGGCGGATTTTGAAGCCTGCAACAGATTTGCGTGCTTTGGTGATCAAAGGTTTTTGACCTGAGATTGCTGCTAAATCAGCTGCTGCATTGTCCAGCAGTTTTTTATCAGCAATAGCTTCACCAACACCCATATTCAGGGTGATCTTCTCGACCCGAGGGACTTGCATGACAGAATGGTAACCAAACTGAGACATCAGTTTTTGGACTACCTCGTCTTTGTAGTAATCATGCAGTTTCGCCATCGTATACTCCAAATTACTTGATAGTTTCTTTATTAGATTTGAAGAAACGAACTTTTTTTCCGTCTTCGAATCTAAAACCTACACGGTCAGCCTTACCGGTTGCCGCATTGAAGATTGCAACGTTAGAAACTTGGATAGAAGCTTCTTTTTCAACGATGCCACCTGGTTGGTTCAGAGCCGGAACTGGCTTCTGATGTTTTTTAACCAGATTGATACCTTCAACGATAACTTTACCAGAAGAAAGAACCTGTTTTACTTTACCGCGCTTACCTTTATCTTTACCAGTCAGCACGATAACTTCGTCTTCACGACGGATTTTCGCTGCCATTGCCTGCTCCTTAGAGTACTTCAGGTGCCAGAGAGATTATTTTCATAAACTTCTCGTTACGAAGTTCACGAGTAACCGGCCCAAAAATACGCGTACCAATAACTTGCTCGCTGTTGTTGTTTAACAATACACAAGCGTTGCTATCGAAGCGAATGACAGAACCGTCAGGGCGACGAACACCCTTCTTGGTGCGCACCACTACCGCTTTCAGTACATCACCTTTCTTAACTTTACCACGTGGAATTGCTTCCTTGATGGTAATTTTGATGATGTCACCTACATCTGCGTAGCGACGGTGCGAGCCACCTAGAACCTTGATACACATTACGCGACGTGCACCGGAGTTGTCGGCCACGTTCAGCATAGTCTGTTCTTGGATCATTTTAGTGCTCCGCTAAATGTCAACTACTACTGAGCCACTTCCACATTAGAAGAGGCCGTTCAATATCCCATAATACGAGGGAGCGGCATTATAACACCACATTCTCGATATGGACAGAAAAAATAAACGGCTCGTTCAGTTTTGAGCCGTTTATTTCGTACGAAAAGGCTATTTTATTACAGAATAGCTTTTTCTACAACGCGAACTAACGCCCAAGACTTAGTCTTAGATAGTGGACGTGTTTGACGAATTTCTACTACGTCACCAATTCCACATTCGTTGTTCTCGTCATGTACATGCAGTTTGGTCGTACGACGGATAAACTTACCATATAATGGGTGTTTAACCATACGATCGATAGCAACGACAATAGATTTTTCCATTTTGTCACTAACTACACGACCTTGCAGAGTACGGATTTTATCGGTCATTACGCACCCGCCTTCTCAGTCAGTAAAGTCTTAACGCGTGCGATATTACGACGCACTTGTTTCAACAGATGAGACTGTTGTAACTGACCACTTGCTGCCTGCATACGCAGATTAAACTGCTCGCGCAGTAAGTTCAGCAGTTCTGTGTTCAGCTCTTCAACGCTCTTTTCGCGCAGCTCTTTTGCTTTCATTACATCACCGTCTTAGTTACAAAGGTGGTTTTGATAGGCAGTTTTGCTGCCGCCAGCTTGAATGCTTCACGGGCCAGTTCTTCAGGCACACCATCCATTTCATACAGGACTTTACCTGGCTGGATTAAGGCAACCCAATACTCAACGTTACCTTTACCTTTACCCATACGGACTTCGAGCGGCTTTTCAGTGATTGGTTTGTCTGGGAACACACGGATCCAGATTTTACCCTGACGCTTAACTGCACGGGTCATTGCACGACGTGCCGCTTCGATCTGACGTGCAGTCAGACGACCACGGCCCACAGCTTTAAGACCGTAAGTCCCGAAGCTTACATCCGCACCAGCAGCTAAGCCACGGTTGCGGCCTTTGTGCACTTTACGGAATTTTGTACGCTTTGGTTGTAACATCAGCGACTCTCCTTACTTGCGGCCTTTACGCTGCTGCTTTTTAGGTTGAGCAGCCGGTTTTTCCGCCTGTTCAACTGCAGCCATACCACCCAGGATCTCACCTTTGAAGATCCATACCTTAACGCCGAGCACACCATAAGTGGTTTGTGCTTCTGAGGTATTGTAGTCGATATCTGCACGCAGAGTGTGCAGAGGTACACGACCTTCACGATACCATTCAGTACGAGCGATTTCAGCGCCACCTAAGCGACCACTTACTTCCACTTTAATACCTTTAGCGCCTAAACGCATAGCATTCTGTACCGCACGCTTCATAGCACGACGGAACATAACACGACGTTCCAGCTGTGAAGTGATGCTGTCAGCAACTAATTTTGCGTCCAGTTCAGGTTTACGTACTTCGGCGATATTAATTTGCGCAGGAACGCCAGCGATATCCGCTACGTTTTTGCGCAGTTTTTCAACATCTTCACCTTTTTTACCGATAACGATGCCTGGACGAGCAGTGTGAATAGTCACACGGATGCTTTTCGCAGGACGTTCGATAACGATACGAGATACAGATGCTTTAGCCAGTTCTTTATTTAAGTACTGACGTACTTTAAAATCGCTGTCTAGGTTGTCAGCGAATTCATTGGTACCCGCATACCATGTGGAATTCCAAGGCTTGACAATGCCAAGGCGGATACCATTAGGATGTACTTTTTGACCCATTGCTAGTCTCCAGAGTCTCAGCGATCAGACACAACCACAGTGATGTGGCTGGTGCGCTTCAGAATACGATCTGCACGGCCTTTTGCACGAGGCATAATGCGCTTCATAGAAGGACCTTCGTCAACAAAGATCTTAGCTACTTTCAGATCATCAATGTCAGCGCCATCGTTGTGTTCTGCATTAGCAATAGCAGACTCCAGTACTTTCTTCACTAAACCAGCAGCTTTCTTGTTGGTAAAGGTTAAAATTTCCAGAGCTTGCGACACTTTCTTACCGCGAATCAGGTCAGCTACCAAGCGAACCTTCTGAGCAGAAGAACGAGCGTGGCGATGCATAGCGATAGTTTCCATCTCTTCCTCCTACCTTATTTTTTCTTAGCCTTTTTATCGGCTGCATGACCGCGATAAGTACGGGTCGGCGCGAATTCACCCAGTTTGTGACCAACCATTTCGTCGGAAACGTAAACTGGAACATGCTGACGACCATTATGGACAGCGATGGTCAAACCGATCATGTTAGGAAAGATCGTTGAACGACGGGACCAAGTCTTAACAGGCTTTTTGTCACCGCTTTCCACCGCTTTCTCTACCTTCTTCAGCAAGTGCAGGTCAATGAAAGGACCTTTCTTGAGAGAACGTGGCATGGCTTATCCTCTAATTATTTCTTAGTACGACGATGAACGATGAAATGTTCAGTGCGTTTGTTTTTACGAGTCTTCTTACCTTTGGTTTGAACGCCCCAAGGTGTTACTGGGTGTTTACCAAAGTTACGACCTTCACCACCACCATGTGGGTGATCGACTGGGTTCATCGCAGTACCGCGAACGGTAGGACGAATACCACGCCAGCGACTTGCACCAGCTTTACCCAGAACGCGTAACATGTGCTCAGAGTTGCCAACTTCACCGATAGTTGCACGGCAATCAGAAGGAACTTTACGCATTTCACCAGAACGCAGACGAATAGTGACATAAGCACCATCACGAGCAACGATCTGAACGTAAGTACCAGCTGAACGAGCTAACTGACCACCTTTACCTGGTTTCATTTCTACGTTATGAACGGTAGAACCAACCGGGATATTACGCATTGGTAAGGTGTTACCCGCTTTGATAGCAGCATCAACGCCAGACTGAACTTTATCACCCGCTTTCAGGCCTTTTGGAGCCAGAATGTAGCGACGTTCACCATCAGCATACAGCACTAAAGCGATGTTAGCTGAACGGTTTGGATCATATTCCAGACGTTCTACTGTCGCAGGGATACCATCTTTGTTGCGTTTAAAGTCAACAATACGGTAAGCCTGCTTGTGACCACCACCGATATGACGGGTAGTGATACGACCATTGTTGTTACGACCACCGGACTTGCTGTTCTTTTCCAGCAATGGCGCATAAGGTTTCCCTTTATGCAGCTCAGGGTTTACCACTTTAACTACGTGGCGACGGCCCGGAGACGTAGGTTTACATTTAACAATTGCCATTGTTCTTTACTCCTCCGACTTACTCAGCGCCGCCGACGAAGTCCAGATTCTGGCCTTCCTTCAGGGTGACGTAAGCTTTTTTCCAGTCGCTACGACGACCAATACGCTGACCGTGACGTTTCACTTTGCCTTTCATCAGCAGAGTGTTAACACTTTCAACTTCGACTTCAAACAGTTTTTGTACAGCTGCTTTAATCTCTGCTTTGGTCGCGTCTTTAGCAACTTTGAGAACGATGGTGTTTGATTTTTCCATCGCGATAGAAGCTTTTTCAGATACATGCGGCGCGCGCAGTACTTTCAGCAGACGTTCTTCACGGATCATGCCAGCATCTCCTCAACTTGCTTCACAGCGTCAGCAGTCATGACGACTTTGTCGAAGGCGATTAAGCTAACAGGGTCGATTGTTGCTGCATCACGTACGTCAACTTTATATAAGTTGCGTGCTGCTAAATACAGATTCTCATCTACATCAGCAGTGATGATCAGAACATCTTCCAGAGCCATATCTTTCAGTTTCTGTGCTAAAAGCTTAGTTTTAGGAGCTTCAACAGAGAACTTCTCTACGACGATCAGACGATCTTGACGTACCAGTTCAGACAGAATGCTCTTCAGAGCAC
Source organism: Proteus faecis (assembly GCF_030286765.1). Classification (NCBI taxonomy): domain Bacteria; kingdom Pseudomonadati; phylum Pseudomonadota; class Gammaproteobacteria; order Enterobacterales; family Morganellaceae; genus Proteus; species Proteus faecis. The sequence continues at coordinate 22,655 of NZ_JASVWV010000021.1, forward strand.
CACGGTACATCTTTTTGTTTACTTTTTGACTGTGGTCCTGTGGTTTAGCTGCGAAGCTAACACCACCAGAGCGCCAAATTGGGCTCTTGATTGAACCTGAACGTGCACGACCTGTACCTTTCTGTCTCCAAGGCTTTTTGCCTGAACCAGAAACTTCAGCACGGGTTTTCTGAGCACGAGTACCTTGACGAGCACCAGCAGCGTATGCAACGACTACTTGATGCACAAGCGCTTCGTTAAAGTCACGCCCGAAGGTAGTTTCGGAAACAGTCAGCGCGCCTTGCGCGTCTTTCATTACCAATTCCATTCCTATCTCCTCGACGTTACGCCTTGACAGCTGGTTTAACGATCAGGTCACTGCCAGTTGCACCTGGAACAGCACCTTTGACCAGCAGCAGGTTGCGCTCAGCGTCAACACGTACTACTTCCAGGCTCTGAACGGTAACTTGTTCGTTACCCAGTTGACCTGCCATTTTCTTGCCTTTGAACACCTTACCCGGAGTCTGGTTCTGACCGATAGAACCCGGAACACGGTGAGACAAGGAGTTACCGTGGGTAGCATCTTGAGTACGGAAGTTCCAGCGCTTTACAGTACCGGCAAAACCTTTACCTTTAGATGTTCCAGTAACGTCGACTTTTTTAACGTCAGCGAAAATTTCTACGCTAATGCTTTGACCTACAGTGTATTCTTCGCCTTCATTCAGACGGAATTCACGTAGTAAGCGGCCAGCTTCAACACCAGCTTTAGCAAAATGACCTGCTTCAGGTTTCAGTACACGGTTAGCTTTTTTGCTACCTGTAGTCACCTGAATGGCACGATAACCGTCTTTCTCTAGATCTCTGACCTGAGTAACACGGTTGTTTTCAATTTCGATAACGGTTACAGGGATTGAAACGCCATCTTCAGTGAAGATACGAGTCATTCCTACTTTCTTACCGACTAAACCAATCATTGTTTCAACCTCTCAATCGCTTGATGACCTGATTAACCTAGGCTGATCTGCACGTCTACGCCGGCAGCCAGATCCAGACGCATCAGAGCATCAACGGTTTTCTCGGTTGGCTCAACGATGTCAACCAGACGTTTGTGAGTGCGAATTTCATACTGATCACGCGCATCTTTATTAACGTGCGGAGAAATCAACACTGTGAAACGCTCTTTGCGAGTCGGCAGTGGGATTGGACCACGAACTTGCGCACCAGTGCGCTTAGCAGTCTCTACGATTTCCGCAGTTGATTGATCAATCAGACGATGATCAAAAGCTTTCAGGCGGATACGGATTCTTTGGTTCTGCATGAGACCAGAGCTCCAACTATTTTTTATAAACGTAAATGATTACTACTCGTACCCATTTCGATTGATGAGAGAGTGTAATCGTTCTGCATATAACTCCCCAATCGGGAGTATTATATTAATGCAATAAAAAAATCTGCATTAGCTGATAAATCAGCCCCACTAAATCAGTGAGCCTGCGCATTATACTTGCCTGAGTGATGAAATCAAGCCAAGAATAAAAAATCAGCGATAAAAATTCATTTTATCTTTTCGCAAACAAAAAAAGCAAAGGTAACCTTCATCACCTTTGCTTTAAAAAACTGTCTCAAAATTCATTAAAGAACGATGGATTATTCTTCAATAATTTGGGCTTGTAGATAGTTTTGAAGCCCTATTCGCTCGATAAGTTCAAGCTGGGTTTCAATCCAATCAATATGCCCTTCTTCATCGGTTAGAATTTCTAGCATAAGATCACGACTGACATAATCATGAATTGAATCTGCGTAAGCAATAGCCTCACGTAAATCTTTGGCACCACCTAATTCCAATTCCAAATCAGAACGTAGCATCTCTTCAACATCTTCACCGATGTTTAGTTTGCCTAAATCTTGTAAGTTTGGAATGCCTTCAAGGAACAAGATACGCTCGATATATTTATCGGCGTGTTTCATCTCATCTATGGATTCATGATATTCCATTTCATTAAGGCGTGTAAGACCCCAATTCTTGAACATTCGGGCATGTAGGAAATACTGATTAATTGCAACAAGCTCACCACCTAATAATTTATTAAGGTGGGCTATCATTTTTTTATCACCTTTCATTTTTATGCTCCTTTGCTTCCAGTCTTTTTAGTGTAGACCTTTTATACAAAGAGGAGAGAAAGGAAACTTAAAATTTGTTATGCAACTTCAGAAATTTGAGGATAAAGAACAGATTGCTCATTTTCGATAAGTTGACGGGCTTGACGTACACACTTACCACAACAACTTCCAACGGGTAAGATCTTGCGTAATTCACTAATAGTGTGGATTTGATGTTTATGGACAGTCGAGATAATTTTTTTATCACTCACACCGTGGCAAAGACATACGTACATAATAAAAACCTCATTAACTACTCACACACAAGATAGTAAATGATAATTATTATGATTTCAATTTCTATTTATTTAAGTTAAGTGTATTTATCTGTTTATACCATCAGAGATGATGAAATAAAAAACCATTAATATTTTATTGAAATTCAAAATATCTAATCTTCAGATACAAAAAAAGGGCATCTAATGATGCCCTCTTCATGCATAAATCTATCAGGAATTAACCTAATACTTTAGCAACAACGCCCGCACCTACTGTACGGCCACCTTCACGGATAGCGAAACGTAAACCGTCGTCCATCGCGATTGGGTGAATCAGTTCAACGATCATGTTGATGTTGTCAC
>NZ_JASVWV010000022.1:0-24201 GCF_030286765.1 Proteus faecis
ACGATTGAAACGTTCAGAGCCTACGTTCAGAGTCAGTCAACGCCTGATTGATCTTTAAAGCCCTGCGGGCTTTTCGCCTTATATCCCCGCCCGCATTGGGCGAGGGTTTACGGCGTTTTTCGCTAAAATACTTTGGTCTATGATAGACTGAGTGACACCAAACAGGCGAGTTTATGGTTAATATTAGATGTGTTTTAATTTTTATATATTTCTTATACTTAATTGACTTAAAGGCAACGCTGTATGCGCAGTGTATTTATATTTTTGGGCATATTTATTTTAGGATTCAGTCATATGGCGTATTCCAATCAAACACTTGTCTTTATAAGACATGGTGAAAAACCTGATAATGATAGTGGGCAATTGACCTGTAAGGGATTAAATAGAGCATTAGCCCTACCAGATGTACTTATAAATCAATTTGGCAAACCTGATGCATTATTTGCCGCTGCGCCCAAACAGAGTAAGTTAGGCAATTCATTGCGTTCACTCCAAACAATTTCTCCTATCGCGATTAAAACCTCATTACCTATTCATCTTCAATACCATGCTAAAGAGGTAAAAGAATTGCGAGAAGCCCTGTTAAGTAAGAAATATGAAAATGCAGTTATTTTTATTGCATGGGAGCATGACAATTTAGTTAAAGTGGCACGAGATATTATGAAGCAAGAGGGGGGAGATCCTAAATTAATCCCTAAATGGAAAAGTAGTGATTTTGATAGTATTTATATCTTAAAAATTATCCGAGATGGCGATAATAAAAGTGTCACATTTGAACAAAGACAGCAAGGATTAGATAGCGTGTCGGAAGTTTGCCCTAATTAGTGAGTATTTTATCTACTACTTAAAAAGAAGATATTTAAAGTAGAGCAATATAAGATAGATCGAGAAAACTCTATTTTTATACACAGACTTAATGCGTTTGAAGTAATGCGGAAAATATATGCAAAATGAAGCTATACACTCAGTGGAGCACGAGATCAAAGTATATCTTGTAAACTCATTTACTCGAAATAATACAGGGGGGAATCCTGCTGGTGTAGTACTAAATCCTCCTCAATTAAGTGATGAACAGAAAATAGCTATCGCTAAAGAAGTCGGCTTTTCTGAAACTGCTTTTGTTTATCAAGGTGAAGAGACTGATTTTGAAGTTGATTTTTTCACGCCTGAAGGAGAAGTCGATTTTTGTGGTCATGCTACATTAGCGGTATTTTTCACTTTATCTTCACTCAATTTATTGGCTTCTGGTCATTACACACAAAAAACCAAAGCAGGCGTTTTAAGCGTTGCTATTGATACTGAAAATGTCGTTATGGAGCAAACACTGCCTATTTCACGACAAGCTCCAAAAATAGATGCTGTGGCCGCTGCATTAGGAGTAAATTGCGAAGTTATTTCAGAAACAGGCTTACCTATTGAGATATTTTCAACAGGATTACCTGATATTTTGATCCCCGTACAATTTGGGCAATTAGATACGCTAAAACCGAATTTTGATGCGATTGCAGAGTTAAGTCGCGAATTTAATACTATTGGCTTTCATGTTTTTGAGCTTAGCCAAGATAAAGAGATTACTGCTCATTGCCGTAACTTTGCACCTTTATATGGCATCAATGAAGAGTCTGCTACAGGGAGTTCTAGTGGCGCTTTAGGCTGTTATCTTGTTAAGCATGTTTTCCCTCATAAAACGCATTTTCTATTAGAGCAGGGGCGTGCCATGCAATGTTCTTCTCTTATTCACGTTATTATTGATTCAACGGAAAATACAATTAGTCGAGTGAGAGTGGGAGGAAAAGCAACCATGATAGGCTCGAAGATTATTACTTTTTAAATAACTAGTGGTAATTGACTATAATAAAGTAATAGCTACTGTCACGCGATACTCGTGCATTGTCACTGTGTGTATTTGACCACCAAGGCAAGAAATGCTGGATTTTGTTTCGTATAAGGAGAAAGTGATGGAATCTGCTCGCAATAAACGTACAGGTGAAATTGTTGAGGCCGAGGATCTTTGGTTACTTGATAACGTAGATACTGAAGGTTATGTGTGCTGGGGATGTGGAATCGATATGTATCCTTCCTCCTGGCAAAAAGGCAGTAAGAAAAGACCGTCGTTTAATAAAATGCCGGGAAAAGAACATATTAATTGCGATGCGGATGCTGAAAGCACTGTTGTTAAACAGGGTCAGAAGAAAAGCGTTCGCTATTTGCTGGACAGCACACCGGGATTGATGCCCGCAGGGTTAAAACTGATTGAACAACGTCCAGTCGTTGATCCTGATGCTACCGGCAGTGCAAACAAACCCAGTTCAACACGTTCTGTATCGTCAATATCCAATGATGGTAATACTCCAGCACGGCAATCCCGTCGTCCAGTGAATGCTATTCGCCAGATTTGTAGGGCGTTTATTCGCTTCCCGTATGATCGTGGTATGTCACTAAACATACAGGGAATTGATGCTGATACTTACATGACTGTATTTAAAAAACTTAAAGATCCGATTCAGTTCTACCCTGAGCGGCGAGTTTTCTATTCACAGTTGTTGTGGCAGAAATTTGAGCAAGACGAGAACCAGATTATCATTCCGCTCTCGGGGGAATGGACAAAAGACGAATCTGGGAAATCGAAGCCCTCACGGAGCTACAAAATCCACGTTAAGTGGAAGGAGTGGTCGAAGGCCAAACGAACCATGCTTCTAAATGAGCTGGAAACCGTGCAGGAAGAAGCGAAAGAAGCAGTTAATAAAAAGGCTAAAGAAAGAGCTCAGGTCTTTTTTATCGGTGAGCAAAGCACGGATAACCAGGAGATCTTCTATGTCACCGATTACCGATTAATCTGTGCAATTATAGGGCATATATATTACCCCTAAAGTAAAAAAGGCCTTTCTGTAAATAGGCCCACTTTAGTTCCATGAATGTTTTGAAATTCTGACCAAATCATGGTGTTGCCGGTATTCCTCCGACGTCATATTGCTCAGTGATTCATGCGGGCGTTCACAGTTATATTCTGATAACTATTTTTCCGTGATTTCCCGCACATCATTCAGCGTTATGCGTCAACTCACCCAGCTCTTGATAAATACGGTGGATCCTTTTGTGATTCCTATAATATCCCTGTTGCCTCAGAACCCGGAAAGTTTCGGAAAATCGTATCATGGATACCGCTCTACTAACGCTAGCAACGCGACAATAACGGGTTTGTCACGTGTGGTAATGGTAAACTGTTCTGCTTAGGTTCTGATTCCAGAATACCTGACGGATACTGAATCCCAAATGAGTGTCCAGTTCACGCTTACAGGCTGGTTTTAAAGCTTTTTTCGATAATGTCTTATCAGCGCCTAGTTCTCAAAGCTCTGGTCGGCAAACATCTGTTTGAGACGTCAGTTCTCGTCCTCAAGATCTTTGGTCTTTTTAATATCAGAAGCCTCCATGCGACCGTATTTAGATTTCCAGTTGTAGTAGATGGCTTCAGAAATGCTGTTCTCTCAGCAGGAAAAAGAGTTTAATGACATCAAAGATAGCGTGAAATTCACAATTTTATTTTACGAAAAAGTAACACAGGAATTTGGTAAAAAGGCAGCTCAATTATCTAGAGAGTTAGCAGAACAATCTAAAGGAAAAACAATCAGAAATGTAGAAGATGTTTTACGTACATATGAGAAATATGGGCAGAATATTAATAATAAAATTAATGCTAAAGATCGAGCTGCTATTATAAAAGCATTAGAATCTATTGATGCAAAACAATTGCTCTGGAATTCTTTCTAACGAAGGGATTGAATGAAATATTTTATTACACTTTGTTACAAATAGAAAACCCCAAGGAGTTACCCTTAGGGTTCTTTATTCAAATGCACGTGCATTTCGCGTGCACTTTCAAGTCCTTTTGTTGTCAGTGTGTAGTCTTGCCGATTTCGCTAACTTCTTGATTTTGAAATCGTTGTCCTATCACTGACCCACCAAATTTGGTGGAGCTGGCGGGAGTTGAACCCGCGTCCGAAATTTCTACATCCGCGGCACTACATGCTTAGTCTAGTCTTTGATTTCACTTACCCACTGCGGACAGACACGCCATGAATAAGCTAGCTTGATTAAATTTAACGCTTCAACCCCAAGCTAGGCATCCACGCGATCTCTTTTGGGTTTGACCTCTCTTGATCCCCGTCTTAAGAGCGGAAGCTAGGGAGAGAGGGCTCTGAGCAGGTTATTAAGCTGCTAGTGCTAGTTTGTTTTCGTCGTTTGCGACTATTTTTTTGCGGCTTTTTACGAGGCCAACCGCCCCTCGGCATGCACCTTGGGTTTCGCAAATCCCGTCGAATCCAGAATCAGCCCCAAGTTGTTAAAAGCGAGTATATCAGAAAAATACTTGTAATTGCTAGTACTTAACGCAATTTAGCGGTTAGCATTTTTCATAATACGTGCTTTGTCTAATTTCCACTCACGATCTTTAATCGTTTCACGTTTATCGTGATCTTTCTTACCCTTTGCAACGCCAATTTTAATTTTACACCAAGCGTTTTTCCAATAAAGAGAAAGAGCAACAACGGTATAACCATCGCGGTTGATTTGACCATAAAGGTTATCAAGTTCACGCTGTTTTAATAATAATTTACGGGTACGTGTCGGATCACAAACCACATGAGTTGATGCAACATTTAAAGGTGTAATGGTTGCACCAAAAAGATAAGCTTCACCGTCACGCATGACAACGTAGCTATCACTGATGTTGGCTTTTCCTGCACGCAGTGATTTAACTTCCCAGCCTTGGAGCGCCAAGCCCGCTTCTATCTCATCTTCAATGAAATATTCATGGCGAGCACGTTTGTTTAACGCAATGGTCGCAGAACCAGGTTTGTGTGATTTTTTCTTTGTCATAATTTCCACATTATACTGTATGAGCAATAGAAAGAAATCATTTAACCGACTGTTTTCTTTTCAATTGCATAAAACTTAAGCTATATTCCATTAGATTTTTAATTAGTCACTGTTCAATGATATGATCACACACAGTGTTGTCGTACAGGAATAACTATGCCTCAGATTAGTCGATCTGCTCTCGTCCCTTTTAGCACAGAGCAAATGTTTAAACTGGTTAATGATGTTCTTACTTATCCTGATTTTCTACCAGGATGCGTTGGAAGTAAACTGATCAAAAGCACTCCAGAAGAAATGATTGCATCAATAAATGTCTCTAAAGCGGGAATTAGTAAAACATTTACTACTCATAACTTTTTAAAGACTAATGAACGTGTTGATATGCGTCTTGTTGATGGTCCCTTTCGTAAATTAACGGGAGGGTGGGTGTTTACCGCACTTGATGATAATGCGTGTAAGATAGAATTTCAGCTAGACTTTGAGTTCACTAATAAATTAATTGAGTTGGCTTTTGGGCGTATTTTTAAGGATTTAACGAACAATATGGTTCAGGCATTTACTCACAGAGCGAAAGAGATCTATCGTGACTAAAATATGGGTAGAGGTAACCTATGCGTTGCCCGACAAACAGTACCTTATCCCTGTTGAACTAACATTAGGGGATACTGTTGAGCAAGCCATTATTGCTTCAAATATCTTAACGATTTGTAATGATATTGATTTAACTAAGAATAAAGTGGGCATTTATAGTCGACCAGCAAAGTTAAGCGATAATGTGCGAGACGGTGATAGAGTTGAAATTTATCGACCTTTAATTGCCGATCCTAAAGAAATGCGCCGTAAGCGTGCTGAAAAAGCACGACAAAAAGCGGATTAATATTATGCTCGCTCAATAAAAAAAGGGAGCATCATATTCTGCGTGATAGGCCGTTTGGTTACAGTCAGATACAATAAAAAGACAACACTGTTATAAAGCAATTCCTCTTTATAAAAACACACCCCAACGTCAAATTTAACGTATGGGGTGCAATTCGTTTTTGCCAATCTTATATAAAACTAAGCTTTCTTAGTTCTTAGTATAGCAATCGCATTACGATTTTGTTTCAGGTGATGCGAAGTTAGGCATATTGCCTTGCTTATCAATCTTAGTCAGTATGCCATTGCTATCAAAAGTCAGGGTGAGGGTCTCTTGACGTACTTTCTGATGACCAGGTTCTTCACGGAAAACATAATACCAAGTTTGGCTTCCGAAAGGATCTTTAAGCATTGGCGTACCAAGGGCAAATTGAACTTGCTGCTGTGTCATTCCTTGCTGAACTTTTGCGACTTCGGCAGGCGTTAAATAATTTCCCTGATTGATATCTGGGTGGTAAACCAGTCTCTCGAACATAGAGCAACCTGAAGTCATTACGACTAAAGATAAGGCGGCAACTTTTAACAGTTTAAAACGCATGGTTATTACATTCCTTTTAGGGTCATAGTGACGATGATAATCGACAACGCAGCAATTGAAAACCTTTCACACTCTGCCTATGACCTTAAATATCAATAAAAGTTTGTTAATCGTTATGCTGCCAACAAATCTTTCGCATTTGCTAAGGTATTTTTGGTGACTTCACTACCAGCTAATAAACGTGCGAGCTCTTGTAGGCGTTCTTTTTTCGATAACAGTTTCATGGTTGTTTCAGTTTCTTCACCATTTGTCTCTTTATTAACGAAATAGTGTTGATGACCACAACCTGCAACTTGAGGTAAGTGAGTAACACACATAACTTGAGTTGATTCGCCTAACTCTCGTAGTAATTTACCAACAATAGCCGCTGTTGGACCACTGATACCTACATCGACTTCATCAAAAATAAGTGCTGGTGTATCCATTTTTTTGGCAGTGATCACTTGGATTGCGAGTGCAATACGTGATAATTCACCTCCTGAAGCTACTTTAGAAAGTGCTTGATGAGGTTGCCCTGGGTTTGTGGTGACATTAAATTCAACTTTTGTGGCACCATCAATTTGCAGTGAACTGTCATCAAAATAGGTATCAACAGTAAAATAACCATGTGGCATTGATAACTGATGCATACTATTAGTTATAAGTTGACTTAATTCATTTGCATATTGTTGACGAACTTGATGCAGTTGTTTTGCGACATCTAATGCAATTAAATGGTCAGCTTTGACTTGTTCTATTAAAGCGTCACAATCGTCATTTTGGCGAAGTAAGGCATTCTTCTCTTCAATTAATAGCTGATGAAGATCATAGAGTTCTTCAGGGGCAACGCGATGTTTTCGTGACAAACTAATGTACTTAGACATGCGTTTCTCTACTTCAAATAAGCGATTAGGATCCATCTCTAAGCGATCGCTATAATGACGAAGTTCATCACTCACTTCACTAATTTGAATAGTCGCTTCTTCTAGCATCTCTAATAGTGAATTGAACTGACCTTCCATAGAGGCTAGTTCAGTAATTTCATGTTTAGCCACATTGAGCATACTTAAAATATTTTGCTCTTCGTTGTCGCTTAAAATTTGTAAACTATTTTGACTTAGCGTTAAAAACTGACCGCAGTTAGAAAGACGTTTATATTCTTGATCTAATTCAGGGTATTCGCCTTGTACTGGCTGAAATTCATTGAGCTCTTTTAAGTGGTAATCAACCAGTTGTTGCCTTGCTTCTCGTTCTAATGAGAGTTGTTGAAATGCGGCTAAAGTTTGGCAACTTTGATGCCATGTTTGATAAGCCGACTTCATGCTTTTTAATAAAGCAGGTTCATGGGCATAGATATCAAGCAGTTGTTTTTGATAGCGAGGCTCTAAAAGTTGTTGGTGAGCATGTTGTCCATGAATTTGGATAAGTAAGGAACCCAGTTCTCTTAATTGTGAAAGTGGTACGGAAGTGCCATTGATAAAACCACGAGAACGCCCATCAGCAGAAACAGTTCTTCTTAATAGGCATTCGTTATGATCATCAAGATGATGTTCTTCAAGCCAACGTTGTGCTGATGGCGTATCAGAGAGTGAGAATCGTGCACATAAATCGGCTCTAGTTGCACCTGGGCGCACCATATTGGCATCACCACGGTTACCCAAGCATAAACCCAGAGCATCAATTGCAATAGATTTACCTGCGCCAGTTTCGCCTGTAATGGTGGTCATGCCACCTGAAAAATCGATTTCAAGTTCACGGACTATGGCAAAATGACTAATGGTTAATTGAGTCAGCATAGTGCCTCTCCTGTGTATAAAAACATATCTGTAATTACATACAGTATAAACTGGTTTTTTATACAGTAAAGTAGTGAGGCACAAAAATTAGAACATTTTTTTCGACCAACCCAATTTTGAGCTGAGTGTATTAAAATAATTATAATCAGTCGGGTGAACTAAATTGAGCTTTTGACGACTTCTCTTAATAATAACTTCATCACCTTCTTTAATTGGTAACACTAATTGGCTGTCGCAACTGACTTCATAATCGATATTTGTTTGTGAGAATTTTAAGCAAATTTGGCTATCACTGCTGATAACCAAAGGTCGTGCTGATAGGGTATGTGGAAACATTGGTACAAGTGCAATAGCATCAAGATTTGGGGTTAAGATAGGTCCTCCAGCAGAAAGTGAATAGGCCGTTGATCCTGTTGGTGTTGCAATAATTAAGCCATCAGAACGTTGAGAGAAAGCAAAACGATCATCAATGTAAACTTCAAACTCAATCATATGAGCAACCTTACCGGGATGAAGCACGACTTCATTGATTGCTGTACCAATGCGATTTCTTTGACCTTCTGCATAGACGCGTGCTTCAAGTAAAAAACGTTTTTCTTCACGATAGTGCCCAGCCAACACATTGGTTAATTGCTGTAAGGCATTATCAGGATCAAGGTCAGTAAGAAAGCCTAGATTCCCCCGGTTAACACCAATCACTTTGATGTTATAACGAGATAACACTCGTGCAGCCCCAAGCATATTGCCATCGCCACCAACAACAATGACTAGATCGGCAGCTTTACCAACTTGTGTTAGATCACCTGTTTGTGCATTTTCTAGCTTTAGTTCTTGAGCAACTTGTGTATCAATAATAACGTCATAGCCTTGAGCCAATAGCCAATGATAGAGCATTTCATGAGTTGAAATTGCTTCGGGGTGGCGTGGATGACCAACAATGCCAATACATTTAAAGTGTTTTTCTTCCGTTACGGTATTATCTGGCATTTTTTTACCCTCGTTTTGCGCCAATTCCTTGAAACCCGTTTATTGATCCCCATAATAAACTAAATATGAAGATGAATACTAAAACTACGCGGAGATGTTCATGAGTAGTAAAGAACAAAATGTACATGAAGAGCAAGTCTCAAAAGAAAAAGAAGGAATGGGATCTGTAATGGATGAGTCTCAAGAGCAAGTAACAACTGAAGAAGCACAAGCGGACTTTAATGCTCAAGCTGAGTTAGTGGAAGCACTAGCGCGTATTGATTCTCTTGAAAAACAACTGGAACAATCACAAAAAACAGAGCGTGAAGCTATGGCTCGTGCTTTGGCCGAAGTTGAAAATGTGCGTCGCCGTACTCAACAAGATATTGAGAAAGCACATAAATTTGCACTTGAAAAATTTTCTAATGAGTTATTGCCTGTACTTGATAATTTAGAGCGTGCTTTATCTGCGGCTGATCATGAAAATGAATCATTAAAGCCAATGATTGAAGGTTTAGAATTAACACTGAAATCATTTTTAGATGCTGTTCGTAAATTTGGTATCGAAGTGGTTGAAGAAAAAAATGTGGTATTTAACCCTGACGTTCACCAAGCGATGACTTTAATTGATAGCCCAGAGCATGAATCTAACCATGTGGTCGATGTTATGCAAAAAGGATACACCTTAAATGGTCGCTTATTGCGCCCAGCTATGGTTATTGTTTCTAAATAATATCGATAAAATATTCGTTATCACATGAGTTATTACATGTAGATAAAGTAAACCGCACAATACGCAGATTATTTAATATTCATGTTATTGTGCGGTTTTATGTTTTATAGGGTGATTTTATTCAATAGGATCAAGATGCCAATTGATTGGTGTGCGGCCTTGTTGCTGTAAAATATTATTGGCTTGTTTGAAATGACCACAACCTAAAAAGCCTCTATGAGCAGAAAGTGGTGAAGGATGAGGTGCTTTTAAAATAACATGTCTATTTGTATCAATAAAACGTCCTTTTTTCTGAGCATGAGCGCCCCAAAGTAAGAAAATAACCCCATCTCTACGCTGATTGATCTGTTCTATTACTGCGTCAGTAAAGATTTCCCAACCATAGTTAGCGTGAGAATGTGCTTGGCCTTTCTCTACTGTTAATACGGTATTAAGTAATAGAACACCTTGTTTTGCCCAACTTTCTAAATAGCCGTGGTTAGGGCGTTTAAAATCAGGATATTCTTTTTCTAGTTCTTTATACATATTGACTAATGAAGGTGGTGCTGGTACGCCTGGCCGGACTGAAAAAGAGAGACCATGAGCTTGATTAGGTCCGTGATAAGGATCTTGTCCTAAAATAACGACATTCACATTATCAAAAGGCGTAAAACGAAAAGCATTAAAAATATCTTCTTGAGGAGGATAAATAATTTTACCTGTGGCTCTTTGTTGTGCGACTTGAGACATAATTTGATGGAAGTAAGGCTTTTCTTTTTCAGCGCCTATCACATCATGCCAAGTTAATGGTGCAGTCATAACCTAAAATCCTTGTTGATATCTTATCGTGTCTAAGCTTACCGATTTCATCAGGGGAATGAAAATATTACGGACTAAAAATAAAAAATTAATTGATTTCTCAACTTTTATTTGAAAATTTACAAAAAAAATTGCAAGTTGGTATTCGATAATAATTGATTTAAAACAACACTTTGCACCCTGATGGGTAAAACGCTTATGAATTTTATTGATATTTATCAAAGAATGACGCCATTTATACTGGTATATAAGTAGACAGAAACATTGGTTAGACCAAATACCCAAGTTCTGATATGAGATTGGAATTTGATTTTGCGCCCAAATTGGAGGTCGAAATGATTACTGGTATCCAAATTACTAAAGCTGATAACGACGATTTATTACACTCTTTCTGGTTATTAGATGATGAAAACGGGGAAGCTCGTTGCATCTGTGCTAAAAAAGGCTTTGAAGAAGGTCAAGTGGTTAACCGTAAAGAGTTAGGTAATATCGAATACCGTGAAGTGCCTGTAGAATCTAAACCGGTTGTTCGTGTAGAAGGTGGTCAACACCTTAACGTTAACGTATTAAGCCGCGAAACACTGGAAGATGCTGTTAACAATCCTGAGAAATATCCTCAGTTAACTATTCGTGTTTCTGGTTATGCAGTGCGTTTTAACTCACTGACTCCAGAACAACAACGTGATGTTATTACTCGTACTTTCACTGAAAGCCTGTAATTTTCACTAAAGTAATAAATTAATAAAAAGCTCGATATGAAAATATCGGGCTTTTTTCTATATAAACTAAGATAAAATAACAGAAAACCGTAACTATCTTATATAGCTACGGTTTTTTTATAACATTATAAAGAATACAGATTATTCGTTATCAGTATTTCTTTTTTTTGTTGGTGTAGTAGGCGCCACATTTTTTTCTGTATGCTCAGCAACTGCTTTGCGACGTTTACCAATATTTTTACGATCGCGTGTCCGCACTTTTTCTTTAACTGCTTTTTTCTCTTCTTCTTTTCTCGCTTTGCGTTTAGCAAGCACTTTTTTAGAAGGTTTGAATGTTGATTTCATGCTTGGAGCTTTGGTTTCTGGACGCAGTTCAGCAACAACACGATATTTAATTGGCTCTTGAACGTAACGGCCAATCTTTCCTAATAATGGGTGATCGTGAGCTTCAACTAATGAGATTGCGATACCTTTGCGGCCCGCGCGTCCTGTCCGACCAATACGATGTAAGTAAACATCTGCAGTACGAGGTAAGTCAAAGTTGAAAACGTGTGTGATGTCATCGAGATCAAGACCTCGAGAAGCAACGTCTGTAGCAACAAGCACATTCATTTTGCCTGATTCTAAACGTTTGATCGCATCGTTACGTTGTGTTTGTGCCATTTCACCTTCAAGGTAACTACACTTAATACCTTGTTTTTCTAATGCAGTGACAAGTTCTCTTACCCGTTCTCTTTTACGAACAAATACAATCGACTTTTTAACATCATCTTGCTTCAGTAATGCGGCAAGTAATGCTGTTTTATGTTCGAGATTATCAGCATGATAATAGAACTGTTGAATTTTTTTACGCTCACGGCGAGATGGATCCGCATTAAGCTCAACGGGTTCGTTGAGGATACGCTGTGCAAAATCAATAACCGCATTACCTTCTAATGTTGCAGAGAACAGTAATGTCTGTTTGCGCCAGCGAGTTTCGCCTGCAATAGTTTCGATATCATTAGCAAAACCCATATCTAACATACGGTCTGCTTCATCTAAAATCAGCATTTCCACTGCACGGCAGTCAAAGTTTTCTTCTTTGATGTACTGTAATAAACGACCTGTTGTTGCAACAACGATATCTTGGTTCTCACTGAAGACTTCAGCATGATTCATATAAGCGACACCGCCTGTGATTGTGGCGATATCTAAATGTGTGTGCGCACATAATTCTTTTGCCTGCTCAGCAACTTGCATAGCAAGTTCTCGTGTTGGCGTCAGGATAAGAATACGTGGCGGGCCTGATTTTTTACGTGGATAATCAAGCAAGTGTTGAATTGCTGGAAGCAAAAAGGCCGCCGTTTTCCCTGTGCCTGTTGGCGCAGAGCCTAAAATATCGCGTCCATCCATTGCGGCAGGAATTGCGTCTGCTTGAATAGCAGTAGGACGTTGATATCCTTTTTCTTCTAATGCGGTCAATAAACTTTCATCAAGTTCAAGACTGGAAAATGTCGTGGCTGTCATTGTATACCTCTGTTTAGGGCGCGGATTTTGACATTATCCCCCGCTAAAAGCCAGAGGATTTACCGCTATCACATTATATATTACCGATAGACGAAGGTATTTGTTGTTTTTAGACTTAATCTAAATAAGCGTGCATCGTATACAAATAGTTTAATGTTAAGATAGGGGGGTGTAGAAGCGTTATCTTACCATATATCTCTTTTTTCGTGACATGATTGATAAGCAATAAAAAGAGATTGCTGTACAAATCAATAGAGCCAATAGATGAATCAAAAGAAAGTGAAAAAATCAGGATTACGTAAAGGTGGTTTTACATTTAAACAATTTTTTGTTGCTCATGATAAGTGTGAAATGAAAGTGGGTACTGATGGGGTTTTATTAGGGGCTTGGGCACCTATCGATAATGTAAAAAAAGCGCTTGATATTGGTACCGGGAGTGGATTAATTGCATTAATGCTTGCCCAAAGAGCGAATAAAATAGAGTGTATTGATGGCATTGAACTTGATGA
Organism: Proteus faecis; assembly: GCF_030286765.1. Classification (NCBI taxonomy): domain Bacteria; kingdom Pseudomonadati; phylum Pseudomonadota; class Gammaproteobacteria; order Enterobacterales; family Morganellaceae; genus Proteus; species Proteus faecis. Next base: position 13,335 of record NZ_JASVWV010000022.1, read on the forward strand.
GAAAGCAGCATTACAAGCTACGGAAAATGCTCAAGAGTCACCATGGCATTCATTTATTCATATTCATCATAGTGATATCTATAACTATGCAGAGAATACGCAAACTCAATACGATTTAATTGTCAGTAATCCCCCTTATTTTGAACCATCTATTGCATGTCGAAATGATATGCGCGAGCAAGCGCGTTATACCAAAACCTTAACGCATGAGGGATTGTTGGAAAGTGCACAATCTCTTATTACTGAAAGTGGCTTATTCTGTGTTGTGTTGCCTTATTTAATTGGTGAACAATTTATTGAACTTGCAGAAAAAAAAGAGTGGATACTTGTTAAGCGCGTTAATATTAAAGACAGTGCGGATAAACCTTATCATCGGATTTTATTAGCCTTTCAAAGGCAAAGTAAGGTAAACATTGAATGTAGTATAGATGAGCTTATTATTCGTCATAATGAAGGGTATTACACTGAACAGTTCCGATCATGGGTGACTGATTTTTATTTATATTATTAAATCTATATTTAATAATATCTTGTTTAAGATAATATATATTGTTGTAAGTAATCGTATATATTTAAATAATATCATTGTGTTATCGTTTTTTTATTGGCAAATTGCATTTTGGTTGGGTGATCACCATGATGATTTTTTGTGATTCATCTCTTAAAATAATGATTGAATTGAACTTCATACTATTTTTGCGCTCTAAGTCTTGTAGCTCATAAAAACGAGAAGGAATAACGAGAGTAAATATGACGGAGTCATTTAAAAATAGTGCGAAGCTTGACTTCGGGAGAGTCCATCTCTAATGAGCGAGCAGTTAACTGACCAAATGTTGGTTGAAAAGGTACAAAATGGTGACCAGAAAGCCTTTAATTTGCTGGTTATCCGTTATCAACACAAGGTAGCAAGCCTGATTTCCCGTTATGTACCACAGGGCGATGTGCCAGATGTTTCGCAAGAAGCCTTTATTAAAGCTTATCGTGCTATTGGGTCTTTCCGAGGAGATAGTGCTTTTTATACGTGGCTTTATCGCATTGCTGTGAATACAGCAAAAAATTATTTGGTCGCACAGGGGCGACGTCCGCCTTCGAATGATTTAGATGCGAGTGATGTTGAAAATTTCGAATCACCAAATGCACTAAAAGAAATTTCGAACCCTGAGAATTTAATGTTGTCTGAAGAGTTACGGAGAGTGGTTTTTCACACCATAGAGTCATTACCTGAAGATTTAAGGGTTGCTATTACACTTCGGGAACTTGACGGACTAAGCTATGAAGAGATAGCAGTCATTATGGATTGCCCTGTCGGAACAGTTCGTTCACGTATTTTTAGGGCGCGAGAAGCTATTGATAATAAGGTTCAACCATTAATACAAGAGTTTTAATTGTGGGTGAACCATCATTGACTGAAGGGTACTTTTACATGCAAAAAGAAAAACTTTCTGCATTTATGGATGGCGAAGTTCTTGATAAAGAATTAATGGGTGCAATTGCTCGTGATGACTCCATGAAAGAGACATGGCAACGCTACCATTTAATTCGTGACACAATGCGTGGTGATGTAGGTGAAGTAGTCCACTTCGATATCGCAAGTCGCGTTGCGCTCGCTTTAGAGAATGAACCTGTTCGCATAAGTCCTGAACAACAACAAGAGCAGCAACCTGCGCCATCACAATGGCGTCAGCACTCTTTCTTACAAACGTTACGTCCTTGGGCAAGTCAGTTAACTCAAATCGGTGTTGCGGCTTGTGTTTCATTAGCTGTTATTGTTGGTGTTCAGCAATATAATGGAAAAAATGGTTCTGAAGATTTCCAAGTAGATACGCCTGTATTTAATACTCAACCTATTATGGGGGCCGGTTCACCAGTAAGCCTAAATCTTCAAAACGATACTTTAGGTAAAGACCAACAAACACGTTTACAAGAGCGTAATCAGCGCCTTGGATTAATGTTGCAACAGTATGAGTTAGATCGTCGTATCTATAATGCACCACAAAATGAAGCACCAATTAGTGCTCAAGGTGAAACTCAATCCGTAGTAACACAGTAATAATAGATGTGAATGTATAAATAACGTGTGGGAATGAAACAGTCGTAATGAAAAAGTTATGGTTATCCGCCTTATTGCTGGTGGGCAGCCTGTCAATGCCGATACAAGCCTTGTCACAACCTCAAATAGGTAGTGTCAAGGCTTTGTTGCAAAAGATGGGACAGACAAGTCAAAGCTCTACCTATGAATTATCTTTTATCAATATCAATTCTCAAGGTATTGTTCCTATTCGCTATCGTCACACGCTTATTGATGGCAAACCGCTTGCACAATTAATGCAAATGGATAGTACTCGCCGTGAAATCGTTCAACGTGGTGATGAAATTAGTTATTTTGAGCCTGGCTTAGATGCTTTTAGCTTAAGAAATGATCATATCGTTGATTATATCCCTTCTATTATTTACCAAGATTTCAATCAATTATCAGTTTATTATAATTTTATTGATGCAGGTAGAACGCATATTGGTGATATTCCAAGCCGCGTTGTTCGTGTGCTATCAAAAAATAATGACCGTTATGATTATGTCTTATTTATTGATGAAGAAAGATATCTGCCGTTAAGAGTCGATCTATTAGATAAGAATAATGACATCATTGAACAATTTCGAGTGATCACCGTTAATGAAGGGAGTGAAGTCGAAACTGAACTTAATTCGTTACGTACCGTCAATATGCCACCTTTATTACTTGTACCAAAAGCTAAACCCCTAGTTTATAACTGGTCGGTTAGTCAATTACCTGAGGGTTTTAAAGAGGTAAAACGCAGTAACCATCAGATTTCTGAAACCGAGTTTAGTCAGTCTATTTTATTTAGCGACGGTTTATTTGACTTCTCTATTTATGTTAATAAAAGTGGTCAACAAGTGAATTCGCCCGAACGCGATAAAATGTTGAGGTATGGTCGTAATACAATTTATACCTATCACAAAGAGGGTAATGAAATTACCTTTATTGGTCAGTTACCATCTTCTACGGCACAAACAATAGTTAATAGTGTTGTATTTACGAAAAAGTAAAAGGGTATAAGTTATGGTTAAAGAGTGGGCAACAGTTATACATTGGCATGAAGGGCGAGCGTTATTACGCTACGGATCGTCTTCTGGCTGTGGTAGTTGCCAAGCTCGGGCTGCATGTGGCTCTTATTTATTAAATAAAATAGGGCCCGAGACAGTTCATCAACTTGAACTCCCCGTTGCGCAACCTTTAGTCGAAGGGCAAAAAGTGGAAGTAGGTATTCCTGAAAATAATCTACTTCTCTCAGCAATGTTAGTGTATTTAACGCCACTTGTTGGCTTATTTATTGTTGCAGGCATTGCGAGTCTTTGGTTGTCGAGTGAATTTGCTATTTTTTGCAGTGGACTTATGGGCGGTGCCCTTGGTTTCTTATTGGCTAAAAAAGTGGCGACTTGGTGGAGTAAAGATGAAGGCTTTGAACCTATTGTATTGCAAATAGGGCTTCCACCGAATGAACTTAATGTTCAATTTCAAGAATAATGAATTGATTAAAATAATGGGGCATTTGCCCCATTATTTTTGTCATGCTGCTTTTGTAATAATATCTATCTTAAATTAACGCGTTTCTATATCTGGAAATTACCCGCAAAAAATTACAAATAAATGCAAGTCTTAGCATAAATGTTTGTGTTTGATGAACGTTTCTTTGAGTATAATGTCTCTAGTGTGTAGAATGCGTCATCAATAATAACTCCTGCAATATAGAGTTTTCGCTTTGTGTCCATGAATGACTCCAAAGCCAGATTTATAGAGCAAAGCAATAGAGAAAAATAATTTCAGAATGAAAAACATACGTAACTTTTCCATTATCGCACATATTGACCATGGTAAATCGACGTTATCAGATCGAATTATTCAAATTTGTGGTGGCTTATCAGATCGTGAAATGGCTGCGCAGGTTCTTGATTCTATGGATCTTGAGCGTGAACGTGGTATTACAATCAAAGCGCAAAGCGTAACCTTGAATTACACCGCTGATGACGGTGAAGTTTATCAGCTTAACTTTATCGATACCCCAGGACACGTTGACTTCTCTTATGAAGTATCTCGTTCACTCGCTGCGTGTGAAGGTGCCTTATTGGTCGTAGATGCTGGGCAGGGGGTTGAAGCACAAACATTAGCAAACTGCTATACAGCGATGGATATGGATCTCACCGTCGTTCCAGTTTTAAATAAAATAGATTTACCAGCGGCAGAACCAGAGCGTGTTGCTGAAGAGATTGAAGACATTGTGGGGATTGATGCCACAGATGCAGTGCGCTGCTCTGCAAAAACAGGTATTGGTGTTAAAGAAGTTATCGAACGTCTTGTAAAAGAGATCCCTGCGCCTGAAGGTGATGCAGATGCTCCATTACAAGCACTGATTATTGACTCTTGGTTTGATAACTACCTTGGGGTTGTTTCACTGATCCGTGTTAAAAACGGTAAAGTTAGCAAGGGCGATAAAATTAAGGTAATGAGTACGGGACAAGTTTATAACATTGACCGTATTGGTATTTTTACGCCAAAACAAATTGATACTACATCATTAAATTGTGGTGAAGTCGGCTGGGTTGTTTGCGGTATTAAAGATATTTTAGGTGCGCCGGTCGGGGATACCTTAACTGCGGCACAAAAACCAGCAGATAAACCTTTACCAGGTTTTAAGAAAGTTAAGCCACAGGTTTATGCGGGGTTATTCCCAATTAGCTCTGATGACTATGAATCATTCCGCGATGCATTAGGTAAATTAAGCTTAAACGATGCTTCATTATTCTATGAGCCAGAAAGCTCATCTGCATTAGGTTTCGGTTTCCGTTGTGGTTTCTTGGGTCTTCTTCATATGGAGATTATTCAAGAACGTTTAGAACGTGAATATGACCTTGATCTGATTACAACGGCACCAACCGTAGTTTATGAAGTTGAAATGACTAACGGCGATATTATATCAGTGGATAGCCCATCTAAATTGCCTCCACTAAATAATATTGAAGAAATCAGAGAGCCTATTGCTGAATGTCATATGTTATTACCGCAAGAATATTTAGGTAACGTCATTACTTTATGTATCGAAAAACGCGGTGTTCAAACCAATATGGTCTATCATGGTAATCAGGTTTCATTGACTTATGAAATTCCGATGGCTGAAGTGGTATTAGATTTCTTTGACCGCTTAAAATCAACATCACGCGGTTATGCTTCTTTAGACTATAACTTTATTCGTTTCCAAGGCTCTAACATGGTACGTGTAGATGTCTTGATTAATGGTGATCGCGTTGATGCTTTAGCATTGATTACACATAACGATAATGCACCTTATCGTGGGCGTGAGCTGGTGGAAAAGATGAAAGAATTTATTCCACGCCAACAGTTTGATATCGCCATCCAAGCGGCAATTGGCAACCATATTATTGCTCGTTCAACTGTTAAACAGTTACGTAAAAACGTATTAGCCAAATGTTATGGTGGTGACGTTAGCCGTAAGAAGAAACTGTTACAGAAACAGAAAGATGGTAAAAAACGTATGAAGCAAATTGGTAACGTAGAGCTACCACAAGAAGCGTTTTTAGCCATCCTTCATGTTGGTAAAGATAAATAATTTAAGGAGAAAACATGGCTAACACGTTTGCCTTGATCCTAACGCTGGCAACGCTAATAACGGGAGTTTTTTGGGGAATTGAACGCTTTAAGCTTAAGCCAGCCCGAAAAGCAAAACTAAAGCGTCTTCAAGAGATGACGCAAGGGTCCGAGGATCAGCAAGAGTTAGCAAAATCAATTAATAAACCAAGCTGGGCAGAGACACTAGGCTCTTTATTCCCAGTTTTGATTATTGTTTTGGTTCTGCGTTCATTTGTGTATGAGCCGTTTCAAATACCTTCTCGCTCCATGATGCCAACCTTGTTGGTTGGCGATTTTATCTTGGTTGAAAAGTTTGCTTATGGATTAAAAGATCCAATTACGCAAACCACATTAATTAATACAGGGAAGCCAAAACGAGGTGATATCGCAGTATTTAAGTATCCTCGAGATCCTTCTACTGACTTTATTAAACGGGTTATTGGATTACCCGGTGATAAAATTGTTTATGATATGATGTCGAAAAAACTTCATATCTATCCAAATTGTGATAAAGCCGTTTGTAATGAAGAAATATCAGTAACTTATGGTACTGCGTACCCAAGTGAATGGACGCTATTATTACAAAATGTGCCAGGTGGTCAGCGTATTAATGGTATGAAATCCATTCCAATTGAGGAGCCTATTTCAACAGCAACTCAATTACGTGAAGAGGAAAGGGTAGAAACTATTGATAAAGTCTCTCATCGTATTATGACAATACCCGGTGATATGACAATGCCCGAGTTTATCCAACCCGGATTGCCTGTCGGTACGTGGATTGTTCCTGAAGGTCATTACTTTATGATGGGGGATAATCGAGACGGTAGTTCAGATAGTCGCTTCTGGGGCTTTGTTCCAGAGAAAAACTTAGTTGGTAAAGCGACAACAATCTGGATGAGCTTTGAAAAAGTAGAGAATGAATGGCCAACAGGCGTTCGTTTTAGCCGTATCGGTAGCATTAAGTAATTATTAACAAAATAGCGACAGCATTCCTCCTTATCTAAGTGTAGAATATGTCGCTTCTTTAAATATGATTGGCTCCTTTTTATTGACAGGAGCCAGTGCAAACGCAACAGTTCTGTTATCCAGCCCGATAAATTCTTGTTGTCTTAAACAGATTTGTTGCGTGTGCTTCAAATTAAGTTATGGAAATTGATCGCACATGAATACTTTATTAGTAAACCAGTTACAAAAAAAACTGGGCTATACTTTTACGCAAAATGAATTATTACTACAGGCTTTAACGCATCGTAGTGCCAGCAGTAAACATAATGAACGTTTAGAATTTTTAGGTGATTCAATTCTAAGCTATGTGATTGCTAACGCACTTTATCATCGCTTTCCTCGTGTTGATGAAGGTGATATGAGTCGAATGAGAGCAACGCTTGTTCGTGGAAATACGCTCGCTGAATTAGCGCGTGAATTTGAATTGGGCGAATGTCTACGTTTAGGCCCTGGGGAATTAAAAAGCGGCGGTTTTCGTCGTGAATCAATTTTAGCGGATACGGTGGAAGCTTTAATTGGTGCAATTTTCCTTGATAGTGATATTCAAAATATCGAAAAAATTATTTTAAACTGGTATGAAAATCGTTTGGCTGAAATCAGCCCAGGCGATAAGCAAAAAGATCCTAAAACTCGTTTGCAAGAATATCTGCAAGGCCGTCACTTACCATTACCTTCTTATAATGTGGTACAGGTTCGTGGTGAAGCCCATGATCAAGAGTTTACGATCCATTGTCAGATAAGCGGTATCGAACAACCTGTCAAAGGGATGGGAACGAGTCGTCGTAAAGCTGAACAGGCCGCTGCTGAACAGGCATTAATACAACTGGAGCTTGAATGAGCGAAGAACAAACCTATTGCGGATTTATTGCGATAGTCGGTCGCCCAAATGTGGGAAAATCAACACTACTGAACCAATTACTGGGGCAGAAAGTTTCTATTACATCACGTAAACCGCAAACTACGCGTCATCGTATCATGGGTATTGATACAGATGGTGCTTACCAAGCGATTTATGTGGATACACCAGGTTTGCATATTGAAGAAAAGCGAGCCATCAACAGGCTGATGAACCGCGCAGCAAGTAGTTCTATTGGTGATGTTGAATTAGTTATTTTCGTTGTTGAAGGTACCAATTGGACGCCTGATGATGAAATGGTGTTAAATAAATTAAAATCATTACGTTGCCCTGTTTTATTAGCAATTAATAAAGTGGATAACGTGACTGATAAAACCAAGTTACTTCCACACATTGGTTTTTTAAGCCAACAAATGGATTTTCTTGATGTCGTACCAATCAGTGCTGAAAAAGACATGAATGTCGATACAATAGCGAAAATCGTACGTAATTGTTTACCAGAAGCTACACATCATTTCCCCGAAGATTATATTACTGATCGCTCTCAGCGTTTTATGGCATCAGAAATTATTCGTGAGAAATTGATGCGCTTTTTAGGTGAAGAATTACCTTATTCTGTCACTGTTGAAATTGAACAATTCGTTACCAATGAACGTGGTGGTTATGATATCCACGGATTAATTCTGGTTGAGCGTGAAGGCCAGAAGAAAATGGTTATTGGTAATAAAGGTGCGAAAATCAAGAAAATTGGTACTGAAGCCCGTATGGATATGGAAGACTTATTTGAAAACAAAGTTCACTTAGAACTTTGGGTGAAAGTCAAAGCAGGCTGGGCTGATGATGAACGTGCTTTACGTAGCCTTGGCTATGTGGACGATTTAAAGTAGGTAACTAAAGTGGATGGCTGGCAACGTGCATTCGTTATCCATGCTCGACCTTACAGTGAAACAAGTTTATTACTCGATTTTTTCACTGAAAATGAAGGGCGAGTTCGCATATTGTCAAAAGGTGCGCGAGGCCGTCGTTCACCCTTAAAAGGGGCACTGCAACCTTTTACTCCTTTGCTCATTCGTTGGAGTGGGCGAGGAGAAATTAAAACACTTCGTGATGCTGAACCTATCTCTTTAGCATTACCACTGACAGGCTCTGTACTATACAGTGGCTTGTATCTTAATGAGTTATTGTCTCGCGTTTTAGAAAATGGTACGTCTTATAGTGTACTTTTTTTTGAATACCTCTCCTGTTTGCAAATTCTTGCTGCTAGCGATACCACACCAGAAGCCGCACTAAGACGCTTTGAACTTGCGTTATTAACCCAACTTGGTTATGGCTTGGATTTTCTTCATTGTGCCGGAAGTGGAGAGCCTGTTTCCGATTCAATGACCTATCGTTATCGGGAAGAAAAAGGTTTTATTGCGAGTTTAGTGGTTGATCATAATAGTTTTACTGGATTTGAATTAAAATCCTTGGCTAGTCGAGAATTTCCTACTGTTGAAACATTAAAAGCGGCAAAAAGGTTTACTCGAATGGCTTTGAAGCCTTATTTAGGCGGAAAACCATTAAAAAGTAGAGAGCTTTTTAGACAATTTGCCATTAAAAAATCTCCAAAGAAAAGAGCATTGATGGCAGAATAGTAATATTGTCTTTTTCTTCTCAATGGAATGTGTAAACTAAGGTAATGCAACGTTATTTTTCAGGAGAAGAGCATGTCTGATATTCTACTTGGTGTTAATATTGACCATATCGCCACCCTTCGTAATGCCCGAGGCACAACGTATCCCGATCCTGTTCAAGCGGCTTTTATTGCAGAGCAAGCTGGTGCTGATGGTATTACTATTCATTTACGTGAAGATAGACGTCATATCACTGATCGTGACTTAATGCTGATAAGCCAAACAGTGCAGACAAGATTAAATCTGGAAATGGCAGTCACTGAAGAGATGATTGAGATAGCTTGTCAAACTCAGCCTGATTTTTGCTGTTTAGTGCCTGAAAAACGCCAAGAAGTGACAACAGAAGGTGGTTTAGATGTTGTTGGCAATGAAGCAAAAGTTGCTGATGCTATTAAACGCTTATCTTTAGCAGGTATCAAAGTTTCTCTGTTTATTGATCCTGACCATGAACAAATTAATGCAGCCGACCGCGTTGGCGCGCCTTTTATTGAGATCCACACTGGCGCTTATGCTGATGCTGAAGATGAAATGGCTCAAGAAAAAGAGTTTATGCGTATACGTGATGCAGTGACTTATGCCGCCTCTAAAGGCTTAAAAGTGAATGCAGGACATGGTTTGCATTATCATAACGTACAACGTATTGCTGCATTACCTGAACTTTATGAACTAAATATTGGCCATGCAATTATTGGTAGAGCTGTATTTAGTGGATTAGCACCCGCGGTTGAAGAAATGAAACGCTTAATGCGAGAAGCGCGTCGTTAATGGCTATTGTCGGCTTAGGTATGGATATCGTTGAGATATCACGTATTGAAGATATTATAGGGCGTTCTGGTGAACGCCTTGCTCGTCGTATCCTTACTGAAATGGAATGGGAAATCTATCAAACCCATAAACAGCCAATCCGCTTTTTAGCTAAGCGGTTTGCAGTAAAAGAGGCTGCGGCAAAAGCATTAGGAACAGGCATCCGTTTAGGATTGGCTTTTAATCATTTTGAAGTGCGTAATGATGAGTTAGGTAAACCGACACTGCATTTCTTAGCAGTTGCAAAAGAGATGGCAGAGAAAGCGGGGATAAACTCTATTCACGTAACACTTGCTGATGAACAGCGTTATGCTTGCGCGACAGTTATTTTAGAAAAATAGCTCTCTTAGATTTATCACCCACAAAATCATCGATTAAGATTTAGATCTTATCTGCGTGGTGGATCAACACAAATTTTTCCCAGAGCTCATCTTGAGATTCAATATGAGTAGGATCAGTGATGATCGTATTAGTAATCGGACAAACAGATTGGCAAGTCGGTTTATCGTAATGTCCTACACATTCAGTGCAAAGATCAGGATTAATTTCATAAATTTCATCCCCCATTGAAATAGCATCATTTGGACACTCTGGTTCACACATATCACAGTTGATGCATTTCTTTGTAATTAGTAAAGCCATATCAGTCACTTAATATATAAATTATTAAATTTCAGTAACTTATATCTTGCACTTATATGTTACTCTTAGTCTATTGCCTGTGTTATCTATATTGTATAGGTGACTGCTCCCCGCCCTGTCGGGCGAGGCTTCCCACTTCTTAGACCGCAACCGTCTGTGTGACGGATTTACGCTGGCCTCCATGGGCAGAAACGACGAGTCCCGCCGCTTGTAATTCCAGTATGC
>NZ_JASVWV010000023.1:0-20564 GCF_030286765.1 Proteus faecis
TGGTCGAGATCGTACTTTGTCTGTAGCACCGGAGGGGCAACGATTGAAACGTTCAGAGCCTACGTTCAGAGTCAGTCAACGCCTGATTGATCTTTAAAGCCCTGCGGGCTTTTCGCCTTATATCCCCCGCCCGCATTGGGCGAGGGTTTACGGCGTTTTTCGCTAAAATGCGTGATGTTGGAGGAATTGAGACTTATCGTGCGCTACCTGATAAAAAACAACGTTTATTAGGGCCTTGGTGTTTTCTCGATCATCTAGGTCCTACTATTTTTAATGATACTATCGATAAATTGGCTATTTCTCCCCATCCTCATATTGGCTTGCAAACCTTTACTTGGATGCTAGAAGGGGAAATTTTACATCGCGATAGCCTAGGTTTTCAGCAAGTTATTCGACCTCAACAAGTTAATTTAATGACAGCAGGCCACGGTATTAGCCATTCAGAAGACAGTCATGGTGATGAAAAAAAAGTTCATTTGGCACAATTGTGGATAGTGTTACCAAATGACAAAAGAAATATGCCACCACGCTTTGATCACTATCCTGATTTACCCAAATGGCAAGCCGATGGCGCTGATTTCACGTTATTAATCGGTGGCTATCAAAGCCACACCTCTCCAGTGTTATGTTTATTGCCCATGATTGGTATGGATATTATGGCAAAACATGCCACTCGTATTTCCTTGTCATTACACGCTAAATATGAATATGGGCTTTTTGTCTTAACTGGAGAAATGGTAATAGAAGGGGAAACCTTTGCTGCGAATGAACTTGCTTATATTGGGATACAACACGCTGAATCATTAACAATTGAATTTAGTGATAATACCCAAATTCTCTTTTTAGGTGGTGAACCTTTAAATGAAAAAATTTTGATGTGGTGGAATTTTATTGGTCGTAGCAAAGAAGAAATGCAACAAGCAATTACCGATTGGAATGCAGGCAGTGAAAGGTTTGGCAAAGTGGTTAATGATGAAAGAACACCGCTGGTATCGCCTGTTATGCCTTAAATTATATTTTATAAATCAAGTAGCAATATGATGTAGTTAAACTTAGCTGAGTTATCTAAAGATAATTCAGCTATTTTTTTGTGTTTTACTTTTTTGATATCCCATTATTGTGATGACAAAAATTGTTGTTTAAAACTCGCCACTTACTGTCAACGTCATAATTGTCGACACGTCATTTTTGGTTTTTCTTTTCTTTTTTAACCTAATGATTTTTATAATAAATAAATTAGAGCCTTTCTTGGCATGAAATATGCTTCATCTAAAGAAAAATTGACGACAGTAATGCTGTTAAACGTTTTTCTCGGAGGATGTGGCGAATGAATCGCTTTGTAATTGCAGAGCCACAACGATGCATAGGGTGTAATACCTGTATGGCAGCTTGTTCGGAAGTTCATCAAGCTGTGGGGTTACAGGCGCATCCGCGTCTTACAGTGGTAAAAGTGGAGGATCAGACAGCACCGATGCTTTGTCGGCACTGTGAGGATGCTCCTTGTGCTCGCGTGTGCCCAGTCAATGCCATCACTCATGAAGATAATATGATCTTTCTTAATGAGAGCCTGTGTATTGGCTGTAAGTTGTGTGGTCTGGTTTGTCCTTTTGGTGCAATTACACCATCAGGCAGTAAACCCGTTAACTTACCGGCTGTTTTTGAACACTTTGTACCTGAAGATATGTTGGCTGATGTGCCAGCAAGCCTTCCAACAACCAACCCATTTCTTGCATGGAATGTGGGTATCCGCGCAATCGCAGTGAAATGTGATTTATGTGCTTTCTCTGATGAAGGTCCTGCTTGTGTCAATGTATGTCCAACCGATGCATTGCATTTAGTTGAAGAAGACAAACTTGAAGAGCAGATGAAAACGCGTCGCTTAGACTCTGTGATGGAACCCATTACGAGCCTCGACGATTTATCTACTTTGACACAGGAGCGGAAGTAATATGGAACCTCTTCAGTTACTGCTGTGGTCAGTCATCCTGTATGTTGTTGGTGGCGTTATTGCACTGTTTTTAAAAAAACAGGAAGGATTGGCTATCCTTATTTCAGGGATCAGCGCAATCATTGGTGGTGTCTTAGGTATTCTAAGTGCATTACCGGTTATTTTTGGTGGTGAAATAGCGACTTTTACCGCCGCAGGGCCTTTCGATTTTGCTGCCTTTGTGGTGCGCATGGATATGTTAGGCGCCTTTATGGTGTTCGTCATTTCATTACTAGTCAGCGTGTGTGCGCTTTATTCTCTTGCTTATGTGCAAGAATATAAAGGTCGTGGCGCTTGGAGCATGGGATTCTTTATGAATCTGTTTATTGCTTCTATGGTTGGCTTAGTAGTGATGGATAATGCGTTCTACTTTATTATCCTGTTCGAAATGATGTCACTGGCTTCTTGGTTCTTAGTGATTGCTGACCAAGATGATGAATCTATTCATGCTGGTTTACTTTACTTCTTTATTGCGCACGCCGGCTCCGTGTTAATCATGATTGCCTTCTTCTTGATGTGGCGTGAAAGTGGAAGTCTTGATTTTGATTCATTCCGTCAACTCTCTCTTTCTCCAGCAATGGCTTCTGTGGTGTTTTTACTGGGCTTCTTTGGCTTTGGTGCCAAAGCCGGTATGTTGCCATTACACAGTTGGTTGCCGAAAGCTCACCCCGCAGCACCTTCACATGCATCGGCATTAATGTCAGGTGTGATGGTTAAAATTGGTATCTTCGGGATAATCAAAGTCGGTATCGATTTATTGGGTGCCACTGAAATGTGGTGGGGAATTGTTGTCCTCGCATTCGGTGCAGTTTCTTCTGTATTGGGTGTTATGTACGCATTAGCAGAGCACGATTTAAAACGTTTACTGGCATGGCATACCGTTGAAAATATCGGCATCATTTTAATGGGTGTTGGTGTTGGTATGGTAGGAATGGCAACAGACCATCCTGTTATTGCGGCACTTGGCCTATTAGGTGCTTTATATCACTTATTGAACCATGCGGTATTCAAAGGATTATTATTCCTCGGTGCTGGCGCCATTATTAATCAAATTCATACCCGTGATATGGATAAGATGGGTGGGTTAGCCAAACTGATGCCTTATACTGCAACAGCGTTCTTAATTGGTTGTATGGCGATTTCAGCGTTACCACCATTAAATGGTTTTGTTAGTGAATGGTATACCTATCAATCTCTATTCACGATGAGTTACGAAGGTAACTTCGTGATGCGTTTAAGTGGTCCTATTGCCATTATTATGCTGGCAATTACAGGGGCATTAGCGGCAATGTGTTTCGTGAAAGTGTATGGTGTTAGCTTCTGTGGCGGACCTCGTAGTGAGCAAGCAACAAAAGCAAAAGAAGTACCATTACCAATGACGATTGCGATGGGGTTATTAGCGCTTTTCTGTGTTGTGTTAGGTGTCGGTGCCGCTTTTGTTGCACCCATCATTGCCAATATCGCAATGTCTCTTAGCGAAACCAGCGCATTAACTGTAGCTCAAGGCTCAATGCTTGTTCCAGATGCTGCATCGCAAGCTATGTTCTCTCCAGCATTAACATTTGTTTTATTAATTGCTTTACCTCTCATCCCATTCCTGATTTACCTCGGTTTAAAAGGCAATCAACCTGCATTTCGTCGTAAAGGTAATCCTTGGGCGTGTGGTTATGTATGGGAAAAAGACATGGCAGTGTCAGCAGGGGGCTTTACTCAAGCATTACGTAGCATGTTTGCACCACTTTATCGTATGCGTAAACAACTTGATCCATCTCCATTGCTGTCTCGTGGTTTTAATAAAACACAGCTCGGTGCTGAAAAGGTCGAACCATTCTGGGATGAACGCATTATTTATCCTCTGGTTCGTGGTATCCAACGTTTTGCAAAACGTATCCAATGTCTACAAGGCGGGGATTTCAGACTCTATTGTCTATACGTTGTCGCAGCGCTGGTCATCTTGCTTTTAGTCATCGCAGCGTAAGGAGAGGGACTTATGACTTTCCAAGAAGCACCTACGTTAATGATGGGAATATTCGCACTAATACAAGCACTCTTTTTGCTGGCGATAACCCCATTATGTACAGGTATTTCGCGCACAATTCGTGCCAAGATGCATTCGCGTCAGGGCCCCGGAATTTTGCAAGATTATCGAGATATCTTTAAGTTATTTAAACGTCAATCTGTGGCGCCTGAGCAATCTGGTGTGATCTTCCAAGTGATGCCTTATGTGTTACTGGGAAGTATGCTGGTGGTTGCTATGGCACTGCCTGTCTTTACGGCAACGTCACTGTTTGCTGGGGCAGCCGATCTTATTGCACTGATTTATCTGTTTGCACTTTATCGTTTCTTCTTCTCTTTATCTGGACTGGATTCAGGAAGCCCATTTGCAGGTATTGGTGCTAGCCGTGAATTAACCTTGGGTGTATTAGTTGAGCCTATTTTAGTGTTATCACTGATTGTGGTGGCTTTAATTGTAGGTTCAACCAACGTCGGCACTATTAGTGCAACGCTTGCTCAAGGGTGGGTATCACCAACGGCCACACTGTTAGCCTTATTCGCTTGTGCTTTTGCTGCATTTATCGAAATGGGCAAAATGCCATTCGACGTTGCGGAAGCGGAGCAAGAGTTACAAGAAGGACCATTAACTGAGTATTCAGGCTCTGGTTTTGCCATGGTGAAACTAGGTCTTGGTTTAAAACAAGTGGTCGTGGCTGAACTGTTCTTAGCCATATTTATTCCTTTCGGTAAAGCAACAGAATTTACCTTTATTGCACTTGTTATTGCGTTAGTTTTAATGGCAGTGAAATTGTTAGTGGTGTTTGTATTAGCGTCATTGGTTGAAAACAGTTTAGCGCGTGGTCGCTTCTTACTGACTCACCATGTGACATGGTTAGGATTCGGTGTTGCGGCACTGGCTCTTGTTTTCTATTTAACCGGTCTATAAGGAGCGATGATTACAATGGAAAATATAGCTCTTGCGACCTTACTCATCCCATTTGCGGGGGCGTTGATTACGTCCTTAATGCCAAATCGGATGGCGAAGTGGTTATGTACACTGTTCGCTTTATTAGCCACATTAGGAACGGTTTTTTTAGGTTGGCAGTTCCTCGCTGAAGGTAAAGTCGATACCACAATTACGCTAGTACAATATGGTGATGTTGCGCTCTTTGGTTTTACCATTGATCGTGTCAGTACCTTGATTGCTTTCGCTGTTGTGTTCTTAGGATTGTTGGTGAGTTTTTACTCTACCGGCTATCTGACCAATGGCAACCGTGAGCATCCTCATGATGGCACTCGTCGCTATTATGCTTTCTTGCTGATTTTTATTGGTGCAATGGCGGGTTTAGTCCTTTCATCGACTATTTTAGGTCAACTCTTGTTTTTCGAGATCACAGGGGGATGTTCTTGGGGATTAATTGGCTACTATCAATCTGAAAAATCGCTTCGCTCAGCAATGAAAGCGTTGTTGATCACTCACGTTGCTTCGATCGGTCTTTATCTCGCAGCTGCAACCTTGTTTGTGAGTACCGGAACGTTTGAATTAACCGCAATTGCAACCTTAGATGAGCCAACTAAACTGATTGTGTTTGGTGGGATCCTCTTTGCTGCTTGGGGTAAATCAGCTCAATTACCACTACAAGCTTGGCTACCTGATGCGATGGAAGCTCCAACACCTGTGAGTGCTTACTTACATGCTGCATCAATGGTAAAAGTCGGTGTTTATATCTTTGCACGTGCGATTATGTCAGCAGATGGTGATGTCCCTCATCTTATTGGTTGGGTGGGTATTACTATGGCGGTTATCACGTTGATTTATGGCTTTATGATGTATCTGCCACAAAAAGATATGAAACGCCTGTTAGCATGGTCAACCATCACTCAGCTCTCTTATATCTTCCTTGCATTATCTATTTCTATCTTTGGACCGCGAGAAGCGTTTGAAGGTGGTATTGCTTACATCTTTAACCATGCCTTTGCTAAAAGCTTGTTCTTCTTAGTCGCGGGGGCACTGAGTTATAGCTGTGGTACTCGTATGTTGCCTCGCTTAAAAGGGTTAATTAATAAATATCCATTATTGGGTGTGGGTTTCTGTGTTGCTGCGCTGGCAATCGCAGGCGTTCCACCAATGAATGGTTTCTTTAGTAAATTCCCAATTTTTGCCGCAGGTTTTGAACTGTCGAGCGTTTTCTGGGTGATGACACCAATTATGGTGCTAGTACTTATTGAGTCTGTTGCTAGCTTCACTTGGTTTATCTATTGGTTTGGTCGAGTTGTTCCTGGCAAACCAAGTACAGAAGTTGCAGAAGGACAACCTGTTCCTATGGCAATGCAAATTGTGATTGGAATACTGATTGTTATGTCCTTTGCATCCAGTGTTATCGCAGTCACTTGGCTAGGATAAGGGAGATAAATCATGACTGGAGCACTTATTGTAAACAATTTGGCGGGGTTAATGATGATCACCTCGCTACTGGTAATTGGCGCTAAAAAGCCAATTGCTTCATGTTGGTTCTATGCATTGCAATCTTTTGTTTTAGTGATGATTTTCGTCACTTTAGCCAATACATTGGATGCACACCAACTGACACTTTGGGCGATCACCGCCTTCTTCACTAAAGTTTTGCTTGTACCACTTATTTTAGGATTTGCATTCCGTAAGTTATCCGATCCTAGTGCGAATATCAGTGTTATTAGCCCTGCACTGTTGATGTTGTTGGCTGCTGTTATCGTTATTTTAAGTTGGTTTGTGGTTGAGCCAATTCAGATACCAATGGTCGTTGATTTGAAACCTGCACTCGCAGTTTCTCTGGGACACTTTATGTTGGGTCTGCTTTGCATCGTGACTCAGCGAAATATCCTAAAACAAGCTTTTGGTTACTGTTTAATGGAAAACGGCTCTCACTTAACACTGGCACTATTAGCGTGGAGAGCGCCCGAACTGGTCGAAATCGGTATCGCCACTGACGCCATCTTTGCCGTGATCGTTATGGCAGTGTTGGCTCGTAAGATTTACCGCACGCTCAACACACTGAACGTGGATCAACTGACCGCGCTGAAGGGGTGAGGAGATGAACCAAACAACCATGTTAACAATTTTAATGTTTGCACCGTTGGTATTTTCAATACTGGCGTTTCTAAGTCCGTTATTAAAAGCGGGTGCGCGTCCTATTGTGACGGGTATTCATGCTATTGGTATCACCGTATTGTTAATCGCTGCATTGGGGACGGTGGCAGATGTCATGTCTCATGGCGAAATATTGGTAGCTGCTAATTGGGTTCATGTGGATAGCCTAGGCGCATTATTTCTCGCCATCTTAGGTATTATCGGCTTTTTAACTGGGCTTTATTCTATTGGCTATATGAATCACGAAGTGGATGAGGGTGAAATCTCAGTGCGTACTTTGTGTAACTACTATGGTTTCTTCCATCTGTTTTTATTCACCATGTTATTAGCCATTACGAGTAATAACTTGATCTTAATGTGGGCAGCCATTGAAGCGACAACGCTAAGTTCTGCATTCTTAGTGGGAATTTATGGTCAACGTTCTTCTCTGGAGGCTGCGTGGAAGTACATCATCATTTGTAGTGTGGGTGTGGCGTTTGGTCTTTTCGGTACTATTTTGGTTTATGCCAACGCAGCAAGCTTTATGCCTGATCCAGATCAGGCTATCTTCTGGACTGAAGTGTTGAAATATACAGACCAGTTAGACCCAACACTGATGCATTTAGCTTTTGTCTTTATTTTAATCGGTTTCGGTACCAAAACGGGTTTATTCCCAATGCACGCATGGTTACCCGATGCACACAGTGAAGCACCAAGTCCAGTCAGTGCGCTGTTATCAGCAGTTTTACTGAATTGTGCGCTGTTAATCATCATTCGTTACTACATCATTATTGATGCGGCTATTGGTACTGAATTTACACGTAACTTACTGTTAATCTTTGGTTTACTCTCTGTAGCTATCGCGGCGTTCTTTATTCTTATTCAGCGCGATATGAAACGTCTTTTAGCGTATTCCAGTGTGGAAAACATGGGATTAATTGCCGTCGCATTAGGAATTGGTGGACCAATTGGTATTTTGGCTGCTTTATTCCACACCTTAAACCACAGTTTAGCGAAAGCACTGTTGTTCTGTGGCTCAGGTAACGTGTTATTGAAATACGGTACTCGTGATTTAAATGTCGTGAAAGGTATGTTTAAAGTGATGCCATTAAGTGCTGCGCTGTTTGCGGGTGGTGCTTTAGCGTTAGGTGGTATGCCTCCTTTCAACGTCTTTATCAGTGAATTTATGATTGTTGTGGCAGGCTTGGCTTCTCAGCACATTGGCTTAACTATCCTATTATTATTGTTATTGACTGTAGTATTAGGTGGTCTGGTTCGTATGGTGGCTAAAACTGTCTTTGGTCCAAAACCTGATGTTGTTGCTAAAGGTGAACTGGGAATTTTTACCACATTACCAATGGTCATTCTGATTGCACTTATGCTGTTAATGGGAACTCATATTCCTAAGCCTGTCAGTGAGTTGTTAGAAAATGCCGCTAATATCGTGATGAATATTGATAAAAGTGAGTCACCTACTTATACATGGCCAACGGCTTTAATCAGCAATCCATCCACATCGGTTCAGGAGATGTAACGTGAGCTACCAAAATTATGTCAGTAGAAAAGAGGGAAAAGAACTGGGCGGAGATTACGTTGCCAAAGTTCGTGAAAAGTTTCCATCAGCCGTTCTTGATGAAGAGCGACAAACCGCTGATCAATTGACGATAACAGTAAAAACGGAATCACTTCCTGAAGTGGTGGAGTACCTGTATTACGGCTTAGGCGGTTGGTTACCCGTTTTATTCGGTAACGATGAACGCAGTTTAAACGGGGACTATGCGGTTTATTACGCATTATCAATGGAAGAGGGTGAAAAATGCTGGGTTGTTGTAAAGGCCCATGTTAGCCCAATTACTTTAGAGTTTCCGTCAGTGACTCCGCGTGTACCCGCTGCAGTGTGGGGGGAACGTGAAATCCGTGATATGTATGGTCTTATCCCAGTTGGTTTACCTGATGAACGCCGTTTAGTGCTTCCAGATGACTGGCCTGAAGAGATGTATCCACTGCGTAAAGATGCGATGGATTATCGTCAACGCCCAGCTCCAACAACTGAAGTTGAAACTTATCCTTTTGTGAATGAAGGTAAGCAAGATGCGCGTGTTGTGCCAATTGGCCCTATGCACATTACCTCTGATGAACCGGGACACTTCCGCTTATTTGTAGACGGTGAAAATATTGTCGATGCGGATTACCGTATGTTCTATGTTCACCGTGGTATGGAAAAACTGGCTGAAACGCGAATGGGTTACAACGAAGTCACCTTCTTATCAGACCGTGTGTGTGGTATCTGTGGCTTTACTCATAGCGTGGCGTATGTGACTTCTGTTGAAAATGCATTAGGCATTGAAGTACCTCGTCGTGCGCATACGATTCGTTCTATCTTATTAGAAGTTGAACGTCTTCATAGTCATTTATTAAACATTGGTTTAGCTAGCCATTTCACCGGTTTTGATACTGGCTTTATGCAATTTTTCCGTATTCGTGAAAAATCAATGCAAATTGCAGAAATGCTCACGGGTGCGCGTAAAACGTATGGCTTGAACTTAATTGGGGGGATACGTCGCGATATTTTAAAAGATCAGCGTCTGAAGACTATCCAACTTGTTAGAGAAATGCGCAAAGAAGTCACTGAATTAGTCGATATACTTTTATCAGCACCTAATATGGAACAACGTACTGTCGGTGTTGGTATCTTAGATAAGAAAGTGGCTCGTGATTTTAGTCCAGTAGGCCCAATGATAAGAGCAAGTGGTTTTAAACGTGACGTGCGTTTTGACCACCCATTTGCGGATTATGGCAATCTTCCATTGACACTCTTTAGTTATGAAGGGGGTGACGTATTCTCCCGTGTGATGGTACGTATTAAAGAAGTTTTAGATTCAATGGCAATGATTGAATACGCTTTAGATAACTTGCCAGAAGGTCCATTATTAACGGAAGGTTTTACTTATCAGCCTTATAAATTTGCACTTGGTTTTACAGAAGCACCACGTGGTGAAGATGTTCACTGGAGTATGTTGGGTGATAACCAAAAATTATTCCGCTGGCGTTGCCGTGCTGCAACTTATGCTAATTGGCCTGTATTACGCTATATGTTGCAAGGTAATACCGTCTCAGATGCGCCGTTAATTATCGGTAGCCTTGACCCTTGTTATTCCTGTACTGACAGGGTAACGCTCGTCGATGTGAAAAAACGTAAATCTAAAACAGTTTCTTACAAAGAAATTGAACGTTACAGCATCGAACGTAAAAATTCGCCGCTCAAGTGAGGGAATGAACGATGTTAAAATTGTTTAAAACCATAATCAAAACAGGCGAAGCAACGACCAAATATCCGTTTAAGCCCTTGGATTTACCTGATGGTTTCAGAGGAAAGCCTGAATATGATGCCGAGCAATGCATTGTCTGTGGTGCTTGCACTGCAGCATGTCCTGCGAATGCGTTAACGATGGAAACGAATTTGGAAACAGGTGAGCGTCATTGGCAATTATTTATTGGTCGCTGTATCTATTGCGGTCGTTGTGAAGAAGTTTGCCCAACAAGAGCAATTGTTTTATCCGACATGTTCGAAACAGCAGTGACTAAAAAGTCCGATCTTTATATTAAAGGGACTTTTAAATTATTGAATTGCCGTGAATGCCATCAACCATTTACGCCGAGAAAATCAGTTGAATATGCGATGGAGCTATTAGTGCAATCAGGTTGGGATGAGCAAACCGTAGAAGCGATGCGCCCACAATTTGAAACTTGCCCAGAATGTAAGCGTAAACATAACTTGTTATCTGATGGTCGTGAAAATATTAGTGTGGGCGAAATTGGGAGTACAATAAAATGAGTCTACCAGAAATTCCCATTAATCATCATGTTAGCCAACCTATCACTCTTGATGATCAGGTTAAAAAGCTAAAACAGACATTGTTGAAAGATATTCAGCGTTCAGCTTATGTTTATCGTGTTGACTGTGGTGGTTGTAATGGTTGTGAGATTGAAATTTTCTCCGCAATTACACCGGTTTTTGATGCTGAACGTTTCGGTATTAAAGTGGTAGCCTCGCCTCGTCACGCTGATATTTTGTTATTCACTGGCGCGGTCACGCGCCAGATGCGCGTTCCTGCATTACGTGCTTATGAATCAGCGCCCGATCCAAAAATCTGTATCTCTTATGGCGCTTGTGGCTGTGGTGGCGGTATTTTCCACGATCTCTATTGTGTCTGGGGAGGGAGTGAATCTATCGTTCCTATTGATGTGTGGATCCCTGGTTGTCCACCGACACCTGCGGCAACGATTTATGGATTTGCTGTTGCACTGGGTTTGTTAGACCAAAAATTAAAAGGCGAATCGCATATTGAAGTAGAGAATGAAAAAGCATCTCTCATCCTGCCTTCTATTCCTTTAGATGCTCGAGTGATGATTGAGCGTGAGGCTCGTCGTCTTGCTGGTTATTATCAGGGAAGACAAATAAGTGATCATTTTCTCACCTTATTAGAAGGTGCCACTATTCAAGAAGTTAGTGGACGTGTTGATGAATGGCTACGACAAGCTAATGACCCTCGTTTATCTGAGATTGTAAAACGTCTAGTTTATTCATTAAGCCAAGGGGGCATCTATGCCTGATGACGCTAAAGTTTACTTTTGGTCATTAAGACAAAAGTTTGTTGATAGCGATGATGATATTCCTGAGCAAGCGCAACAAGTGATGTACTATTCGCTCGCGATTGGTCATCACGTAGGTATGATTGATTGTCTAAAAACAGAGTTAGTCTGTCCTTTAGAAAAATATAAAGCATGGATTGATTTATTACCTGAAGGTGAAGCCAAACGTAAAATGCAAGGATTACTGACATTTGGTGAAATCAATATTAACTCAGAGCATACCCACTTATTAGCGTTAGCATTTGATCCGATTATTAAAAATGACGATCCTCTTTTTAGTGAGTGGAGCCAAACGCTGATTAAATTACTGGGTGAAATCCATGCAGAACCTGCTATTTATTTGATTGTAAAGAGAAAACCATGAGTAAAGCAATGACAGCACCTAAAGTGGTATTAACGGTCGGCAACAGCATGATGGGCGACGATGGTGCTGGCCCTCTGCTGGCTGAGTTAATGGAAGCAAATCCTATTGATGGATGGATTGTTATCAATGGGGGAAGTGCACCTGAAAATGTCTCTTATCAAGTAAGAGCATTACAACCTCAATGTGTTGTCATTGTTGATGCTGCAGATATTGGTTTAAAACCCGGTGAGATTAGGGTAATAGATCCTGACTATATAGCGGAAATGTTTATTATGAGCACTCATAATATGCCGCTGAATTTTCTTATCGATCAATTAAAAGATGATATTCCAGATATTACATTCTTAGGGATCCAACCCGATCTCGTTGGTTTTTATTATCCAATGACTGAAGCGGTAAAGAATGCCGTTGATGAAGTGTATCAAGGGCTCAAGTCTTGGCGAGTTGATTACTTTCCAGAACTTGAAGTCTGCGATGAAGATGAAGAAGAGATTGAAGAATAAAAGTATAACAAAACAAGTATCCTCAAATTATTGATATAAATAAAGACTAAAACATCCGCTTAGCGGATGTTTTTCGTTAATGAGTGATATAAGTGTCATTAATTATAAAAAAAGTGTTTTTTTGTAACTTATATTACGCATTGATGAGTTGAGCGTCTGCTAATAACATTTATTCTTCACGCTAACCTTAATTTTTCCTTTAGTTATTTCTTTTAAAAAACAAACCACCTTAACCCTTTCTTCATAAGAGATAAAAAGAAGTTAATTATACTTAACCTTGTTAAATATCAATTTCACCTTTAATTAGTTAAAAATTAATTTTTCATTAAGAATGAATTAAGACTGATTTATTATTTTATTACTCTTTTTTTAATTTTTAAAACTAACTATTTAGAGGGAAACGTCTTTTCTTAGCTAAGAATATAAAGGTTGGTTATGTTTTCTTCTCTACCTCAACTGAGTATTGTGGTCGCCATTTATAATGGTGAAATGTTTTTATCTCAGTTTTTCAATAGTTTAAAATCTATTAAATTGAATAATTGGGAGCTTATTTTAGTTAATGATGGTTCTAGAGATAACTCACTTAAAATATTACAAGAATGGAAAGAAAGATTTCCTCAAGTCACTATTATTGATCAGGAAAATCAAGGCGTTTCTGTTGCCCGTAATGTCGGATTTAATGTTTCGAAAGGGCAATATATTGTTTTTCCAGATATTGATGATGTAATTCATCCTAATATGTATGATAGAATGATTAATATAGCTAAAAATGATAATTTAGATATTTTAACTTGTAATGGTAATTATGTTTACGCGGACGGAAGACCTTCACGCCCTATTTTTCCTTCAAATAGATTACGTTCTACGGGGGTTTTAACTGGGCCACAGTGGTTAGAAATGGCATTAAATTCTAAAAAATTCTTACATGTGACTTGGTTAAATATTTATCGACGTGAATTTCTGCTTACTCATGGTTATTATTTTGAGCCAGGTTTGCATCATCAAGATATTCCGTGGACAACAGAAGCATTATTAACCGCTAAACGTGTTAAATATATCGATGAGCGTTACTACGATTACTTTATTCACTCTGGTTCTGTTTCTCATGCAACGCCTAATGACACTATTCATGTTAGAACAATTCATAATTACATGAAAATATTAGAAATGCTTGATGCAATTAATCAAAAATATAAAGATGTGACTCAAAATATCAATGCATGTTATTGGCAAATCGCAAAAGAAGGTTTGGGAATTATCCATTCAATTGATTCTATTCAGTCTATTGAGGTTAAAAAACAGATAGTTAAAGAGTTTTTTGATAGAGGAATATGGTCACTAATTTGGAAAAATGCGAAAAATTTTAGATTACGTTGGCGTTTAGGACGACGCTATTTTAAATTAAAAAGAATATTAAATTCATAAATACAAGAAGGGCGCAATAATGTGCCTTTTTTATTTTTAATGCATATTAAATAAAATGAAATAATCTAATTTCGTTAAAAAGCCATTTTATTTCGTTTTGCGCTCACTAATAAATGCAATGATAAATATATAACTTATTTATTAGAAAAATACTGTGCACTTGCTAGAAGTTTGCCATAATGAGTATGACTGCTTAATAAAAGTTTATGTAAAATCAATAAACTGTCGAATATTATTCGAGTAGTTGAATAAAAAACTTTATTATGATGCCACTGTTTTATTCTTTATCTGCAATAATTGCAGGGCATTATCATCATTGTTATTTATCTTGTTTCAGCCTCTTTATCTTATTCAGATAGAGACTGGTGATAAGTCGTATCTAAAAAATCGGAGAATGTTTTATGTCTATTCGGTTTGGTTGGCGTCAATCATTGGTCACGTTAACTTGCTTAGCCGCGTTAAGTGTTCCTTTTGCAACATCTGCTCAAACGTTGAAATTGGCTATTGGTGAAGAGCCAACAGAAGGCTTCGACCCCATGTTGGGCTGGAGCCATGGCAGTTACTTACTTCTTCATAGCCCATTGTTAAAGCAAAATGCGGATCTCTCTTGGTATAGCAATATGTTAAGTGACTATCAGCCAAGTGAAGATGGTAAGACATGGAAATTAACGTTAAAGCCAGATTTAAAATTCTCTGATGGCTTACCGCTTACAGCAAAAGATATTGTATTTACCTATAACAATGCAGCTGCAAGTGGCGGTAAAGTTGATATGGGTAACTTCCTTTCTGCAAAAGCGGATGATGACTTACATGTCACTATTACATTAAAAGCACCGCAAAGTACTTTTGTGAACGTACTGGGCTCTTTAGGCATCGTTTCTGCTGATAAGTATGATGAAAAAACTTACGCACAAAAGCCAATTGGTGCAGGCCCTTATCGCATGGTCAGTTTCCAACCCGGTCAGCAATTAATTGTTGAAGCTAACCCTTATTATGCGGGCAAGAAAAACGATTTTGAAAAACTCATATTTGTTTTCCTTGATGAAGATGCCGCTTTTGCTGCTGCTCAAAGTGGACAGTTAGGCATTGTGCGTATTCCACCAGCAACGGCTGCAATCGCTAAGAATTTACCCAATACCAAATTGTGGGAAAGAGCAAGTGTTGAAAACCGCGGTATTGTTTTTCCAATGGTAAAATCAGGTGAGAAAAATGCCCAAGGTTATGATATCGGTAATGATATCACTGCAGATATCGCTATTCGTAAAGCCATTAACTACGCACTTGACCGTAAATTATTATCAGAGCAAGTACTTGATGGTTACGCGGTTCCTGCATATACCGGCGTAAAAGGTTTGCCTTGGGATCAAACGGATGCTGTTTTCAAAGATGGGGACATTGAAAAAGCGAAGCAAATTCTTGAAGATGCAGGCTGGAAACTGAATAAAAGCGGTATTCGTGAAAAAGACGGTTTAGAAGCGAAACTTACTTTATGGTATACCAGTGGTGATGCAACTCGTCGCGATTTAGCCGAATCAATTCGTGCGCTAGTGCAACCTCTCGGTATTCAAATGGATCTTAAATCAGGAAGTTGGGATACAGTAGAACGCTATATGCATTCAAATCCAACTTTATTTGGTTGGGGTAGCCTAGATCCTATGGAGCTATATCATCATTACAGTGCTAATGCTGCGGGTGTTGGTTATTATAATCCGGGTTATTACAAAAATCCTGAAGTCGAAAAGCATCTACAAGCCGCACTTGATGCCCATACATGGCAAGAAGCGGTTCCTCATTGGAAAGCTGTTGAGTGGGATGGCAAAAACGGTGTCGGTGTAAAAGGTGACGCGGCTTGGGCTTGGCTGATGAATGTGCAACACACTTACCTGACTAACCCTTGTGTTGATTTGGGGACAGGAACACCGGAAATCCATGGTTCATGGTCATTATTAAATAGTGTAGATACTTGGAAGTGGACTTGTCAGTAATACGTCAAAGTGTAGGTTTTTTCCTGCGATTACTCTGCCTGCTGTTGGTGACAACAGCAGGTGTTTTTATTTTATTAAGTTTTTCACCGATCGATCCTATTAAGGCGTATATCGGTAGTGATTTATTGAATGTTCCTCCTGAGCAATACCCTTTAATTGCGGCTCGTTGGGGAATTGACCAACCTTTATGGATGCGATTTTGGCTTTGGTTTAGTCAAATTATTCAGGGGGATTTTGGCTATTCTATGTTGTATAACATGCCTGTTATTGATGTTATTCGTGAACGGGCTGGGCCTTCATTTATCTTGCTCTTTTCAGCGTGGATGTTTTCTGGCGTTATTGGTGTTGTGATGGGATTAGTCGCGGGTAGATATCTTAACCGCTGGCCAGATAGAATTATCTCTACTTTATCTTATCTATTAGCTGCATTACCGACATTCTGGGTGGGATTACTTCTGCTATCTCTGTTTTCTGTCACCTTACATTGGGCGCCAATTTGTTGTGCGTGGCCGATGGGAAGTAGTGCTGAAACAGCAACCTTAAGCCAGCGTTTCTCTCATCTTATCTTACCTATGATTGCTCTTGGATTATTAGGCACTGGGAATATCGCACTGCATACTCGCGCGAAAGTTGCCGAAGTGATGGGCAGTGAATTTATCCATTTTGCTAAGGCACAAGGCGATAAAGGTTGGGCTATGATGCTATTTCATGTTCTACGTCATGCCATTACGCCTGCACTTTGCTTACAGTTTGCATCAATTGGTGAATTACTTGGTGGCTCTCTTTTGGCTGAAAAAGTATTTGCTTATCCGGGGTTAGGGCAGGCAACCGTTGATGCTGGATTACGAGGAGACATTCCTCTGTTAATGGGTATTGTTGTCTTTAGTACTATTTTGATTTTTTTTGGTAATAGTATCTCTAATTTACTATTGCGACGTATTAATAAAGGAATTTTGCGAGACTCATGATTTACGATCCGAACAAGCCTTTGTTGCGACTTCTATTAGTAGCCCTCGCATTAATTGGGTTAGTGGCGTATGGATTTTCTGTCTCTCATACGGATATCGCAATGGATTTTCTGGCTAGGAATCAAGCCCCATCAGATCAATATTGGTTTGGGACTGATAACTTAGGTCGTTCCTTATGGTTACGTTGTTTCCAAGGTATGTTAAGTAGTTTAAATATTGGTGTGACGAGTGCGGTTGTGAGTGGTGTTATCGCTTTAATTTTTGCCGGTATTTCCTCAATTAATCGTTATTGTGATTTTCTAGTAAGAGGCGTTGTTGATGCGCTCTTAGCCTTACCTCATTTATTACTGCTGATTTTAATTTGTTTTACATTAGGTGGTGGGCAACAAGGTGTTATTTGGGCTGTGGCATTAACACATTGGCCTAAATTGGCTTTAATTTTGCGAGGTGAAATTCAACGTATTAGAGAAGCTGATTATGTGATGTTATCGCGTCGTATTGGTAATACGCCTTTTGAATGTGTAAAAAAACACTATATCCCAATGTTATTACCTCAGTGGATCGTGGGAACTTTATTAATGTTTCCTCATGCAGTATTGCATAGCGCAGCGTTAAGTTTTCTCGGTTTTGGTCAGGCCGCTCATGAACCTTCACTCGGCTTATTACTGGCCGATGCGCTACGTTATTTAAGTACAGGCTCTTGGTGGATGGTAGTATTTCCAGGATTAATTTTGATGTGCTTAGTCTTGATCTTCGATCAATTTGCTAAAGCAATGCAACAATTATGGCTAAGAGGGGCAGGATGTTAAGTTTTGAACAACTTTCCATTGATATTGCACAATTTCGTTGGTTAGGAAAACGAAATTGGCAGCCGTTGCTAAAATCAATCTCGTTAGAGATTAAACCTGGAAAAATGTTGGCATTAGTGGGGAGCAGTGGTGAAGGTAAAAGCCTGTTATTACAAAGTGCGCTAGGACTTTTGCCCGCCAATATGCGAGTTCGTGGTGCGATTAAATTGAATGGGCATACACTAAGTGAACGGGAACTTATTGCTTATCGTGGGAATACTTTCTGTTATATTCCTCAAGGTGTCAGCGCTCTTAATCCGTTAATCTGTATCGGTGATCAATTAAGTCGCTCTGCGCGTTTAAGTGGTGCTGATGTCACCTCTGATGATATTGTGCAACAGTTAGGGCTTTATCATCTTTCAGGTTCATTGGTAAAAACCTATCCAGCCAAATTGTCTGGTGGAATGGCAAAACGCGTATTAGCCTGTAATGCAACACTCTCTAATGCACAATATATTTTAGCTGATGAAATTACTTCGTGGCTTGATGATGAACACGCATGTTTGTTATTAGGTCATTTAAGAGAGTTATGTAATCAAGGTAAATCAGTGCTTTGGGTTACACATGATTTAGCCTTGGCTGCACGGTTTGCGGATACGATAGCGGTGCTTAATCAGGGTGAGGTTAACGAAATTATTCCTGCTAATGTGCTTAATCGTCATGAAGGTAGTGAGTGGCTGAAGACACTTTGGAATGCATTGCCTGAACAACAATTTATCAATACAAAAGAAGTCTCACTTAATTCATTATAATAGTGTGTTGTTAAGTTTTATTTTTATACATTTCATTGGTTATTTCTGGAGTTATCTTTATGCCTCTTTTAGAGTTAAAACAATTATCTGTGGAACAAGCAGGTAAGATGTTATGGCAAGATCTCTCCTTTTCATTAGAGGCGGGAGAGCGACTCGGTATTTCAGCACCAAGTGGTGCAGGGAAAACGACATTAGGTCGTGTTTTAGCGCAATGGCAAACGCCCACTCAAGGTTCAATTCTTGTTAATGACAGTCCATTGTCTAAAAAGGGCTATTGCCCGATCCAATTAGTTCCTCAACATCCTGATAAATGTTTTAATCCATTTCGAACAACCGGTGATAGCGTTCGTGATGCTTGGTCGCCAGATAAAAACTGGCTTGAAAAACTCAGGATCAAACCAGAATGGTTAACGCGTAGACCTAATGAATTATCCGGTGGAGAGCTTGCGCGCATTGCATTATTGCGCGCATTAGATCCTCGTACTCAGATATTGATTGCCGATGAAGTGACGGCACAGTTAGACGCACAAATTCAAGCCGATATTTGGCAAGTGTTAATTGATGAAAGTCAGAAACGTCCTTTAAGCTTGATTATCTTTAGCCACAATAAAGCGCTTCTTGAGAAGGTTTCGACTAAAGTGTGGTGGGTAGATAAAGAAAAAAATACATCTATTATTTCAACTTTGAATTCTTCAATCGATTAATAAAAAGAGCTTCCTATATTTTTATAGGAAGCCAAATAATACAGCTAAAATTAACCTCAAATATAACAATAAGGAATTAGAAGCGATAAGTGTAGCTTACGCCAAACTGCATATCGTGATTGCGATAAGGGGTCATTTCCCAATCTGCTGATGTATTAATGGAAGATTGTTTATCTAATTGATAAGTCAATCCTACTTTAGCAAATGGACGTTGCTTTAACTGTTTTTTATTTTCTGAATAATCAATGTGTTGCTGACCTAAATAATCAATATGGCTACGGAAATCACCTTGATGGTGTGATAAATTCCACAGTAAGCCTGCTTTAGTATTCAATATGAAAGATGAACCTAATAAGTAGTCCATACCTAATCCCATTTTGGCCAACAGTGAGTGCGTTTTAAGGGCATCGTAATGTGCTGCAAAATTGGCATTTTGAGTTTCACTATAAGCTGAACGTGAAATTTGATTAAAAGTTAGCCCTGCAAACGGTGTTAGTAATAAATCATCTGCTATTGAATAAGGGTAATAGCCTTTTAATTCAATGTGATAAGCAGAAATTTTTGCATTACCTTTACCTGCCTCAGTATTTTCTAATGCTTGTCTTTCGATGGATATTTTACGATTTAAGTAAGCACCTTTTAATGACAGATGTAATGCATTGCTCTTTAATTCAGGATTGAGTGATGGTATTAAATCTAGACTAAAACCAATTAACGGTAATGCGTAACCTTGATATTGATAGCCTTTAGGTAATGAGGAATAGACATCGGTATCAATGGCAAGCCCTACAATTAATGGGATATGGTTGACATCAAAACGATAGGCACCACTTAACCCAGTTTGGGTTGCATTAGCTTTATTGACGTTTTGATAGTGTGCAAAACCACTAATACAGGCTTTTTCAGTGCCCACAGAACATGTAGCAGAAGCTAAATAACGCAGTTGCCCTTGCTGCATATCCATAAACTTATAGCCGTTTTCAGCCATTAGTTGCATTGATTTATAGGTGTTTTCAATGTCAATAGGTTTGCTGATAACGATCGATGGTTTTGTTGTCTCTTTCTCTTTTGCCTTTTCTTTAGCACGTTGTGCTCGTTCATCTTCTACAGGGATAAGTTCTTTAGTTTTAGCATCCGTTTTGGCTTTTTCTTCGGCAAGGCGTTGTTGTTCTCTGGCTTCGTTAGCCAAACGTTGCTTCTCTTCGGCTTCTTCGGCAAGGCGTTGTTGTTTTTTGGCTTCGTCAGCCAAACGTTGCTTCTCTTCGGCTTCTTCG
>NZ_JASVWV010000024.1:0-19300 GCF_030286765.1 Proteus faecis
AGTGTGATGGTCAACAATCTGAAATCAGTATCGTCGCGCCTGCTCCGGCAGCAAAACACACATTTACGGATGCAAAGTAAAACGGGGCTTTTGTGGTCGAGATCGTACTTTGTCTGTAGCACCGGAGTGGCAACGATTGAAACGTTCAGAGCCTACGTTCAGAGTCAGTCAACGCCTGATTGATCTTTAAAGCCCTGCGGGCTTTTCGCCTTATATCCCCCCCGCATTGGGCGAGGGTTTACGGCGTTTTTCGCTAAAGATGCTTTTTTCTATCAAGGACGCTCTAAAGCACGTGAATATCGTTACTTGGAACAAATCCACAAAAAGTATGTTAAACGCACTCAGTGCCAGCCAGAGCTTGTTATCAAGCCTGATTTGTTACTGCTATCGTCTGAACTCAATCCTGAATTACTTGCCAAAATTACTAAATCACAAACAAACACCATAATGAAAATAAATGGTGATTATCTTTATAAAGAAAAAGAAGAAGAGCAATATCGTTGGTACTTTCAACAAGATAAAATAAAAACAAACAGTTATAGCGGTGAAAATTCACAGTTAAAATATGAAAATATTCGTAGTTTAGCACCTCATCATTTTAATATTGAAGCGATAAACGATGAGGGAGGGCTTATTACTAATTTTCCACGTAAGTCTCTTTCTCTTACTTTGAATAAGGGGGAAACAGCGTGTTTTATTTGCCGGCGTGAAGAGTATGGCGCTGATTATTCTTATCAACCAGCATTAAACTTAGTGATGTGGGTCAAAAATCATGGTTTTTATTCTGACTATCAACAAGTAAAGCCAGCAAAACTAATACAAGAGCAAGCAATAGAGCCTTTCTATATGAAATCTGCCAGAGAGTTTGATTTTCGTAATAGCAAATTACGATTTGAGTTAGGATAAACAGCAAAAATAAGCGCCTTTTAAAGCGCTTATTTCTTTTTACTAATGATGCGGGATTGAAAGATGGCGAATTAACGCCTTTTTGATGACATTATCTTGAACTTCAAGTATTTCAAATTCGTAGTCACTTACAGTTATTTTATTACCGACAACAGGCAAGTCACCTAACTCTTCAATAATAACGCCGTTGATCGTTCGAGCTTCATCTTCAGGTAAATGCCAACCGAAAGCTTTATTGATATCTCGAATATTTGTCGTACCATCAACTAATAATGAACCGTCTTTTTGAGGAATAACTTCTTCAGCTAAAGATGGGGACATCGAAGTAGTAAAGTCACCAACAATCTCTTCAAGAATATCTTCAACGGTTACTAAACCTTGAATTTCGCCATATTCATCAACCACAATCCCTGCTTTTTCATTATTACGTTGGAAATTGACGAGCTGTAGGTTTAATGGTGTGCTTTCCGGAATAAAGTAAATTTTATCGGCAGCTTTCATCAGAATTTGTTTGGTAAATTCTTTTTTCTCGGTCATTAAGCGATAAGCTTCTCGTACTCGCAACATACCAATCGCATCGTCGAGAGTATCACGATAAAGCACAATTCGACCGTGAGGAGAATGAGTTAACTGTCTTACGATAGATTTCCATTCATCATTGACATCGATACCAAAAATTTCATTTCTTGGAACCATAATATCGCCAATCGTCACTTTTTCTAAATCTAAAATCGACAGCAACATATTCTGATTTCTTTGCGAAAGTTTTGATTTAGATTCATGAACAATAGTTCTTAACTCTTCTTTTGAGACTGCATTCCCTTGTATTACTGGAGATTTGATACCAAAAATGCGCATTAGTATTAATGTGAGTTTATTAAAAAACCAAACAATAGGTAGCATCAGTTTTTGTAAAGGAGAGAGAATGACACTGCTTGGATAAGCAAAACGCTCTGGATAAAGTGCCGCGATTGATTTTGGGAGCACTTCAGCAAAAATAAGGATGATAAAGGTCAGCACACCCGTAGCTATTGCTACACCTGCATCACCATATAAACGCATACCGACAATGGTAGCTAGCGCAGACGCAACAATATTAATCAGATTATTGCCAATCAATACTAAACTAATCAATCTGTCAGGACGTTGTAATAATTTTTCTACACGTTTTGCAGAGCGATTTCCTTGTTTCGCAGCATGACGGAGACGATAGCGATTAATCGTCATCATACTTGTTTCAGTCCCAGAAAAATAAGCTGAGGCAATAATCATACAGACAAGTATGATAATGAGCGTAGTTGTCGACACATGCTCCAAAATTGAGATCCTTTTGCTACCCTAAAATAGAAAATTAATTAAGTACTAACTCTTGTAATAAACGATTACCAAAAAAAGCTAATGTCAAAATAAGAGCACCAATTAAATTGAAAATAATGACTTTCTTTCCTCTCCAGCCTTCTCGGAAATGTCCCCATAATAAAATGATGTAAACAAACCAAGCAATGATAGAGAAAATAGATTTATGGATGTTTTCTTTACCAAAAATATTATCCATATACACCAAACCTGTACATAAGGTCAGTGTCAGTAATACCACACCCA
The DNA here is from genome assembly GCF_030286765.1 of Proteus faecis. Lineage (NCBI taxonomy): Bacteria > Pseudomonadati > Pseudomonadota > Gammaproteobacteria > Enterobacterales > Morganellaceae > Proteus > Proteus faecis. The sequence continues at coordinate 2,509 of NZ_JASVWV010000024.1, forward strand.
CTTGTGTAATATGAAACATTTTACGCTCAATTGACATTAATGGTGGCATTTGAGGTGAGAATTTTAGTTTCTTATTTTTTAGTTGATAGTCGAGCCAACTAAGTTGTAATGCATATAAGGCGGCGATTAACAGAGTTGCATAGCTTAATAGCGCCAATCCAATGTGAATAAAGAGTGATGTGCTACTTTCAAGATGTGTAACAAATTCACCCGGCATCAGCGCTGCAATAACAAGATTGACTATTGAGAAACAATAAACAATAGGCAGTAAGAACCATGCTCGGCCACGAGAAGCCACAATCGTCATGATAACGCAGACCATTAGGCTAACAATTGCACCTAGATTAGTGAGTGAAAGATTCTGTCCGCTGTGAGGACGGAAAATTAAAAATTTTAATGAAATGGCATGTGCAACAAGTGCAATTACCGCAAATAGTAGAGCTAATCCGCGGTATCCATTCTGCTCTTTTCGTAACAGACCAGGTAAAAACATCACCAGACTGAGTAAATAAGCGCAGACAGCGACGATAGAGATTGATATAACGGGCATAGTTTCGCTTACATATATTGTTTGAATAACTTCCTAGTATAGCGCTAGGAGCATACGGCTCCAACTATTGAAGTCATTAAGCTTAAATCTCTATGCAGAGATCCGCGAGTCATCGTGATATAATCGGTGGCATACATGACCGATAAGCCCAACTTTAACACTGAGCTAAGATAATGTTTGAGAATTTAAGTGACAGACTATCGCGCACATTGCGCAATATAAGCGGTCGAGGAAGACTGACCGAAGAAAACATTAAAGAGACACTGCGTGAAGTACGTATGGCTTTATTAGAAGCTGACGTTGCCTTACCTGTGGTTCGTGATTTTATTGCGCGAGTCAAAGAGAGCGCAGTAGGGCATGAAGTTAACAAAAGCCTGACACCAGGTCAGGAGTTTGTGAAGATTGTTCAAAATGAACTCGTCAATGCGATGGGAGAAGTGAATACTGACCTTGATCTATCAGCACAACCGCCTGCTGTTGTGTTAATGGCTGGTTTACAAGGTGCCGGTAAAACGACTAGTGTCGCAAAATTAGGTAAATTCTTAAAAGAGAAAAAGAAGAAAAAAGTTCTTGTTGTTTCTGCTGACGTTTATCGCCCAGCAGCGATTAAACAGCTTGAAACGTTAGCCGAAACGGTTGGCATTGATTTCTTTCCTTCGACTGTTCAAGAAAATCCAGTCACAATTGCAAGTAATGCATTAAAACATGCGCAACTTCAATTCTATGATGTATTGCTAGTGGATACGGCAGGTCGTTTACACGTAGATGAAGGTATGATGGAAGAGATCCAACTTCTCCATAAAGCCATTAATCCGGTGGAAACTCTATTTGTTGTTGACGCCATGACGGGGCAAGATGCGGCAAATACAGCAAAAGCATTTAATGAAGCATTGCCATTAACCGGGGTTGTATTAACCAAAGTTGACGGTGATGCGCGTGGTGGTGCTGCATTATCAATTCGCCATATCACTGGTAAGCCAATTAAATTCCTCGGTGTTGGGGAAAAAACAGAAGCCTTAGAACCTTTTCACCCGGATCGTATTGCCTCTCGCATTTTAGGCATGGGTGATGTTCTGTCTTTAATTGAAGACATTGAAAGCAAGGTTGATAGAGCGCAAGCTGAAAAGCTCGCTACAAAACTTAAAAAAGGTGATGGCTTTGATTTAAATGATTTCTTAGATCAATTAAAGCAAATGAAGAACATGGGTGGCATGGCAAGTATGCTAAGCAAAATGCCGGGTATGTCTCAGGTGCCAGATGCAGTGAAATCACAAATGGATGATTCAATTTTAGTGAAAATGGAAGCGATTATTAATTCCATGACTAAAAAAGAACGCCAAAAACCGGAAATCATTAAAGGTTCCAGAAAACGCCGTATTGCTACAGGTTCTGGAACACAAGTGCAAGATGTCAACCGTTTATTAAAACAGTTTGATGATATGCAACGTATGATGAAAAAAATGAAAAAAGGTGGCATGGCTAAGATGATGCGTAGCATGAAAGGTATGATGCCACCTGGATTCCCAGGTCGATAAAATCAAAAAGCCGGAAAAAAAACGTGCTTTGGATTGCTTTTTTCGCCAAAGTGAGTAAACTTTTCGGGCTTTTTATATGACAACCGGACTCCGTTCCTCGATGGCGTCTGGTTGTTTTATTAACTAATGAGGATGTTATGGTAACAATTCGTTTAGCTCGTGGCGGCGCAAAAAAGCGTCCGTTTTATCAAGTAGTAGTAACCGATAGCCGCAATGCGCGTGATGGTCGTTTTATTGAACGTGTAGGTTTTTATAACCCACTGGCAACCGGTAATGCAGAAGAATTACGTTTAGACGTAGACCGTGTTGAACACTGGGTTGCTCAAGGCGCAACTGTTTCAGAACGTGTTGCTGGCCTGATCAAATCAGCGAAGAAAAGCGCTTAATCTGTCGCGGTGGTAACAATGAGCGAACAAAAAACCTTAAAAGAGCCTGTAGAACCTATTGTTATGGGTAAGTTGGGCTCACCTTACGGGATCCGTGGTTGGCTCAGAGTTTTTTCTTCCACCGAACACGCCGAAAACATTTTTGAATATCAACCGTGGTTTATTCAGCGTCATGGACAGTGGGAAACCATTGAAATTGAAAGTTGGAAACATCACAACCAAGATATTATCGTCAAGCTAAAAGGTATTGATGACAGAGATGCGGCCAATTTCCTGACTAATTTTGAAATTGTCGTGAATGCTTCGCAACTTCCAGAACTTGAAGGTGAATATTACTGGAAAGATCTAATGGGTTGCCATGTAGAAACGGATAAAGGCTACGATCTAGGTGTCGTTACAGACATGATGGAAACGGGCTCAAATGATGTCATGGTGATTAAAGCGAATCTGAAAGATGCGTTCGGTATCGGGGAACGGTTAGTTCCGTTTCTTGATGGGCAGGTTATCAAGAAAGTCGATCTCTCAACGAAAAAAATTATCGTTGATTGGGATCCTGGTTTTTAGATTATCCGGTTAACGGTTCTCAATAGTGGGACACTAAAATGTGGATTGGGGTAATTAGCCTATTTCCAGAAATGTTCCGCTCTATAACCGAGTACGGGGTGACTGGTCGGGCAGTGAAGCATGGTCTGCTTAATGTAGAATGTTGGAATCCCCGAGATTTTACATACGACAGACACAATACTGTTGATGATCGTCCTTATGGCGGTGGTCCCGGTATGTTGATGATGGTTCAACCTTTAAGGGAGGCTATTCATCAAGCAAAAGCTGCGGCAGGTGATGGAGCAAAGGTGATTTATTTATCACCTCAGGGACGCAAACTCGATCAACAAGGAGTTTGTGAACTGGCAACAAATGAGAAGTTAATTCTAGTTTGTGGTCGGTATGAAGGTATAGATGAGCGTGTCATTCAGACTGAAATCGATGAAGAGTGGTCTGTTGGTGATTACGTATTAAGTGGTGGGGAACTACCTGCCATGATAATGATAGATGCAGTAGCGCGCTTTGTACCGGGAGTTCTCGGACACGCAGCCTCTGCGAAAGAAGATTCTTTTGCTGAAGGTTTACTTGATCATCCTCACTATACTCGCCCAGAGGTTTTAGATGGTATGGAAGTTCCGGCAGTTTTACTGTCAGGCAACCATGCTCATATTAATCGCTGGCGCATGAAACAGTCACTGGGTCGAACCTGGCTAAGAAGACCTGAGCTTCTGGAAAGCCTAGCTCTGACTGACGAGCAAAGAGTGCTGTTAACAGAGTTCCAACGGGAACATCTGTCAGGAACAGCAGAGTAAGTCTGACACAAGATGTCATTAATATCAGTTTACCTAGGGTAAGAGAATTATTATGAGCAATATTATTAAACAAATCGAACAAGAACAGATGAAGCAAGATGTTCCTTCATTCCGTCCTGGTGATACTTTAGAAATTAAAGTATGGGTTGTTGAAGGTTCTAAAAAACGTCTGCAGGCATTCGAGGGCGTGGTTATCGCTATTCGTAACCGCGGTCTGCACTCTGCATTCACTGTTCGTAAAATTTCTAATGGCGAAGGTGTTGAGCGTGTATTCCAAACTCACTCTCCAGTCGTAGATAGCATCACTGTGAAACGTCGTGGTGCGGTTCGTCAAGCTAAACTGTACTACCTGCGTGAGCGTTCAGGTAAGGCTGCTCGTATCAAAGAGCGTCTTAACGCTAAATAATACGCTTTCGCACATCCGAAAGTTATTGTTAAAAGGTCAGCATTTGCTGACCTTTTTTATATCTCCCGATGTTGAAAATATTGTTTGTGAGTTTTTCATCTCTGTTGCCTCTATATTCCTATCTTATCTATTATTCTTCTATCGAGATTCATTAAAAGATAATCTGTAAATATATAATTACAGATTGGTGTTTTAGTTCAATCTTGATCACATTATTCTTATTCTGTTTGTTTTTTATAACTTGTTGTTATGTATTATTTATTTTTAATTTTTGTTTTAAGTGTAAATATTTATTTACGACTTTATCGAAAATGTCAAAAATATGGATTGAATTCTTTACATTGCATGTTATCTTATCTTTCAGACACACAAAAATCACAATGACAGATATAAAAAGGTAAAGATTATGATCATGCAAAAAGACGCACTCAATAATGTGAATATCAGCGAAGAGCTGGTTTTAATTACTCCAGAAGAGTTAAAACAAAAATACCCATTGAGTCGCAATGATCTGCATGCCATTGCTCAGTCGCGTCAAACAATTTCGGAAATTGTCCAACGTCGTGACCCTCGCTTACTCGTGGTATGTGGGCCTTGTTCCATTCATGATGTTGATGTTGCGTTAGATTACGCAAAACGTCTGAAAGTCTTAGCGTCTGAATTAAGTGATAGTCTGTATATTGTGATGCGTGTCTACTTTGAAAAACCTCGTACCACCGTTGGTTGGAAAGGTTTAATTAGTGATCCATTTATGGATGGTAGCTTTGAAATGGAAAAAGGGTTACATATTGCCCGTAAGCTACTGACTGAACTTGTGCAATTAGGTCTGCCTTTAGCAACAGAAGCGTTAGATCCTAACAATCCACAATACTTAGGTGATTTGTTTAGTTGGTCTGCTATTGGTGCCAGAACAACAGAATCTCAGACTCATCGTGAAATGGCATCAGGGCTTTCAATGCCAGTTGGATTTAAAAATGGAACAGATGGTAATTTAGATACTGCAATTAATGCGATGAAAGCGGCTTCTATGCCACATCGATTTATGGGAATTAATCAATCAGGACAGGTTTGCTTATTGCAAACACAAGGCAATCCTGATGGTCATGTAATTTTACGTGGTGGGAAAACACCAAATTATCATGAAGAAGATGTTGCTCAGTGTGAAGCTCAGATGACAAAAGCGGGATTAAAACCATCATTAATGATTGATTGTAGCCATGGCAATTCTAATAAAGATTTCCGTCGTCAAACGGCGGTAGTTGATTCAGTGATTGAGCAAATCACTAAAGGTAATGAATCTATTACTGGTATTATGTTAGAAAGCCATATTAATGAAGGCAATCAATCGTCAGAGCAGCCTCGCAGTGAAATGAAATACGGTGTCTCAGTAACAGATGCATGTATTAGTTGGGAAACAACGGAGTCAGTGTTAAGAAATTTACATGCTCAACTTTCCCCGATATTGGTTCAGCGTGAAGCACAGTTAAAAAAAGTTAGTTAATCATAAAGAAAAAAGAGGCAAGCATAGATGGCTGAAGAATTACAAGGTTTGCGTGAGCAAATTGATCAGGTAGATAAATCACTGCTTTCTTTACTCGCAAAAAGAATGCAACTGGTAGCTGAAGTGGGAGAAGTTAAAAACCGTTATGGCTTACCGATTTATGCACCTGATAGAGAAGCCGCTATGCTTGCTTCTCGTCGTAATGATGCACAAATGATGGGGATTTCCCCAGATTTGATTGAAGATGTGTTACGTCGAGTAATGCGAGAATCCTATACTAAAGAAAATGATAAAGGATTTAAAACGCTTAATCCTCAGTTGGGTAAAATCGTTATTGTGGGTGGAAATGGGAAAATGGGTAAACTATTTTCTCGTTTGTTTACACTCTCTGGTTACCAAGTTGAAAGCTTAGAAGCTGATGAATGGCAAACTAAATCGCCAGCTATTTTTGACAATGCAGGAATGGTAATTATCAGTGTGCCTATTCATTTAACTGTTGAGGTTATTAAGAAACTTCCAGCTTTACCTGAAAATTGTTTACTTGTAGATCTCGCTTCTATTAAAAAAGCCCCTTTAGAAGCGATGTTAAAGGCACATAGTGGGCCAGTTTTAGGTCTTCATCCAATGTTTGGTCCTGATGTACCTAGCTTAGCAAAACAGGTTGTGGCGTACTGTGAAGGGCGAAACCACACTGCATTTGATTGGTTGTTAGAGCAGTTAATGGTATGGGGAGCAAAAATTGAGGCAATTACGCCAGAAGAACATGATAAAAACATGAGTTTTATTCAAGCACTTCGACATTTTACAACCTTTGCTTACGGTCAGCATTTAGCAAAAGAAAAAGTTGATCTTGCCAGTTTACTGCGACTTTCATCTCCTATTTACCGATTAGAATTGGCAATGATAGGGCGCTTATTTGCTCAGGATCCACAACTTTATGCTGATATTATTTTGTCATCGAAAGAGAATATTGAACTAATTCGTAGATATCATCAGTCATTAGGTCAAGCTATCGATTTATTAGATATAAATGCAAAGAGTGAGTTTGTCCATTCATTTAATAACGTGAGTGATTGGTTTGGTGATTATGCTTCTCAATTTATGAAAGAGAGTGGTGTATTATTACAAAAAGCAAATGATAGCCGAATCTAGTTAAATTATTTGTTATATAAAAGGCTGAGCAATAAAATACATTGCTCGGCCTTTTTATTTTATTAATTATTCCATGTTCAACCTATCACTATTCATCATTACAAGGTGGCGAAACACAAGCGTTAGGAACAGCGGTATCGCTATTATTTTGAGAATATTTACTCATTGATGATTTATTTTCTTTTATATCCTCACCAATATGAGCGCTTACATAACTAGTAAATAAAAATAAGAGCATTACTGTTTTTTTATTTAAAATGGAAGTAAAAACATCAATATATTTAAAAATAATCAGATAAATATCTATTCCCATCAATCAACTAATCTGCTTTACATTAATTGTTGTGTAATTGTTATTACTGGGTTTAATTAAATAATAATTAATGTTCAATATTGTCTCTTTATTAAAAGTTATTTGTTGATGAGATCTTAAAACTGAATGAAATTGAAAGGTATTATGAAAACTATAACAGTGATCAAAAAAATGCTTATAACAGTTATCGTAAATTATATTTCATAGACTCTTTTTTTTTGCAAGAAGCACTAAAAATTCAATTGTATTATTTTTTATTTATATTCCGACGTGTTTTTCAAGGGGTAATTTATGGATTTTTTAATACAACTCGCCATTATATTAGTATGTCTATTTTATGGAGCTAGGAAAGGCGGAATTGCATTAGGTCTATTAGGTGGTGTTGGTCTAGTTATTTTAGTTTTTGTTTTTAATCTTCCTCCGGGAAAACCACCTGTTGATGTAATGTTAGTTATTATTGCCGTGGTTTCTGCATCAGCAACATTACAAGCATCTGGTGGATTAGATGTGATGTTGCAAATAGCTGAAAAATTATTACGTAAAAATCCCAAATATATTTCTATTGTTGCCCCACTTGTAACTTGTACTCTTACAATATTATGTGGTACTGGACACGTGGTTTATACCATATTGCCAATTATCTATGATGTGTCGATTAAAAATAATATTCGCCCTGAAAGACCCATGGCGGCAAGTACAATCGGCTCTCAAATGGGGATTATTGCCAGCCCAGTTTCCGTTGCCGTTGTTACATTAGTCGCAATGCTCGGTGATGTAACGTTTAATGGTAAACACCTTGAGTTTTTAGATTTATTAGCAATTACTATTCCTTCTACTTTTATCGGTATTTTAGCTATTGGTATCTTTAGCTGGTTTAGAGGAAAAGATTTAGATAAAGACCAACGTTTCCAAGAGTTTGTTTCAATTCCTGAAAACCATGATTATGTTTATGGAGATACAGCGACACTTCTAGACAAAAAGCTCCCTATGAAAAACTGGGTAGCGATGTGGATTTTCTTAGGTGCGATTGCTGTTGTTGCAATATTAGGTGCTTTCTCTGAAATACGTCCTATATTTAATGGCAAACCATTATCTATGGTGCTTGTTATTCAGATGTTTATGTTATTAGCTGGTGCCTCAATTATTATTATCTGTAAAACCAACCCTTCTCTTATTTCTAAAAATGAAGTATTCCGTTCAGGGATGATAGCAATTGTTGCCGTGTATGGTATTGCTTGGATGGCAGAAACTATGTTCTCTGCACATATGAAAGAAATAGAAGCAGCATTGGGGCAATTAGTACGAGAATATCCTTGGGCTTATGCGATTGTCTTATTATTGGTATCTAAGTTTGTTAACTCTCAAGCAGCCGCTTTAGCCGCAATTGTTCCTTTAGCACTGGGTATTGGTGTTGATCCTGCTTATATTATTGCATCAGCACCCGCTTGTTATGGTTATTATATTCTACCAACTTATCCTAGTGACTTAGCTGCAATTCAATTTGACCGTTCTGGTACAACCCGAATAGGGCGTTTTGTTATTAACCACAGTTTTATTCTACCAGGATTAATTGGCGTAACAGTTTCCTGTGTCTTTGGTTGGGTATTTGCTGCGATGTATGGTTTCTTATAATTAATTTAAAATAAGAATAAAAAAGAAAAGCCAGATAGTTATATGCTATCTGGCTTTTATCTTTAATCGTGGTTATTTTACTTCAACAGGAACAACATTTTCTGAAGGGTAACAGCCTAGTATTTTTAATGAGCGCGTTGTTTGTGATAAATCATGTAAGGCTTTTTGCATATTGATATCACGTAGATTTGCTTGAACATCAATATAAAACATCTCTTCCCAAGGTGTGCCATTAATAGGACGAGACTCGAGTTTTGTCATAATAATATCGTATTTTTTTAAAATCATTAATGCATCAACTAATGCACCTGCTTGTTGCCCTGTTGCCATTAAGAAGGTTGTTTTAGCAGGTACTTGCTCTGAAACATCAATGGCTTTTCGTGCAATAACAATAAAGCGTGTTACGTTTATTTGCTGGTTTGCTAGATTATTAGCTAAGGGTTTTAAACCATAAAGAGAGCCACCCGCTTCACTACCAATAGCCGCAACATGTGGTGATTGTGATAGAGCCACTTTTTCCATTGCCGCAGCTGTACTTTCGCAATATTCAATTTTCCAGTTTGGATACTGATTTAAGTAATGGCTGCATTGTTGGAAGGGTTGAGGGTGACTATAAATAGTTTGTAACTCTTCTGGGCTACTATCCACACTTGTCAAAAGTGCATGATTAATCGGGATACGAATTTCTCCGACAATAGAGATTGATGTTGTTTGCAGTAAATCGTAAACATCATTAATTGCACCCGAACTGGTATTTTCAATTGGTAGCAAACCGTAATCCGCTTGGCCTGTATCGACAAGCGTAAAAATGTCGTCAAATTTCTGACAAGTGCAATCAACGAAGGTATCAAAATGGCGAGCTGCATATTGACGAGCAGCAATATGTGAATAAGAGCCTTTAGGCCCTAAATAAGCAATTCTGGCTGACTCATTGGGTGTTGCATTAAGATGTTGTTGTAGAATGGCTTGTTGCGTTAGTACTGAGTCTTCAATGATCATTTGAAAAATACGACTAATATAAAAACCATCTAGCCCAACGTTTTTTCCTTTCTCAATTAGTAAATCAAGTAATTCACGCTCACGATTTTTATCTCTAATAGGGCGATGTGTATTCAATTTAAATTGAGCAACATCAGCAGATAATTGGCGTCTGTTTGCTAACAACGTGAGTAATTCTGAATCTAACGTTGTAATTTTATCTCTGATTGCTAATAAATCGAGTTTTTCCATGTTTAAGCCCTATACCGTTATGTCATGCCATCATAAATAAAAAAGCCTCCAAATTGGAGGCTATTGTCGTTCTTATTTTTCTTTCTGAAATGACAAAGCCTCTTAATGAAAGAGCAGAAAGAAAAAGAAGAAAGGCAAATGTGAATGTTTGTTCATTATATTGATTGGTAAATTATTTAACATATAGCTATCAAACATGATGATGTGAAAGGAGTCAAGAACAAATACAATAAAAAGCGCACCACTAGGGTGCGCAGAGGCGTTTTGAGTCAGTGATTTATTCTAATTTTTAATCTTGCTTTACTATTTACATTTCATCGACAAGTAAATTCTCTTCTTTCAGGCTGTTATTAGCCCGGCGAGATTCGTTTTTATGCTGAACTTTGTTTAATTGACGTTCAAGTTTTGCGAGTAAGTCATTAATTGCAACATACATATCGGTGTGTTGTGCATTAGCGACCAATTGCCCATTTGGTGTATGAATGCTGGCATCAACACTAAAACCCTTAGGATCTTTCGTAAGAATAATATGAGGATTGATTAAATTTACCTGCCATTTATTGAGTTTAGTTAAACGGCTTTCAATGTGTTCTCGTAGTGCTGGGGTAATTTCCATTTGTTTGCTAGTAATATTTATAATCATATAGTTACCTCTTTATTACTCCATCTTCGATAAATTCAGAATATCGTGATACACAATTTAAAACATGATCAAAATCACCTTTTGTTAGATGTATGTGTAACTAGTAATAAAAACGTGACAAATGATAAATAGCTGAAAAAGACCGCTTGTTAAGTTGTATTTATTCGGTCATATTAGGAAGGTTGGGCTGATGAAAAGTAAAGACAATTTAGCTAGAAAAGAATAAAAAAACAGCAGCGATAAGCTGCTGTTTTTGATAGTGAGGCTTTAATTAGGCAGGATTAGCTGCAATCAATGAAGCGACTTTTTCTGCTTCTTGTGTCAGTCCTAACTCTTTATAAGCGTTTTCCATATAGACAAGCGCGTCGCGAGTGGCTTGTGTATCAGGATAATCACGCATCATTTGCTCGACTCTATTAATAACCGCGACATAAGCCCCTCGTTTAGTATAGAATTTCGCAACAGAAAGTTCATACTTCGCTAAACGATTTTTAAGAAAGATGAGACGTTTAGTTGCATCAGCGGCATAAAGGCTGTCTGGATAGTAACGAACTAATTGACTAAAATCTTTGAATGCAACAATTGCATGTTGAGGATCACGGTCTGAACGATCAATACCAAAGAACCCTTGTAATGCACTATCATCTAATGCCTGAGCTGTTAAGCCACGCATATAAAGAACATAGTCGATATTAGGATGGGTTGGGTTTAATCGCATAAAACGGTCGATTGCTGAAATCGCCATCGGTAGTTCCGCTGATTTATAATAAGCATAAATCAGATCGAGTTGAACTTGTTGCGAGTAAGGGCCAAAAGGATAGCGATTATCGAGAGACTCTAATTGTTTGATAGCCGCTCCATAATTGCCATCTAGCAATTTTTCCTGACTGGTTGAGTAAAGCTCAGAAGGCGACATATCGGCAGTAGCGTCTTTGTCTGAACTCGAACAGCCAGCAAGTAACAGGCTTACAGTGGCCGCTGCCACTAGGTATTTAATGCGTCTCATCACGTATTGATTATCCTCTGAATAGGTTTGGGGAGTCTCTCCGTGAAGCTCCCCTGAAATCGGTTACACTATAACTCATTTTAAATGAAACGGCTGTGCCGTCAAAACACTAACTTAATCAATAGAAAATTATTTATGTCTCAACAAATACGACTTAATGCTACAGTCGCAGATTCACAGCTGGGTCAACGCTTAGATCAGGCTTTGGCCGAAATGTTCCCTGATTATTCAAGATCTCGTATAAAAGAGTGGATCTTAGACAATAGAGTGCAGGTTAACGATAAAATCATCAATAAGCCAAAAGAAAAAATGCTTGGCGGTGAAAAAATTGAAGTCGATGCCTTAATTGAAGAGGATGTTCGCTGGGAGCCTCAGAATATTCCGTTAAATATCGTCTATGAAGATGATGATATTTTAGTTATCAATAAGCCAAGAGATCTCGTTGTACATCCTGGTGCTGGTAATCCTGATGGCACCGTATTAAACGCATTACTTTATCGCTATCCAGAGATTGCTAACGTTCCTCGTGCAGGTATTGTCCATCGATTGGATAAAGATACAACAGGTCTAATGGTTGTTGCAAAAACAGTTCCTGCTCAAACGCATTTAGTCGAAGCTTTACAACGTCGTGAAATTACACGTGAGTACGAAGCCGTTGCAACAGGAAGAATGACAGCGGGAGGATTAGTGAATGAACCTATTTCACGACATCCAACTAAACGTACACATATGGCTGTGCACCCAATGGGTAAACCCGCAGTAACACATTATCGTGTTATGGAGCATTTCCGTGCTCATACACGTTTGCGCTTACGTTTAGAAACTGGTCGTACTCACCAAATTCGTGTTCATATGGCACATATTCACCATGCTTTAATCGGTGATCAGCTTTATGCAGGAAGACCTCGTCCTTTAAAAGGGGCGTCAGATGAATTGCGAGAAACGTTACGCTTATTTGATAGACAAGCTTTGCATGCAACGATGCTACGTCTTTATCATCCAATAACAGGTATTGAAATGGAATGGCATGCCCCTTTACCTGATGATATGGTTAAGCTTATCGATGTGCTAAAAGCTGACGTTGAACAGTTTAAAGATGAAATGGATTGGTAAATGACTTCATTGATTTTTCCAGATTGGCCACAACCTGAAAATATTGGGTCTTGCAGTACCTTGAGAGTGGGAGGGATTAGTCAGTCACCTTATAATAGCCTCAATCTAGGTACTCATGTTGGTGATAAATTATCTGATGTTGAAGAAAATAGACGCAGACTTTGTCAGCAAGCTCAATTGCCTGAAATGCCACTATGGCTTGAACAAGTTCATGGTACCCATGTTGTTACGCTAAATGCTGAGACAAATAATGAAGTACAAGGTGATGCCCTTTACACCTCAACTGTGAAAAAAGTTTGTGCAATTATGACGGCAGATTGTTTGCCCGTCCTTTTTACAACTCTTGATGGAACAGAAGTTGGCGCAGCTCATGGTGGATGGCGAGGGCTTTGCCATGGTGTATTACAAAATACACTGGCGCAGTTTAAAGCGCCTAAAGATCAAATTATGGCATGGTTAGGACCAGCAATTGGGTCAACTGCTTTTGAGGTAGGCTCTGAAGTCCGTTTGGCGTTTATAGAAAAAAATATTGCCTTTGAATCTGCATTTATTCCCCACAATGGTAAATACTTAGCTAATATTTATATGTTAGCGAGAATAATCTTACAGGAAAGTGGAGTAACTCAGATTTATGGTGGCGATTTTTGTACTGTAACAGATCCATCGCGCTTTTTTTCTTATAGACGAGAGCATGTAACAGGGCGAATGGCATCATTAATCTGGATTAAATAAACTTCCTCGCAACGTTTTTCTCACTTATCTCAAATATTGATGAATATTTTTGCTCAAAATTTTTATTTTGAGCTTGAATATTGTCAAAATGACCTCATCTATTCTCCAGTTACGAATTTTACTTTAAATTTTACTTGGAGGTGTTATGCGTCTGGATAAATTAACCAACAAATTCCAGCAAGCTCTCGCAGACGCCCAGTCATTGGCACTTGGGAACGATAATCAATTTATAGAACCCATACATTTACTGAGTGCGTTATTTAATCAACAAGGTGGCTCAATTCGCCCTTTATTAACATCTGTAGGTGTTAATGCATCGCAATTTAATGAGCGAATTAATGATGCTTTGTCTCGATTACCTAAAGTCGAAGGTGCTGGTGGAGAAGTTCATCCCTCAAATGATTTAATTAAGCACCTTAATTTGTGCGATAAATTGGCACAGAAAAAAGGTGACGAATTTATTTCGTCAGAGCTCTTTCTTTTAGCTGCCATGGAAACCGGTGGTCAAGTTGCTGATATGCTAAAAGCAGCCGGAGCGAATAAAGCGAGTCTTGAGATAGCGATTGAAAAAATACGTGGTGGAGAAACAGTGAACGATCAAAATGCAGAAGACCAACGTCAGGCATTGAAAAAATATACTGTGGATTTAACGGAAAGAGCAGAACAAGGCAAACTCGATCCTGTTATTGGCCGTGATGAAGAAATAAGAAGAACTATTCAAGTTTTACAACGTCGTACTAAAAACAACCCTGTGCTTATTGGTGAACCGGGTGTAGGTAAAACAGCGATTGTTGAAGGTTTGGCTCAACGTATAGTTAATGGTGAAGTCCCAGAAGGTTTAAAGAATAAGCGCGTACTTTCTTTAGATATGGGCTCGTTGTTAGCAGGTGCTAAATATCGTGGTGAATTTGAAGAACGTTTAAAAGCGGTTTTAAATGATTTATCTAAACAGGAAGGCAGTGTCATTCTGTTTATTGATGAATTACATACGATGGTTGGCGCAGGTAAAGCAGACGGTGCTATGGATGCGGGGAATATGTTAAAGCCTGCATTAGCTCGTGGTGAATTACACTGTGTGGGTGCAACAACACTTGACGAATATCGTCAATATATTGAAAAAGATGCTGCATTAGAGCGCCGTTTCCAAAAAGTATATGTAGCTGAGCCTACAGTTGAAGATACTATCGCCATTTTACGTGGTCTAAAAGAACGTTATGAACTTCATCATCATGTTCAAATTACGGACCCTGCGATTGTTGCTGCAGCGACTTTATCTCATCGCTATATTTCTGACCGTATGTTGCCAGATAAAGCGATTGATTTAATTGATGAAGCAGGTGCAAGCCTACGTATGCAGATGGATTCAAAACCAGAAGCACTAGATAGACTTGATAGACGTATCATTCAGCTTAAACTTGAACAACAAGCACTACAAAAAGAGTCTGATGAGGCAAGTAAAAAACGTTTAGAGATGCTAAATGAAGAACTTGCTGAAAAAGAGAAAGAGTATTCTGTTTTAGAAGAAGAGTGGAAAGCAGAAAAAGCAGAGCTTACTGGTACTCAGCATATCAAATCGGAATTAGAGCAGGCCCGTATAGCATTAGAGCAAGCTCGCCGTAGTGGTGACTTGGCAAAAATGTCAGAGATCCAATATGGACAAATTCCGACACTAGAAAAACAGCTTGCTGAAGCTAATAAAGCTGAAGATAAGCATATGAAGCTGTTACGTAATAAAGTTACTGATGCTGAAATTGCTGAAATCTTAGCGCGTTGGACAGGTATTCCTGTATCTAGAATGCTAGAAGGGGAACGTGAAAAACTGTTAAGAATGGAACAAGAGCTACATAGACGTGTTATTGGTCAGGCAGAGGCTGTAAGTGCAGTATCTAATGCTATTCGTCGTAGCCGTGCCGGATTATCTGATCCTAATCGCCCAATTGGTTCGTTCTTATTTTTGGGGCCGACAGGGGTTGGTAAGACTGAGTTGTGTAAAGCATTAGCGAACTTCTTGTTTGATAGTGATGATGCAATGGTTCGTATCGATATGTCTGAATTTATGGAAAAACACTCCGTTTCTCGTTTAGTGGGGGCGCCTCCAGGATATGTTGGTTACGAAGAAGGTGGGTATTTAACAGAGGCAGTTCGCCGTCGCCCTTATTCAGTCATCTTATTAGATGAAGTTGAAAAAGCGCATCCAGATGTATTCAATATCTTATTGCAAGTATTGGATGATGGTCGTTTAACAGATGGGCAAGGTAGAACAGTCGATTTTCGTAATACAGTTGTCATTATGACATCTAACTTAGGGTCTGATTTAATTCAAGAACGTTTCGGGACAATTGATTATCCTGAAATGAAAAATATTGTGATGGATGTTGTTGGCCATCATTTCAGACCAGAGTTTATCAACCGTATTGATGAAGTGGTCGTATTCCATCCATTAGGTAAAGAAAACATTGCAGCGATTGCACAAATTCAGTTGCGTCGTTTATACCAGCGTTTAGAAGAGCGTGGTTATCACGTTACTATTACTGGGGCTGCATTAGAGAAATTGAGCGAAGTTGGATTCGATCCAATTTATGGTGCTCGTCCATTGAAACGGGCTATCCAGCAAGAGGTTGAAAACCCATTAGCTCAAGACATTTTGTCTGGTAAATTATTACCAGGTAAAGAGATTATCTTAGATTTGGATAACAATAAGATAATTGCAAAACAGTAATAGAGTATCTTCTCTATTTATTATGATAAATAAGAGATGTCGTGAAACTGAAAAAGAGGCTTATATAAGCCTCTTTTTTTATGCACTTAATATATAAATAAAGGTTTAACCGTTAAATCGCTAAGAATCACAGATAAAATTGAAACTTTTTTGAACAATTGGTGTCTATTATTTATACTTTCATAGGGCGTTTGATTATAAAGTATTCGCTTGGTAAATTTTTTTAAAATAACACTTGCGCTAATTCGAGATCTCCCTATAATGCGCATCCACTGACCGGCGATGAGCAAACAACAAGCCACGCAGGACGGTGAAGAGAAAAGAAAAAAGTTTGAAAAAACTCTTGACTCTTCAGAGGAATAACGTAATATACGCCTCCTCGCAACAGCGCGGAAGACCGGAAACGGCAGCGAATGTTGCACTGCTCTTTAACAAATTATCAGACAATCTGTGTGGGCACTCGCAGAGACGATATCTTCTAAAATATTAGATGTATCAAGTCTTGAAGAGTGAACAACA
>NZ_JASVWV010000025.1:0-14518 GCF_030286765.1 Proteus faecis
ACGCAAGGGCATACTGGAATTACAAGCGGCGGGACTCGTCGTTTCTGCCCATGGAGGCCAGCGTAAATCCGTCACACAGACGGTTGCGGTCTAAGAAGTGGGAAGCCTCGCCCGACAGGGCGGGGAGTAGTCACAGGTAATACGTAATGGGCCATTTACTTCATCAGAGCGTTGATGTTCCATTGTCCACCTACTTTTTATTTATTGTTAAGTTATAAAATGCTTTATTTAATATAGATACTAAACCCTTATCTATTTAATAAGCAAAATATATTACTTAAGTAAAAAATAAGCCTGAAAATTCAGGCTTATAAAAGTGAATAATAAGAATGACTTAATTTTTATAAATTTTATCTTCTACTTGTTTCATTGAATTTAAGCCTGATTGTAAATCTTCTGGTGTCGCTTGTGTAAACCCTTCGGTAAAGGTTGCTGATAAATAAGCATCAACCATCATTTTGGCTTTGAATGGCGTAATTAATAACCCACCCATAGCAAGAATATTACAGTTATTTATAATTTTACAAAAACGAGCACTGGTCACGCTTTCACAAACACCACAATAAACATTTTTATGTTTGTTAGCACTAATACTTACGCCCATTCCTGTGCCACAGAAAACAAAACCAATATATTCAGGATGTTCAGAAATAATTGAGCCAACTTTATCACCCACATCACAATATCCAATAGGGTTGGATTCAGTGAGATCTTTTATTGTGTAATTTTTTCCTGATAAATACGATTTAATCGTATTTTTAAGTTCAAATCCTGAAGGATCAGCCCCCATAATAATTGTTTTATTTTCCATATAGCCTCCTAAATTAATTTAAGTACTACTGGTAAATATAAGTTATTGATAAAATTTAAATTTTAAGCAAATCTAAAAGATATTATTTATATTTAACCTAGATAAAGTATAGATTAAAATTCTATTATCTGTTTTTCAGTATGGGAAATTTACAAAAATGAAGAAGTAAAGAAATGGAAATTTATTCCATAAATGAGATAATTAACCAGAAGAATAAGCTAATCTAATTTTGTTATGTCATCAATTTAACTAATAAAAAAATAAAAGAGATATATCAAAGTAAATGTCTATATTGAAAGGGTTTCCCTAGTACAACTAAAATATAAAATAAAGATCAATAATATTACAGGATTAATGTTTTTATCTATACTCTTCAATATCTCTTAAAGGAAGTCAAAATAATTTAAATAAATATTGCTGTGGATTATCTTTACCAAAACAATCTACAAACTCATTCTAAGAAAATGGCTATTTTTTACCAATTCCAATATTGAATATCACATTCTATTTTGGCATCTTGGATAGTGAAGGGATAAATAGATTAGAAACAAAATAATAACACAAAAAATTAAATAATGCAGTAATACAAATCACTCAAATTTTTAGAAAGAAAACACCGCCTATTAATCAATATTTATAAATTAAAATAAAAAAAATACCGCAGATAGTTAACATTATCTGCGGTAATTATTTATTGTGCTCAGTAAAATAATCTATGCAATTATTTTACGCGCGATACGTATTCACCTGAACGAGTATCAACTTTAATAACTTCACCGATTTGAACAAACAGTGGTACTTTAACTACTGCGCCGGTACTTAATGTTGCTGGTTTACCGCCTGTACCTGCAGTGTCACCTTTTAGGCCTGGATCAGTATCAACGATTTCTAATTCAACAAAGTTTGGTGGAATAACAGCGATAGGACGATTATCCCACAGTGTTACGATACACTCAGCTTGGTCGATCAACCATTTAGCGTTATCACCAACGGCTTTCTCGTCTGCTGCTAATTGCTCGAAAGTTTCGTTGTTCATGAAATGCCAGAACTCACCATCGTTGTACAGGTAAGTTAAGTTGATATCCATGACATCTGCGCCTTCTGCAGAATCAGTAGATTTAAATGTTTTTTCCAGTAATTTGTTAGAAATCAGTTTACGCAAACGCACACGTGCAAATGCCTGACCTTTACCTGGTTTAACAAATTCACATTCAGTAATGACGGCTGGCTCGCCATCTAACATGATTTTAAGACCTGAACGAAAATCGTTGGTATTATAAGAAGCCATGAATATCCTCTAACTTTTTTAATTTAAAATGGCATAGCCAAAAAATGGCACACATTGTAACTCATAATCACCCCACCAGAGAAGTCTGGTTAACACAACTCGCGCAGGCAATCAGTGATCCTGTTGAATTACTCCAACTTTTAGCGTTGGAACATCACGAAGAACTCCAAAAAGGAGCTCAGGCGCGACGGCTTTTTCCGCTACGGGTTCCCCGTGAATTCGTTGCACGCATGAAAAAAGGCGATCCTAACGATCCATTACTTTTACAAGTATTAACTGCAAATGCTGAATTTACCATAACACCAGGATTTTCTACGGATCCGTTAGATGAGCAACAAAATGCGGTGCCAGGTTTATTACATAAATATCAGAATCGTGCATTGCTTCTGGTCAAAGGTGGTTGCGCTGTCAATTGCCGCTACTGTTTTCGTCGTCATTTTCCTTACGAAGATAACAAAGGAAACAAAGCGAATTGGCAAAAAGCAATTGAGTATATCAAAAATAACTCAAAACTCGATGAAATCATCTTCTCAGGGGGGGATCCTCTTATGGCGAAAGATGATGAACTTGATTGGCTAATAACACAATTGGAAGCTATTCCTCATCTTAAGCGTTTACGTATCCACTCTCGCTTACCTGTGGTTATTCCTGCACGTATTACTGACACGCTATGCAAACGCCTACAACAATCACGTTTGCAAAATATCATGGTATTGCACACCAATCATGCCAATGAGATTGATGATGCACTGAGAGAAGCCTGCTCAAAGCTAAAAAATGCCAATGTCACACTATTGAATCAAGGTGTGTTATTACGAGGTATCAATGACAGTGCTGAAGTCCTTGCCGATTTAAGTCGCGCACTATTTGATGCGGGTGTTATGCCGTATTACTTACATGTTCTAGATAAAGTGCAAGGCGCGGCTCACTTTATGGTGCCAGACAGTGAAGCTAGAGAAATTATGAAAGGACTTATGAGCTTAGTGTCTGGTTATATGGTACCCAAACTCACACGTGAAATCGGTGGTGAACCGAGTAAAACATTGTTAGATCTTGGGTTACGTCAGCAATAATCAATATCACAAAAACAAAAAAGCTGTAGCTCAATTCAAATAGATGAAGTGACTACAGCTTTTTTATCTATTAGTTAGCAGACTAATAAATAGTGAATAAATTAAATACCCTTATTGGCATTTATAAACTTGTCCACTCATTTTGCTATCTAATGGTGCAAAGCTATCAACAAAGCTACCTGCGCCAGTACCCACGTTAAAAATAACATTACCACCCATTGCAGCTGCTTTATTACGTAGATCGTTAGCAGCACCTCGCAGTGATTGGCTTTCAGTACGGGAACCTGATAACCAGTTATTTTGAACACCTGTCACTGTTCCTAATAATTGGCACTCACTGCCTGGTTGCGTATCAGTGATTTGTACCTGTGAGCCAGCAGTACTTAATGTGTTTGTTGCAGAACAGCCTGCTAGTAACAACGCTGCTGTAGCTCCCAATAACAATTTAATTCGCATGATCCCCTCATTTATTTGAGTGTCCGTTTAGTCATGACAACAATATACCTTGTCATCCCTATTATGCGCAAAAATAAATCATCATTGCTATCTCACATTAGCCAATAGCTTTAAGATATTATTTTCGCTTCAAACTTATTTTAATGTACAAATTCAGCTTTGAGATAGACAAAGCAATAATACCTCTATTCTACACCGCTTTTACGCTTTGAAAACGATCAGGTCTATTTTCAGCCTACACAGTGCGAGAATGAACACACAATTAGTTCATTTTTTAAAAATCATCAGACAATCAATCATCATTTAACGATTATAATGCTCTAATTTAATTCAAATGATGATTTAGCGCTTCCTCTTTTAAATCTAAATCTCTGGTGAGAAAAATATTTCTGTCTTGATTAGCGAATTTCTCAAAAGTATTAACAGCGGTCATTAAATCCATAGTATTACCTCAACGAAATCCCCCCTTATAGGGGAGATTTTGTGTATTAAAGGTATGATATGTGAATTATGTTAACAAATATAAGGTATGCAGGCTCTGATTCAAGCTCAAGAAGCAATAACACGTGCACAGTGTCGAGTTTGACAAGACGATCCCCAATATTTTTTTGAATTTTTGAAATGCTCTGACAGCTAAGCATTGATTTACAACAGCCATTTTCAAATCTCAATTGTATTTAGACATAAAAAAACCCGAGCCTAAGCTCGGGTTTTTCGTGTAAAACAGTTAGCTGATGAATGTCGGGTAGCAGCAGCGCATTACTGCGCCGCCGCCCCCTAAGAACCGTACATGCAAGTTTCCCCGCATACGGCTCAAGCCTTTATAAGCCCGCACTTCTGTTTGGGCCGACAACATTATAATTGTTGGACTAGCCCTTTGGCGGGAAAGGATCATTACCGTAAGTGTTTCGCTCACGAATTTTCCCATTCTCACCATGAATGAAAACTTCACTCCTTTGATTCTTAGCTATATCACGCGCAGCTTCAAAAGCTTCCTGCTGCGTGCGATGATGCGAAGTATCTCTGGAGTTATTTTCACCAAGTACCGCCCAACCATTACCTCTTTTAACTACATGTTGATTTTTACCTGCCATGGGTCACCTCCTTACAGTTTCATGACACTGTATAAATTACCATGACAACCATAAACAATCAATATATTGATCATTCAATAACAGAAAAACACCACATATAGTATTTAATCCACTTCATGGTTATGGATCAACCGATGACAATTCGGATGTAACATCATTAAATTATCGCTTTCGTCACCTCCTCCATCTACCCGTCTGATTATGTGATGGATATCCCAATCATCATTATCTCTGAATAGTTGGTGGCAGATCGGGCAACGATAGCCTTGCCGCTCCCAAATTAATCTCAGCTTTCCTCGCTGCATTTTCCCTTCTTTCCAGCGCTTAATTTGCCGCTGTTCAAAGTACAGTTCGTCAACCGGATCATATGGATTCGCCTCAGCCCTGATTTTAATATGCCTTTTAATCGGGATATCTTTGCAGGACACTAACCTTCTCAGGCCGTTATCCGCATCAATACTCTGGAATATCCAGTTCTCGCTCCCAACCGAATGAAAATACTTCTTTTTCACCCAATACTTGTTGCGATTCCCGTGCCGACGGCATGACCAGCGCCAGAGCAATTTCCAGACGCGATAGTCGATATAGCTGAACGTTTCTTTGGCAACAATATGACGATGATAGTTTGCCCAACCCCGTAATACTGGATTAAGTTGCCTTATCAAATCACCCTGTTTTGATGCCGAATTACGTTTCACTATTTGCCGGATTTTCTGAAGATGATTACGCAATCCCTTAGCAGCCGGCTTTATCAGCATTTTGCCACGGTACTTGCGTACATTCTGCCCCAGGAAATCAAACCCTTCCGAAATATGCGTTATCACCGTTTTTTCTGGTGATAATTGCAGCCCTCGTTCCGCCATAAATGCTTCAACAAGGGGTTTGATTTTATTCTCAAGTGACTCTTTCGAGATGCAAGTAATGATAAAATCGTCCGCATAACGCACATAATTGACCTTGGTTTTATAACTGGCTTTGGTGTTTTTCTTCCCGAAATGGGTTTCAAGCACCTCTTCCAATCCATCCAGAGCCATATTTGCCAGTACAGGGGAAATAATGCCTCCCTGTGGTGTACCAGCCTCTGTCGGGTGTAAACGACCGGATTCCATAAATCCCGCTTTAAGCCATTTCCTGAGTACCTGTCTATCCAACGGAATGTTGGCAAGTAACCAGTCATGACTGATGTTATCAAAACATCCTTTTATATCGCCTTCCAGTACCCATTCAGCAGAGCTTTTACGACTGAGATTAACAAAACATTGCTCAATCGCATCCGCCGCTGAACGAGCCGGACGAAAGCCATAACTGCTGCGATCTGCCTTAGTTTCCGAGATGGGATCAAGTGCCAGCAGGTATAGTGCCTGCATCGCCCTGTCCTTCATCGTCGGTATCCCCAAAGGACGGCATTTGCCGTTACTTTTAGGAATGTAAACCCGCCTTAACGGAGACGGCTTATAACCTGTCCGTTTAAGCTGATCGATCGCATACCATTTACTTTCGGGAGTGTTCCACAACTGGCGATCCACTCCGGCTGTCTTTTTGCCTCGATTTTCGGTAACCCGCCTGACAGCCAAAGCTTTGGCTGCAAACGAGCGCGTCAGCATTCTTTGCAGGGCTTTCACCCTGCGCCAATGCTTCTGCTTTGTTGCCTTTGCGATTCGTACCTGTAGCCCTCTGACCTGACGGTGTATCTGACACCAGTTAATCTGATGCCAGTTTTCCGCCCTGCCGGAAAGCGCAGGTACTTCTATTAACGTACTCAACTTGCTACTCTCCTCAGTGCTTTGGATTAGAAAGCCCCAAGCGAGAGCTGACAGATAGCCCCCTTGCAGGAGTTATCTTATGCTCCCGCAAGGGTTAGGTCAGAACAGAGAACTGCCCTGACCAACTTTCTGTCACGTTAGATTTGCTTTACAGTACTGCACACAATTAAAGACCAGTCGGAAGTCTGCCCCGTTTCCGGTAGAGGAACATTTAACCTCTTATCCATTCCATTACAGAACGGCATTCGCTTTCTCCAACCTCCTTTACCCGCACTCTCAACAGCTGGTCTTGCGACTCACCTGCCACATTGTGGCGAAAATACGGGCTTACCGAGTTCCGTACTCATGACACGGATCACTTAGGTTCTGCCTATACACCGAAGGTCTGTTGGTAACGTATTCCCAGATGTAATAGGAATAACCGACCTTGTACCTTTTGGTCACAGCATATCAGTAGCTTTTGCTGCTTGCGGCTGACGGTGCTTACGGACAGTTCACTTAACGTTAACCCTATGATCCAGCCTAGCCTCTCATTCACCTGCTACTGGTAAAATCCACTGTTTATCTCACGATAAATCGGCACCCAAACATCGGGGAGTACATTGTCAGAGCGCTCTCACACCTCACCATTACTGGCGACGCGCTGCTCCTAGGCTACTGTTAGTTACACAACAGGTCTGGCTTTGTATCAGATGCAATACAGTCAGACAATCATCAGCACAGCTTCACACCGGTAGGTGCTGGCGTACATAAATTTGATAGAGACGATGTTAACCCCGTTACATCACAAGCTAAAAAATCTACCTTGTTTCAACGTGTATCTTTTTGACGTTATAACAGAGATTAAGTGATAACCGTATTGATAGTTCAAATGGTTATCGCATTAAAACGCTGTTACACATTATTTAGAGAGGAATACTGACTTTAAAGTCCGCAACCAGAAATTAGTTCTTCACCAAGTGAAGAGCCGATGTCCGGGAGAATTTAAAGCCCGGAACATCGGACATATCATTATTATGCTATTTCGGCGGGGAATAGTGAGTACAACTATCAGTTAGTACTCACTATGGACGTAGCCCGCTCGGCTAGCTACCTACGCGACTCTCGTCGCACTACATCATGCCGCCCATTCCACCCATGCCGCCCATACCACCAGCGCCACCTAAATCCATTTTGTCTTCTTTAGGTAAATCTGTGATCATCGCTTCTGTTGTGATCATCAGACCTGCGATAGATGCAGCAAATTGTAGCGCAGAACGAGTAACTTTAGTTGGATCTAAGATACCCATATCAATCATATCGCCGTAATCATCAGTTGCAGCGTTATAACCGTAGTTACCTTCACCTGCTTTCACTTTGTTTACAACAACAGAGGGTTCTTCACCTGCGTTAGCAACGATTTGACGCATTGGAGATTCCATTGCACGTAATGCAACACGGATACCGACTGTTTGTTCTTCGTTATCACCAACCATCTCACGCAGAGCGTTAGCAACACGAACCAGAGCAGTACCACCACCAGCAACAACGCCTTCTTCAACTGCTGCGCGAGTTGCATGCAGAGCATCGTCAACACGAGCACGTTTTTCTTTCATTTCAACTTCAGTTGCCGCACCAACTTTAATGACTGCAACGCCGCCTGCTAATTTAGCAACGCGTTCTTGTAATTTTTCACGGTCATAATCTGAAGTCGCTTCTTCGATTTGTTGACGAATTTGCGATACACGACCACTGATTGCGTCTTGATCACCTAAACCATCAATAATGGTTGTTGTATCTTTGTTGATAACAACGCGTTTTGCTTGACCTAAGTCTTCTAATGTTGCTTTTTCTAACTCCATGCCGATTTCTTCAGAAATCACTGCACCGTTAGTTAATGTTGCGATATCTTGCAGCATTGCTTTACGACGATCACCAAAGCCAGGAGCTTTAACAGCGGCAACCTTAACAATACCACGCATATTGTTCACAACTAATGTTGCCAATGCTTCGCCTTCAACATCTTCTGCAATGATAAGCAGAGGTTTGTTAGCTTTAGCAACAGCTTCTAAGACAGGCAGTAATTCACGGATGTTAGAAACTTTTTTATCAACTAACAGAATGAATGGGTTTTCTAATTCTGCTGTGCCCGTTTCAGGTTTGTTGATGAAGTAAGGAGACAGATAACCGCGGTCAAACTGCATACCTTCAACAACATCTAGCTCATCTTCTAAGCCAGTACCTTCTTCAACGGTGATAACACCTTCTTTACCTACTTTATCCATCGCTTGCGCGATCAGAGTACCGACGGTTTCATCAGAGTTAGCAGAAATTGTACCAACCTGAGCAATCGCTTTAGTATCTGAACATGGAACAGACAGTTTTTTCAGTTCTTCGACTGCTGCAACAACAGCTTTATCGATACCGCGTTTCAGATCCATTGGGTTCATACCAGCGGCGACTGCTTTTAAGCCTTCGGCAATGATTGATTGTGCTAATACTGTTGCAGTTGTAGTACCATCACCTGCCGCATCATTGGCTTTAGAAGCAACTTCTTTCACCATCTGTGCACCCATGTTCTCGAATTTATCTTCGAGTTCAATTTCGCGTGCAACAGATACACCATCTTTAGTAATAACAGGTGCGCCGAAAGATTTATCTAAAACAACGTTACGACCTTTAGGACCTAAAGTTACTTTAACTGCATCTGCAAGAACATTAACACCACGTAACATTTTATTACGAGCATCTACACCGAATTTGACGTCTTTAGCTGCCATCGTATATTTCCTTTGAATTCGTTCAGTTTAAGAAGATCTTAAAAGAGAAAAATTATTCTTCTACAATTGCTAAAATGTCACTTTCAGACATGATAAGCACGTCTTCGTTATCAATTTTTTCTGTTTTAACGCCATAACCGTCGTTAAAAATTACGATATCACCAACTTTAACATCCAGCGGTTTAACGTCGCCGTTTTCCATAATACGGCCTTGACCCACGGCTAAAATTTCGCCACGAGTTGATTTACCCGCTGCAGTGCCAGTTAGTACGATACCGCCTGCTGATTTAGCTTCGACTTCTTTACGTTTAACAATAACACGGTCATGTAATGGACGAATCTTCATTAATAGTGCTCCTATAAAAAAGTCCATATCAGGATTAAGGTTGATACCAGTGCCCAAGATGAACCAGTACCATCACGATACAGGTGGGGGCATCAAGTAAAACTTCAAGGGGAGAAGTGTGATTTTTTTTCAAATTTTCCCCATTTCAGTTGATTATGCTTTCGGCTGATTACTTTTTGTCAGAAAAATGGTCGTTATTCTGATTTTCAGCCTTATTATTCAGTTGGTTACTCGGTGAATCCTCTTTACGCTGAAACTCGCCTTCAAATGTTGTTCCATTTTGATTAGACGAAAATCCACTTTGACCATGACCTGCTGAATAAACACGAATACGAGAAATCAATTTAGTCACTAACAGTGCTTGCAACGGTGGTAGTAATAACAGCAAACCCAGAAAATCAGTAAAGAACCCCGGGATCAACAGTAAAATACCTGCCAATATTAACGAAACACTTTTCACCATTTCTGCAGCAGGCACTTCACCCACTGCAAGTTTTTGTTGCATTGATGCAATATTTTTTACGCCCTGGTTTTTTACCAGTGAGATACCAACACAAGAAGTCAGCACCACAAGGAATAGTGTTGTCAGTACGCCAATAGAAGATGCTACATTGACGAAAATAACAGCTTCTACATAGATAAGAAGACAGATAACAATTAATGGGAGCCAACGCACTTGGTTCTCCTTTTTTATAAAAAAGATTCATATTATTAATAGAAAGGAGTGTGAACTACATCTAAGGTGATGGTTTACAAACTCGCTTTTTCTTAGTTTATCTACATAATAGTGGGGAGCCTAATACTCCTTTTCAAGGGGCGTTAAAAAGAGAGTTAGAACTGTAAAATCCATGAGATAGATCACAAAAAGAAAATATTTAGACGTTATTTACTTATAAAGTGATCCAGCTTAAAGGTATTTGTTCACAACCCGAATATGATCGTGTCAGTACCAAGCAAAACGGTAAGTTATATTACATTATTAACCGTTAACGATATATTTTATTAACAAGCGCATAACTAGACAGTTAAAATTTTAATAAGAAGGTTCTCATGTCAAATAAAACTCGTATCGAAGAAGACCTGTTAGGTAAAAGAGAAGTTCCTGCTGATGCTTACTATGGCGTCCACACTTTACGTGCTATTGAAAACTTCTACATCAGTGATCGTACCATCAATGATGTTCCAGAATTCATCCGCGGTATGGTAATGGTGAAAAAAGCTGCTGCATTAGCAAACAAAGAACTCCACACTATTCCTCGTGAAATCGCTGATACGATTATCAAAGCCTGTGACGTTGTATTACAAACAGGTAAACACATGGATCAATTCCCAGTTGATGTATTCCAAGGCGGTGCTGGTACTTCATTAAATATGAATACCAACGAAGTTATCGCAAACATCGGTCTGGAATTAATGGGTCACCAAAAAGGTGAATACCAATACCTGAACCCAAATGACCACGTCAATAAGAGCCAATCAACAAACGACGCTTATCCTTGTGGTTTCCGTGTAGCGGTTTATAACTCTATTATCAAATTAACTGAATCTATCGAACTGCTGAAAGCAGGTTTTGATAGAAAAGCGGTTGAGTTCAAAGACATCCTGAAAATGGGTCGTACTCAATTACAAGACGCTGTACCAATGACTTTAGGTCAAGAATTCCATGCTTTCTCTGTACTGATGAAAGAAGAAATCAAAAACCTGAAACGCACTGCTGAGTTACTGTTAGAAATGAACTTAGGTGCAACTGCTATCGGTACTGGTCTGAATACAGCACCTGGTTATCAAAAACTGGCGGTTGAAAAACTGGCAGAAGTAACTGGTTTAGCTTGTGTTCCAGCAGAAGACTTAATTGAAGCAACTTCTGACTGTGGTGCTTATGTAATGGTTCACGGCGCGTTAAAACGCTTAGCTGTGAAAATGTCTAAAATCTGTAATGACTTACGTTTACTGTCCTCTGGCCCTCGTGCAGGTCTGAAAGAAATCAATCTTCCAGAACTGCAAGCAGGTTCTTCAATCATGCCAGCTAAAGTAAACCCAGTAATTCCAGAAGTTGTTAACCAAGCTTGCTTTAAAGTTATCGGTAATGACACTTGTGTGACTATGGCTGCTGAAGCAGGTCAATTACAATTAAACGTAATGGAACCAGCTATCGGTCAAGCAATGTTCGAATCAATCTCTCTGTTAAGCAACGCTTGCCGTAACTTAGTAGAAAAATGTGTTGATGGTATCACTGCGAATAAAGAAATCTGTGAACACTTCGTATTTAGCTCAATCGGTATCGTTACTTATCTGAACCCATTCATTGGTCACCATAACGGCGACATCGTTGGTAAGATTTGTGCAGAAACAGGTAAGAGCGTACGTGAAGTTGTTCTAGAACGTGGTTTATTAACCGAAGAACAACTGGATGATATCTTCTCTATCGAGAACTTAAAAAACCCGGCTTACAAAGCAAAACGCTTCGATGATTAATAATTGTGTTTTATAACATGACACTGTTAAACATAAGAATGAGCTCTTAAAAATACAAGGCACGGACTCTTTAAGAGACGTGCCTTTTTACTTGATTGTAAAAACAAAAATTTAACTTATCTTTCTCATTTTTTTAATTATCTCAAGGAGTAAACGCTATGCTAGCCGTAGAATTGATTATCGTTCTGCTGGCCATTTTCCTCGGTGCGAGACTTGGGGGAATTGGTATCGGGTTTGCCGGTGGTTTAGGGGTTTTAGTTCTAGCCGCTATCGGTGTTAAACCTGGTTCAATCCCTTTTGATGTTATCTCCATCATTATGGCTGTTATTGCCGCAATCTCTGCGATGCAGGTTGCTGGTGGTTTGGATTACCTTGTTGGCCAAACTGAAAAACTGTTAAGACGTAATCCAAAATACATCACAATTCTTGCGCCAATTGTGACTTATTTCTTAACTCTATTTGCAGGTACAGGGAACATCTCTTTAGCAACACTGCCAGTTATCGCTGAAGTTGCAAAAGAACAAGGCATCAAACCTTGCCGTCCTTTATCAACTGGTGTTGTTGCAGCTCAAATCGGTATTACTGCATCACCTATCTCTGCAGCGGTTGTCTACATGGCATCTGTCATGGAAAACCCAGCAATGGTTGGTGAAGGTAACACAGTAAGCTACATCACTCTGCTGTCTATCTTATTACCAGCGACTTTCCTTGCTATTATTCTGATGTCATTCATCGTGTCTTGGGTATTTAACTCAAAACTGTCTGATGATGCAGTCTATCGTGAGCGTTTAGAACAAGGTCTGGTTGAGTTACGTGGTAGCCAAGCACGCAGAGAAACCTTACCAGGTGCTAAATCATCAGTAATGCTGTTCTTACTGGGTGTTGTCTGTGTTGTTACTTATGCAATCATCAACAGCCCAAGCTTAGGCATCGTGAAAGAACCGTTAATGAACACCACTAACGCCATTCTGATCATCATGCTGAGTGTTGCAACGCTTATCACTGTTTTCTGTAAAGTTAAAACTGACAACATCCTTAACTCAAGTACCTTTAAAGCAGGTATGAGTGCATGTATTTGTATTCTGGGTGTTGCATGGTTAGGTGATACTTTCGTTTCAAGCAACATTGATTGGATCAAACTGACTGCGGGTGATTTAATCACTGGCCATCCTTGGTTATTAGCCGTTATTTTCTTCTTCTGTTCTGCACTGTTATATTCACAAGCAGCAACAGCGAAAGCATTAATGCCAATGGCTTTAGCTTTAGGTGTATCTCCATTAACTGCAATTGCTTCTTTCTCTGCAGTTTCTGGTCTGTTCATCCTGCCAACTTACCCAACACTAGTTGCGGCAGTTCAAATGGATGACACAGGTACAACTCGTATCGGTAAATTAGTCTTCAACCACCCATTCTTTATCCCTGGTACAATTGGTGTGGTATTAGCTGTCGGATTTGGTTTCCTCTTCGGCGGTATGATCCTGTAGTTTGAAGTAAAAAATTAAAACATTGCAAAAAAGTGCTTAGCGCTTAAAAGAAATAAAAAATAAGAAAATACCCTGTCGCAAGATGGGGTATTTTCATTTTACCCAGTCGCCTCTTGCTTTCATTTTCAGTTAAAGTCTGCTAATTATGGTGTTTTCGTGACAAGGTGATTTAAGGAGATATCCGTGCAACGTGAAGCGTTATTAGACCACGTACTTATCAAGCTAGAGCAATACGGCTTAGCTGCAACTTTACCGGAGCTTCTTCAAGATTCAGGTATCAATGAATCTCAACTTTATCCATTCTGGCCAGATAGAGATGCCTTAATTTTTGATTGCCTCCGCCATCACGGACAACAAATTGATATTTGGCAACGCCAAGTCATGTTAGATGACGAACTAACTATCGAACAAAAATTACTGGCACGTTATGATCAACTCGCCATGCGTTTAGAAAAAAATCGATTCCCTGGTTGTTTATTTGTTGCAGCATGTAGTGCTTACCCAGATGAACATTCTCAAATCCACCAATTAAGCCAACGTCAAAAACAAAGCTCGCTTGATTATTCCAGAACGCTACTGCGCAAACTTGATATTGAAGATAGCGAATTAGTCGCTAAACAAATGGAACTCATCTTAGAAGGCTGTTTAAGCCGTTTAATGGTGAATCATCATTCCGATGATATTATTACAGCAAAATTATTGGCAGAGGATATTCTTAAGATAGCTCAATGCCGTAAAAATGGCGCATTAAGTTAGCGAAAAACGCCGTAAACCCTCGCCCAATGCGGGCGGGGATATAAGGCGAAAAGCCCGCAGGGCTTTAAAGATCAATCAGGCGTTGGCTGACTCTGAACGTAGGCTCTGAACGTTTCAATCGTTGCCACTCCGGTGCTACAGACAAAGTACGATCTCGACCACAAAAGCCCCGTTTTACTTTGCATCCGTAAATGTGTGTTTTGCTGCCGGAGC
>NZ_JASVWV010000026.1:0-13976 GCF_030286765.1 Proteus faecis
GCATACTGGAATTACAAGCGGCGGGACTCGTCGTTTCTGCCCATGGAGGCCAGCGTAAATCCGTCACACAGACGGTTGCGGTCTAAGAAGTGGGAAGCCTCGCCCGACAGGGCGGGGAGCAGTCACAGTATGACGAATATAAAAGAAAATTACGTTTATGATTTGATATTTACATCTGAGTCTACGCTTTTAACACCTTCAATTTTTTCAATAACTTGTAAGATTTTTTCTTCTTGCGCTTTACTATCAACAAAACCGGAAAGAAAGACATGCCCAAACTCAGTACGAATAGAAATATTCTCACTATTAATATCTTGCATTGGCAATAGCGCATCTTTAATTTTATTAGAAATAGAAGTATCACTTAAATAGTGACCCGTATTATTCCCACTTTTATTAATCTCGCTATACCACGATGTTTCAGCGGACGCGCCCATACTGACAAAAGCTAAACCGATTGACATTAATAACGCCAATTTTAGCGTTTTATATTGTTTCATTGCTCTCCCCCTAATCACAATAACTGAGATAGGAAATATACGTGTGTTTTAATATCTGTCTTTTTATTAAGCACTACAAAAATTTAACAATCCAAGCTATAACACTAATAAGCTATCTGAGTTAAATAAAGTAAAAAATAACAAATAAAGACTAATCCTAATAATTTTATTCTAATAATAACAAATAAATCTATAAGAAACTTCACAAAGAAATATCAATAAGTGTAAAAACAAGCATAATTTTAACAGAAAAAAAAGAGAGTAATTCCAAATTAAGAGGTGTTTTTAGATAGGATATTAAGGCTATGCCAATGACATTTATTAACAAAGAAGAGCGCGTCTCTCACAGAGAGCGGTTTATTAAGGATAAAGACTCAACAAAACGAAGCAACAAAAAAGGCTATATTAAAAACACAGCCTTTTCATTATTGAGATCATTCAAAAAACAACGCGCTTACCCTAAGTTATTCTCCGCACTCTTACTCTACATAATTCATGCTACAACTAGGCGACAAGTGAATGAGTCGCTAAGAGCATACATCAGTATGTGACTTGTGCGAATGAACCTAATCAACAACGTTGCAGCTTGAAGTATGACGAGCAAGCCCGAATATTAGTGTTCACGAGTCTGATGGAACTCAACATCAGGATAACGCTCACGTGTTAAATTCAAATTGACCATCGTTGGTGCGATATAAGTTAAGTTATCGCCACCATCAAGTGCCAAGTTTTGTTCATTTTTACGTTTAAACTCTTCGAGTTTTTTCTCGTTATTACATTCAACCCAGCGTGCTGTTGAAACGTTAACGGATTCATAAATCGCTTCAACGTTATATTCACTCTTAAGTCTTGCAACAACCACATCAAACTGAAGTACACCCACTGCACCTACGATTAAATCGTTATTTGCCAGTGGTCTAAAGACCTGTACAGCGCCCTCTTCTGATAACTGTACCAACCCTTTAAGTAACTGTTTCTGTTTTAATGGATCACGTAAACGAATACGGCGGAATAACTCAGGCGCAAAATTTGGAATACCGGTAAACTTCAGGATCTCGCCTTGAGTAAAGGTATCACCAATTTGAATTGTACCGTGGTTATGAAGACCGATAATATCCCCAGGATATGCATGTTCAACGTGAGAACGATCGCCGGCCATAAAGGTTAATGCATCAGAAATCACCACATCTTTTTTAATTCGAACTTGGTGTAACTTCATACCTTTATCATACATACCGGATACAACACGTAGGAATGCAACACGGTCGCGGTGTTTAGGATCCATATTAGCCTGGATCTTAAAGACGAAACCGGTGAACGTTTCTTCAGAAGCGGTAACTTCACGCATATCTGTTTGGCGAGGCATTGGTGCTGGAGCCCATTTTACAAGGCCATCAAGCATATGGTTAACACCAAAGTTACCTAATGCAGTACCAAAGAACACTGGGGTTAATTCGCCAGCTAAAAATGCCTCATGATCAAATTCATGGGAGGCACCTAATACTAACTCTAATTCATCACGTAGTTGGCTTGCTAAATCATCACCAATAGCTTCATCGAGCTCTGGGTTATCTAGTCCTTTGATAACGCGAGAATTTTGAATAGTATGGCCTTGACCTGTTTGATAAAGATAAGTTTCATCTTTCAGAATGTGATAAACCCCTTTGAAGAGTTTTCCGCAACCAATAGGCCAAGTAACAGGGCTACACGCAATTTTTAATTCTGTTTCAACTTCATCCATGAGTTCCATTGGATCACGAATATCACGGTCAAGTTTATTCATAAAAGTCAGAATTGGAGTATCACGTAAACGTGTGACTTCCATTAACTTACGAGTACGATCTTCAACCCCTTTAGAGGAGTCAATGACCATTAAACAGCAGTCAACTGCGGTTAAAGTACGATAAGTATCTTCAGAGAAATCTTCGTGCCCTGGGGTATCTAATAAGTTAACTAGGCAATCGGCATAAGGGAACTGCATGACTGAGGTTGTAATAGAAATACCACGTTGTTTCTCCATTTCCATCCAGTCAGACTTTGCATGCTGATTTGAACCACGACCTTTTACGGTTCCTGCACGTTGGATTGCTTGTCCGAATAACAACACTTTTTCAGTGATGGTTGTTTTACCCGCATCGGGGTGGGAAATAATGGCAAAAGTTCTACGACGAGCAACTTCTTGCTGAAAAATAGGATTAGACATCAATGGTGATCTTCTGGTTGATAGACGAGAGAATGTAAGACACTGATATATTGCTATAAGTAATAATTAAAGTGACTATAAAGACATTCAACCCGTAAGTTAATCTTAATTGGCGCTTATTTTCGCCTATCTTGTCTGTATAAACAATCAATGGTTACTATTTTATCTACTTGAGCGGGTGATGCCTAGTGATTGTGATAATTAATAATATAAACCACAATACTTTTATCGATAACACAGACAAATACCACAAAGGCACTAACAGGAAAGCCAATGTAAAACGCTAAATTATTAAATCGTAAGAATGAAACAAATCGTAAGAATGAAACTATTTTTATAGTGTCAAAAGGTGAACTAGAAATGAAAGTTAAAATAGCAAATAGTCTCTCATTGATTTTAATATCACCTACTTAATAGAAATGTGCTTTTATTTAAAACAGAAGTAAATGGATACTTTATTTATAAAAATATTTAGCTTTCTTAACATCGTGATAATAACTTAGATAAAAAATAAAAACATGACAAAAGTGAAATTAACTTGGTTAATTTACATTAAGTAAAAATAAAGATAAATTTCAAATAAAAATAATGAAAAAATGAA
Organism: Proteus faecis; assembly: GCF_030286765.1. NCBI lineage: Bacteria > Pseudomonadati > Pseudomonadota > Gammaproteobacteria > Enterobacterales > Morganellaceae > Proteus > Proteus faecis. The sequence goes on from NZ_JASVWV010000026.1 coordinate 3,305, forward strand.
ATTTTCAGTCTTTAAATAAAATAAAAAACGCCTAATAGAAGGCGTTTTAAATTTAACTTAAATAAAGATTTAATTAGAAAGAAATAGGATAAGCCATGATAATCGCATCTTCATTTCCCGTCTTTGTTGGGTAATAGTTTTTGCGTTTTGAAACAAAATTAAATCCTATAGATTCATAGAGATTGAACGCTTTTTCATTAGATTCTCGCACCTCTAACCACAAGGTGGTGATATTTTTTTTCTCAAGTGTTTCAATCAGTTCCAATAAGAGTGCTTTACCGTAACCTTTTCCCTGATAATCAGGATGGATTGCGATATTAAAAAGTGTAGCCTCATCTAATATTAATTGCGTAATTGCAAAACCTACAATAATATTATCAATGCAAATTTTCAGATTAAAATAATGACTACCTTGGTTACTATAAAATGTTTCTTCACTCCAAGGGAATGAATGACTTAATTTTTCAATTTCCCATGCTAGAGGTAAATCAGCAGGGTTTAAGAGTGAAATGGTCTTCATATTGATAGATTTGTTTCCAAAGATCGCGTTTTGCATCAGCATCAAAATATAACTGATGTAATGAAGGGCTTCTCAGAGAAGTATATTCAGAGGGAAGTATGAGATCAGTGCCTAATAACCAACAGGGAAGATCAAATGATTCTGTGAGCATGCTCACATCATCTGTTGTAATACAATAGATTTCGTCTTTATCTATCCCCATGGCGCTAAAAATATCAGAGAAAAGCCCGTTATTTAGATCAACGGTATCATCAGTAATGATAAGTAAACGTGTTGTATCCGGAAATTGAACAGAATGCTCGCCTTTTAACACAGCAGGCTTACGAAGTACCCACTGACGAATTCCAAGTTGGGATAACATTCTGTCTTTACGGCTCATTATGCTTACCTATCAAGTGTAGAACAACGGTACATAGTATCAGAGGGCATAAACTACGCCAATAAATAGCGTCGGTTTCTTTATATCTGATATCATGCGTCTCATGTTTTTTAAGGAGTAATAATCATAATGTCCTCACTGTCCCCTGCTAGCGAAGTTATTCTTCGTCACCTAGATCATTTCGCAGACAGGCATGTACTTATTGCAGGTGATCTTCAAGATACTTTTGCAGCACAAATTCAGGCGAAAAGTGTCAGAGCATATACCAACCAATATCACCAGTGGCTACCATTACTAAAATCAATGGGTGATAACGCACTCTTCGGTTTAGTTGCCGATCAATCCTTTGTGAAATATTGTAATACCTTAATCTATTTTTGGCCTAAAAATAAAAACGAAGCCACTTTCCAACTGCGTAGCCTTTGCTCTAACTTACAAGTGGGTACTGAAATTTTTATTGTTGGTGAAAACCGTAGTGGTGTTAAAAGTGCCACAGAATTAATGAATGGTATTGCTAAACTTAAAAAAATAGATTCTGCACGCCGTTGTAGCTTATTTTTTGGCACTCAAACATATCAAACACTATTTGACCGTAATAACTGGTGGCAAACTTATCGCCATGACGACCTTACTGTAATGGCATTACCGGGTGTATTTAGCCAAAATGCATTAGATGAAGGTAGCCGTTTATTACTCTCCACTTTTGATGATGCAATGGTTGGGGATTTACTGGATATGGCATGTGGTTGTGGTGTTCTCGCCACTGTACTTGGCAAGAAAAACCCAATGTTGAAACTCACACTGTGTGATGTAAATGCTGCTGCTATTTCTTCTAGTATCGCCACCTTAAACGTAAATGAATTAGAAGGTCGAGTAATTGCGAGTAATGTCTATTCCGCAGTTGAAGAAACTTATGATTGGATAATATCAAACCCACCTTTCCATGATGGTTTAGGTACTAGCTATGAAGCGGCTGAAGATATTATTCGCCTTGCACCAAATTACCTGAAAAAAGGCGGTAAATTACGCATTGTAGCGAATTCGTTTATCCCTTATCCAGATATACTGGATCATGTATTTGGCTCTCATGAAGTTCTTGCATCAACAGGTAAATTCAAAGTTTACCAAGCAACCAAGAAAGACTAATCACAAGCCCTGTTATTTATAACAGGGTTTTATTTTTCATCACCAAGATATTTTATTGATAAAAAATAATTGACGCCAAAAATAATTGGCATAAAATTCGCTTCCTGTCTGAATGCGAGAGTGGCGGAATTGGTAGACGCGCTAGCTTCAGGTGTTAGTGTCCTTACGGACGTGGGGGTTCAAGTCCCCCTTTTCGCACCAAACAGACAAGATTAATTGAGTAAGACTGCGAGGATGGCGGAATTGGTAGACGCGCTAGCTTCAGGTGTTAGTGTTCTTACGGACGTGGGGGTTCAAGTCCCCCTCTTCGCACCACTCAATAACCTTTCTTTTCTCCTGTAATAACACCCTTTTCGATTACACACTGAATACCTTATTCTCTATCCATGATACGTGGCTAAAAGTGTCATCAAACTGTAGGTCAATACAACGCCCGCGGGGATCATTACCCACATCTGTAATTTCTTATGGAACAGCATCAAGGTTGATAACAGCATTGAAACCACTAAAACCAGCGTAAAGGCGGATGTGCCTACAATGGAATGCGTAATCACTGTTAGTAAAGAAGAAACGGCCAACATTTCCCATAAACTAATGCGAGATGTCCAAGGTGTCGCTGAAGAGATGCGTGTTGGTTTAGCCATAACATCCACCATTAATGATAATGATTTTCATTATTATATATAACAACTATACTAAATCAACTTAAATAAAGAAAAGAATTATTTTATATCCTTATTTTTTAAAGGGTTATGTATCTTTTTTAGTACAAGAAATAAAAATGCCTTATCATTTTTTCACGATAAGGCATTTTATTATGTTGTTATTGTGGTCAATAAACGAAATTAAGCGTTATTTGGCTCGATAAAATGAAAGACCAAATGAATATCTTCTGGCTCTCTTTCATAAAGTTCAGGATCAGAAATATCAATTAAACGACACCCTAAATGCTGATAAAAATTTACGCTATTTTCAGAAGGTGTTGATGAAATATATAATCCACCAGCGCCTTTTTTCTTCGCATATTCCACACAATAATCAAATAATATTCGCGCTAAACCTTGCCCACGTTGCTGGTGGCTAACATGTAAAAAAGAGAGTTGAAGTAAAGTGCCATTTTGACCCCGTTTTTGCGGATCAACACTCGCTGCTGCAACCAGTTGACCGTTTTTAAAAACGCCCCAGAAAGGCGCTCCTCGATCAAAGCTTTCGAGTAAAACAGGAGTATAATGTTCAGCTTCACCTTCTGGCCAACCTTTCATATCAAAGCGTTGCTCTGATAAAAGCAATGTTCCTTCTTTTAAAACATATAGCTTTTCAATAAGCTCAGTTCTATCAATTTCCCATACCAGCGGAATTTCATTTCGTGTTAATTGACGAATATTATTTTTCATTATTAAAGATTAACCTGTTCTGATGATGATTCACTTTTTTCTAATGCGTGGTAAGCCACCGCACAGAATAAGGAATTCAACCGTTTCATATCACCGAGCAAACTGGTATGCAGAGAACTGGTTTCAATACTTTGCATATTATGCAAATGAAGACGTTCTACATGAGCAAACGAGTAACGCTGGTTGAGTAAACGGAAACGATGTTTTGCTCGACGTAATTTGCGAGCATGCTCCATGTTGCCGGAAACAAATACCGACATCGCCAGATTCAGATTACTTTGCAGACGCTCAAGGAGTGTCTGTAATTCACGACGTCCTTCCTCCGATAAAAATAAGTGGTGATTTAAACCTTTACTTACCACTTCAGCCGACATACGCGCAATGATAGCGGATGATTGTTGTAAATTCATCGCTGTATCAATAATTTCAGCCCAACGTCGGGAATCTTCCGTCCCTAGATCATGCTGTTGAATTTGTGCCATATACAATTTAATACTGCTGTGGAGTAATTCCACCTCTTCTTCTAACTGGCTAATTTCCCTTTTTTGCTGACGATCACCTTCCATTAACGCAGTAAAACGTTGCAGCATTTGTTCTATAACATCACCTAATCGTAGTGATTCTCTCACCGCATTAGCAATAGCCAATGAAGGCGTATCAATAGCAGATTGATCTAAATAACGCGGCGCCATTTCAGAGTCAGTCGTCGGTAATTCTGGAATAAGTCGCTGACATAATTTCGCCATTATGCCAACAAAAGGGATCATCAAAATACAGCGAGCCAGATTATAAATAACATGAAAATAGATAACGACTTCAGCTGGTGAAAATCCATATTGCTGGATTTTATTTGCAATTATGGTTATCCAAGGTAAAACCAATAATGCACCAATTAATTTAAAAAAGAGGCTTCCTAATACAACTTGGCGTGAAACAACACTTTGCCCTCGACTACTCATTAACGCGAGTAGGCCACTACCAATATTAGAACCAATCACAATGCATAAGCTGATATACAAAGGCATTAGCCCTGTTGCACTTAGTGTCGCTGTTAATAACACGGCCGCAAGGCTTGAGTAGCTCACCATCGCAAATAAAGCACCCACGAGCAGTGCTAAAACGGTATCTCCACTTAATGAAGTAAAGATAGCTTGCACTGCACTAGCATGAGTAATTGGCTCTGCAGAAGTGACTATTAATTGCAAGGCTAAAATAATTAAGCCAAGGCCAATTCCTACTCGCCCTAATTGCCCGACGCGCTCTTTTTTACGGCTTAAAAAAGTGATCACCCCGACAAGAATAAGTAGTGGAGATAACCAAGAGAGATCAAAAGTCAGCACACGCGCCATAAGTGCAGTACCTACATCGGCACCTAGCATAATAACAAGTGCTGGTGTAATCGAAATTAGTCCTTGTGTCACAAAAGAGATAACCAAAAGTGCCGTCGCATTACTGCTTTGGACTAATGCTGTTACTCCCACACCTGCGAGAAAGGCGTTGGATTTTTTATTAATACTTTTACCTAAAATTCGGCGCAAATCAGAGCCAAAAACACGCATAATGCCTGTACGAACAATATGTGTTCCCCAGACAAGAAGCGCGACTGATGAGAGTAAATGAAGCAGTGTCAGCATAGAAATAATAACCTTATTTTTATCGTTGTTTGTTTGACTCTGTTCTCCTTCAATCTCATAAAAAAGAGAAAGACCACGAGCAGATAATCTATCTGAGAAAAGATTTTTACGGGTAATGCCCTTAATAACGTAGAGCGTTATTAGACAAAAAGATATTGCAACTAAAGTACAATAATCAATGGAGAAGTTGAGAATATTACATGGATTAATTTGTCAATTCTGTTAATTATAACAGGAAATATGTAATTTTCAAAATCAACCTATAAATAACCCATTGATTTATTATCACTTTATTTAAATGGTCTCAATTTTTCATAAAAAAACGCGACCAGAGGGTATCTCTCTAAGTCGCGCGAAAATACAACAAGTTAGTAAGGCAATTCGACTACAAGTTCAGACAGACTATAAATTCAACTGGAATTTACTTCAGACCCATCGCATCACGCATAGTGAAAAATAAGTCGGTTTGGTCAGTTAACCCAACGACATTCGCAGCATGTGGACCATAAGCGGCAACACGTAGCTGAGCCCCTGTATGTTCTTGGGATCCTTCTTCTGCATTACCATAGTTCACGACCATAACTGCGCCATCTTTGGTAATAAGTGCTTGTGTTAATCCGCTTGATTTCACATCCGCCTCAATAATTTGACTTGAATGAGCATGGTCAGCAGTTACGATAATCAGTGTGTCGCCGTTTTGTTTAGCAAAATCTAAGCCGATTTGTACGGCTTCATCTAACGCAACCGTTTCACCAATTTGTCCGCAAGGATTCGCATTATGATCTTGCTTATCAATAGAGGCACTTTCGACTTGTAAGAAGAATCCATTTTCATTGGTCTTCAGTAAGTCAATTGCTTTTTTGGTCATTTGTGCCAGTGTTGGCGCATTTGGATCGAGTTTAGAATTAGGTTTGCACTCTAAAGGTGGATTATTCAAATTACCATGATACGTCGCTTTAGGCCCTTCCCAAGCCACGGCCATATTACCTTCGTGGAATAAACCAAGCACGGGTTTATCTTGATTTGCAAGCGTAATTGCATCTAATGATTTGGCATCCTTCACGATTTGATAACCACGCTCAATCGCTTGTTGCTCTAACGTTTTACCTTTATATTCACCCGCAGCTGCAGTTTGAGCAAAACTTTTCGCACCGCCCCCTAATGTCACATCGGCACGAGTGACTAATAGTTGTTCAGAGATAGAACCTCTACCACCATTTTCTAATGCATTAGTTGAACATTTTTCTAAAGTTTCAACAGGGCCATAGCATTTGCGACCTGTTACATGAGAGTACAGTGCCGCCGGTGTTGCATCTTGAATTTCTGATGTTGTCACATTACCTGTTGCCTTTCCATTGGCTTTTGCTAATTCCAAAATAGTTTGGTGATCCTTACCAAACACATCAATCCCTAATGCACCATTATACGTTTTCACACCCGAAGCCCATGCTGTCGCGGAAGCTGCAGAGTCTGTTACATAGTTAGGTTTTTGCGTTTTTCTATCTAAAGCATAGTGTGTGTATTGACCTGTAATAGGTAAGGCATCGATACCTTTAAAGAAGCCACCAGCACCTTCAGCATAGTTACGTGCAACAGTGATTTCAGAATCCCCCATACCATCACCAATAAAGAGGATCACATTTTTTGCTTGGTTATTATGTAAAGCTGCTTTTAATGCCTCAGTTTGATCTTGAGTCATACGGCGAGCACCGCCAAATTCCGTGATATTACCTTTTGCTGCACGATCTTGTGCCAAAATTGCATCAGCAGCAACGGGAGCTGCAAAAGAAGAGAAACTCGCGCCAGCCAATAGTGTTGTTACAATAACGGATAAAATAGAACGTTGGTAACGATGAGACATAGCTTTTTCCTTGCACTCTAAAGTAAAAAAAACAGGGTTAATGTTTTAAGTCAGGAAAAGCTTACGGCAGTTAAATGACAGAGAAATGAAGAGTAAAAGCGATTTCGATGACAGCTTTATGACATGTTGATGACAAACAAAGCTTATATCACTAATACGGATATAAGCTTCTGTTGTATTAAAACATATTGTTAAAACACGATAGGAAAACGAGAGCTTAAGCTAGTCATTCTCTTGGGTTAATGCTTTCGCCCCCAAATACAGGGTTTCACACCAAGAAATATAATCATGCCCACTAGCCATTTCGAGTGATTTAACAGGATAACCTTTTTGCTCTAAAACCTGTTTAAGATGACGATTATTATTTAGAATTCCGCCCTTATCACCACGGCTTTCAAATAATCCCGCCTCTAAGAAAAACTGTAATGGCTTTTTATCTGCTTGTTCAAATTGGCGAATAAGCCATTCAGGCTCTTCATTTTCAGGTGCCCACCAATAAGAGCCAGACATACTCAACACTTTACCAAAGCGATCAGGGCGATTAAATGCGACCCATGAAGAAGCTAATCCACCATAACTCGAACCCGCGACAATGGTTTCTTCTCCTGATACCTGAATACCTTGCTCTTTTTCTAGCCAAACAAAGAGTTCATCTGCCAAGAAGCGGTAAAAATCAGGATTCGGCGGTAATTCAACACTACGACGATCACTATCAATGCTATCAACAAATAAGATCATCATCGGAGCCAATTTACCTTCTTCGATCTGTTTATCAAAAAATCGATCAATACCATATTGGCGACGGTAAGTTTGCCCATCAAATAATACGAGCAATCGAGGTGTTTCCATTTTTTGGGCTGGCAGATAAAGTGCTATTTCACGATCATTATTTAAGATCTCACTGTGAAAACGTACAATTTCTGTCTTACCTTTCATTGTTCTATCAAGAATATCGGGTAATTGGCATTCTCGTTGACTGTCTAATGACAATAAAGAAAAGTGGTTATAGATATCCTCAGATTGACTTGGGGAATTTTGAGAATTCAGCGGATCGGACTGTGCTGTGGTTAAAATAGCGCGACGTTGCTCAAATGGCTCTGAATTTTCAATAACGGGTACATCAGGTGCTAATTTATATTGCATTAATGTATCGTTAGGCACGATATAACTACGATACCAAATATCACTATTGGCTAAATGGGTTAATGGATCGTGATTACCCTCGGGTGATCCTAATAAATAAACATTCTTTTTGGCACCTTGCCATAAAAAAGTTACTCGCTTTTTATCATTATCATAAGACTCAATCAGAGGAGCCCCTTCTTGGCGTATTTGTTGCCAAAATGCCTGAATATTTTTTTGATCAAGTTGTTTAGCGAGAGTTTGTAAACGAGGGCTAGTTAGTGCAATACCCGCATCTTTATCTAAAGGCTGATAAGGTTGTGTTGTCAGTGTGAGTTGCCATGTTTTTCCCATTTCACCTTGAGCAACTAATTGATAGCTCGCCGTTTCAGGCAGTAAAAAGCGTACTTTTTGCTGCCCATCAGAAGGAATATCTTTTAATAAACTACGAACATGAGTGCCATCTTGTTTCTCTAACCGTAGATTTTGTATTCCTTTTACGTTTAATTCAACATAACGCTCGCGATCAAAATGAGTAGCAAAACACACTGTATTGTTATCAAACTGGCCTGTTATTTCATTACCTTCTGTTACAGATAAACAATTAGCAAAACTAGGAAAGGATGCCATTAGTGCACATATCATCAGAGGAATTCTCACTATATTATTCTCGTTATAAACTATTGTGAGAAACAATAGTAATGATAATTGTTATCAATTCAATTAAATAATTCAAATAAAGATGGCTATTATAAGAGTTATAAAATAGAAGGAATGATATTTACACGAGAACAACTAAGATTTAATTTTTATCCTAAAGATAATCTTGCAATGAAATATAACTTAATGTTTTATACTGCCAAAGAAGAAGAGAAGAATCATCCGAGTCGAATTTTGCGTAATTTTGCGTTAACACCTTTTACGCTGGTAGGAGATGCGGTTCTTCTCCCTCTAGTGATCATTGCAACGCCTGTAATTCTACTTAATGGATCTATTAGTGTGCCAATTTCAAATTAGCAGTTGTTAGCTTACGGCAAATAGAAACCCAATTTAGAAGTTTATTTATATCATTGGGTTTCTATTCTAGCTTAATTAAATTAACGCTCTTCTAGTGGATAACTACGGAAACTCCATAATCCTAGTGCTTTTAAGCCATCACGATAAATACCTTGTATATCTGATTTACTGGCTTTTTGTAATTCCGCTAATGGCTTATCAGGTGCCACAACCGTTAGGTAAGAGATATCACTTGGGCCACTTTGCCAACTCGCGATAGTGAAAATCGCATCAGCACGACGAACATGACTACCAGAGCTAATAATAACGGCTGTTTTAATACGATGTTTGGTTAGCGCATAACGACTAAATAACGCATTTTCGACAGTGGTACGTGCGTAGTTTTCTTGGAAAATACGTTCAGCTGGAATACCGTTTTTCACCAGCCAATCTGCCATTAATTTACCTTCAGTTTGATGCGCTTTAGGTACACCTCCCGTAACAACAATCATGGCATCCGGTAACTGTTTAGCCACTTCTAAGGTTTTATTTAAGCGCTCAATTAAAATTTTATTCATTGTACCATCTGGGTTTAACGCATAGCCCAATGTCACAATCGCGTTGTTATCTTTGGTTTTCTTCAGTTTCGCTAAATCAGCAGGGGTTAATTTATCACTTAACGGCATTTTGCTGACACGATCGACCTCGGCAAAGAAACGTTTAAGTTCATCCGCTTTCGCTGGATTTAATGATTTCAATTTAGTGAAATAAGCTTCACTTTCTTTATCTTTACCTTCAAAACGAGTCCACGACGTCACATAAATTAACGCATCAATATCGTCTGGGGCTACTTCTAAAATCTGTTTATAAATAGTCACCGCACGAGGAACATCATTGTTATAAATATAAGCACTCGCAGTACTAAACAGCAAATCTAAACGATAAGGCTCTAGCTTATAAGCTTGTTGCAGTTTTTGCGCCACAATTTCCATATTGGATGGCAGTTTTCCCGTAAATCCAGCATCAGAAACACGCGCTGGTGACTTAAAGGCATCTAATGCATCTTGGATCAAACTATCCACCGTTTGGCGCTGAGAAACATACTGTTGATAGCTATTATCTGGTTGATGAACTTTTTGATAAGCCAATGCATTTGATGAAACGGTAAAACCTAAGGTAGCAATCGCTAACGAAATGACTGTTTTCTTGATATGAAGTGAAACACGGGAAGGTTGCGCCATTATCTTGTCCTTTACGAAAAATAGTCTGCTTCTTCACTTGAGCAAATGAAGATAGAGAGTTTGACTCCTCACACCTAATGGTAAAAGAAATACACACTGATAAATCTATACCGGATATTTATAATAGAGATCTCCGCATTAATTTTCAGTAACCTTTCTCACCTTATTGAAAAAATAGCATTATTACGTAAATAGCTTATTTAACAGCTTTCTTTATATGTTTTTATCTTTTAGCGAAAAACGCCGTAAACCCTCGCCCAATGCGGGCGGGGATATAAGGCGAAAAGCCCGCAGGGCTTTAAAGATCAATCAGACGTTGACTGACTCTGAACGTAGGCTCTGAACGTTTCAATCGTTGCCCCTCCGGTGCTACAGACAA
>NZ_JASVWV010000027.1:0-12702 GCF_030286765.1 Proteus faecis
GATGCTGGAACGTGGCGCTGACAAACTGCCCCTGCAACTGACGGGGATCCAGAATAACTTTCTGAGCGGACTGGTTGGTCAGTTTCACCGCCACCACCCGGTACTCCGCCGCCTGCCAGCCGGCCAGTGGCTGCGCGGTCAGCGGCGCTGACGGGTAAAGTGCCGTCAGTGTTCCGGGTAAGCTCAGTGATAACGGCTGTACGCCGGGCACCGGCTCCACGGTTCTTAACGGCGCATACAGACTCTGGGCGGCATAACGGGTCAGTAAGACAGGTAACGGGGCCGGATAACGGGGTTTCGCTCTACGCTCCCCGGTTCCGGCTGCCGCCGGGGCCGTATTGCCGGCGGTCCCGCCGTCCTGCCCGCTGCGTCTGACGGTCTGACTGTCACGCTGTGTGCTGACTTCCCCGCTGTACACCACCCGTACCGGCTCCAGCGCCCCTTTACCTGCCGTGGCTGTCACATCCAGCAACAGGATTTCCCCGCTTTCCACATCCTGTAACTGAAGGCGGGTCTGCGGGAACGCACTTTCCGCCCGCAGATAGACCGCCCCGCCGGTACTCTGGATCCGCAGTTTCTCATTCAGGGACGGCGGAAACCCGACACGCACATTTTTTTCCACAAACACAATGCGTTCTTCCCCCACATGCAGGGACACCGGCAGCGGAATACGCTCCCAGCGGACCAGCTCCACCGCCTGCACCGGCAGCGGCAGTGAAACCGCAGAAAGCATCGCTGAAACCCCGAGCGTACAAGCGGTCAGATGATGTTTGATGCTCATTGACTGGCCTCCTTATTCTGCTCCGCGGCTTCCAGACGCTGAGGTGTCCCGTCATAGCAGTCCAGGGCCAACCCGAACGGATTGCTTTCCGGATCCCCCTCCCAGCGCACCACTTTCACCGGATAGCGCACCGTCGCCCGCTTGACCGGCTCGGCGCTGAAATATTCATCCGCGACCAAATCCAGACGCACTATCCAGTGGTCCCGGTCAATCATCCGGACTTTATCCTCACTGAACCCGCGCCCCGGGATTTCATACACCACCCGGGAGCGTCCTTTCAGCTCCCCGAGCGTGGTGCGGTAAGTGGCCTCTTTCTCAAAATACGCCCGGCAGGACGGCGTCAGATAGGCACTGAGCTGCGCAATCTTGCGCGGATAGTCCACCTCACCGTCTTTCGGCCAGGCATTGAGCTGCTGAAAAATATAAAAGCTAAAGGCGTACACTGTCGGTAGCGGCACTTCCCACCATGCTCGCGTACTGCCGGATCGTAAATCCGGCGGATTATGGATGGTCAGTTTATCCGGCGCCCGCATCCAGCCGGTAAACGCCACCAACAGGCAGAGAATCAGTACCCCGCAGATCACCCGCAGGGTCAGAATATGCTGATCCCGGTTTTGCAGGGCATGACGGAATTTACTCATGGCGGCCTCCGGCAAGATACCGGCACAGTGACACTGCCTGTGTCCGGCGTAAAAACCAGCCCTGAGACACGGTGATCAGGGATTTTTCGGTCAGCCGCCCGGTCAGCGGCAGGGTGCGGGCAAACCCGGTTTGCAGTTTCCAGGACAACCGGCGGTAGAGATAATTTTCCGGTTTTCCGCGTTTGATGCGGGTCAGAAAGGTGCCGCCGAAAAATACCACGACCAACGGCATAATCAGTGCCCCGGTCGGCAGGATCACCCAGCCGGCCAGCGGTAACAGCGGGAGACTGATAATAACCCCGCCCGCACAACCGACGCCGGCAGCCGCAAACATCTCATGGGTGGTAAATCCGCGAAAGACGGTGGGTTCCGCATTTAAGCGATCCGGCATAAAATCGATGGTCTGCATCGTTGCCTCCACTTAAAAAATAATGGTGGCGGATTTTCCGGCCAGCCAGACGACCGCCACAATCAGGACCACACCGACCACAACAATGGCGCCGAATTTACCCCAGCCGGCTTTTTCGTCCCGGACTTCATTGAAGGTGGAAACCGCTGCAATGGCCACCACTATAAAAGCCACCGCCGCCACAACCAGCCCGCCAATCACAATGCCGTCATTGAGATACCCTTTAATCGTATCCATCAGCCCGCCACCACCGCCGGAAGAGGGGGGCTCCACCTGTGGCAGTGCGGCATACGCCGGCATCAGACTGAATAACGTCCATAACGTCATCACTGACGCCCCTATACGGCGGGCTCCACGTACCCAAAACGTGTTTATCTTCATAAAATGACCTTTCATCCTGTAAAATAAAATCAACAACACACTCAGCTGGCAAACATCCAGATGCAGACCACCAGTAATATCACCGCCCGGACAGCAAACTGCCCCAGTTTGGCGGCACGGACACTGTCATTTGCCCAACCCCGGTAAACATCAACCAGTCCCCAGGCCGCCCATAAAAACAGCACCGCCAGTAATGCCCCGATACACAACAGATTCAGCACAGCCGGAGACATCCCCGGGCCGGCAGCAGCCTCAAATGCCGCCTGCTGTGACGGATTCATTGTTGCTCCCGGCGGTAATCCCCGCGCAGTGGCTCCGCCACATTCACCGGCACCGTGGGCTGGGCACGGGACGGCTCCAGATAGCGGGCAATCCCCTGCCGGATAATCTCCACCTCTTTAGAGGCGCGGGAATAATCAAAATAAAAACGGGCGGGATTGTCCTGATTTGCCTGAATACGGGCACGCTCCAGACTCGCCTGTATGTGTTCAAGCTGTTTTAAGGTCAGCGCCAGTTCATCTTTTTCCCCGGCCAGTGCCGGGCACACCAGACAGGCACTGACCACCAGTGCACACAGGGGAGGAAGAGGAGAAAATAATCGCATAACGACTCCTTAAAGACGGTTAACGTGGAGTCAGGGTAAAAAAGGCGGGCAGAAAAAACAGCAAACAATTAGTTTTCCAAAATTTTTAATTTTATTTTGCTTGCTTTTTGCGAAAATAGATGAAACGAAGAAATAAAAAGTATCCCTATGACACTGACAATCACTCAAAAATCAGGGCATTTTGCCTGGTGTGCACTGGTTGCGCTACATCTGGCAGAACAGGACGGACAGGTCAAATCTGACATACAAAAAAACCTGTTTTTAATACGCTGGCTGGCAACGGCCAAAAAACAACGCCGTTTTGACCGGACTGTTACGGCAGATATTGGCTGGTTACTGCGGCAGGGACGGACACTGGGTGTCCGGGCAAAACTGCCGCAAAGCTGGACTATCTGTACCGCTCCTGCACCGGTACGTTAAATGACCAGAGTGATCTGTTCCGCCTCACTTATGCGTTTGAATCCGCCAAAGAAGCCGGTTTTTCCTACCAGATATTAAATAATAACGCCTGGCACGGACGGCATGCCCTGATACCGGATAACACCCGCAATGCCCTTTATCTGTTCAATGTCGCGCTGGATGCCGCTTTTGATAGTAACGGTAAACAGATAGCCCGGTTGCCGGTGAAAATCAGCGGAGATATCGCCGGATTTACTGCATTACTCAAATCCTGTGGCTGGCAACTCAACCCTGCACAGGAAACAGCGATGCCCTTTTTATATTCGCTGACGGCGAACAACGAAAATGACTGACGCGCGGCGATGCCGCTTGTCTGCTGACAGAGGCACACAAAAACAAGTGTTGTGTGTCTCTGTCCAGCTTCACTCAGAAGCGATACCCAACGGTAACATTGAATCCGTTAATGGAGACATTATCACCATATTTTGCCCGGGTTCCCTCATAGCCTATCCCCACCGACATATTTTCAAGCGGATTAAACTGAACCCCGGCACCATAAGCAAAAGATGTTTTACTCTGACTCGCTTCTTCCGAGTACTGCGTCAGATACGTGACTTTATCTTCTGCTTTTGTGTGTGCAAATCCGGCAACAGCATAAAAACTGACATAATCATTAATGCGATAAGCGGGTCCCACCAATAATGAATAATATTTCAGTTCTGTTTTTCCGTTATATCCGCTGTCATATTCATCATCAGTATAATCTTCATCCCCTTTCATATAAGTAGCTGACCCGACAATACTGACCGGAGAGTCCCACTCATAACGGTATTGCATATTCAGACCCCGGATATTTTTAAAATCCTGAACTTTCGCCTGTGCATAACCGAGAGATAAGGTATGGTTATCTGCCAGCGCACAACTACTTCCTAACAAACTACTGACAGCAACAACAGATAATGCAAGTTTTTTCATAAACACCTTCAAAATTATGTTGTTATAAATATTTCTTAAACGAAGCCGTAGTGACAGTGACTGCGATACCCAGTAACACTGCCGCAGGCAACAGTAAAAGCGTCGGATTGATGGCCGAAGGCCAGGATAAATATAACAAACAGGGAATAATAAATAAGGGCTTTATCCATTTTTTTGCGTGATGGTACACAAAACTGGATTCATATCCGGCGCCATAACGCCGCAAATCACGTCGTCCCAGCCCCTCCACCACAGCCACAAGCAGAACCAGCACGAACAGAGGGACAGAGAGCACCAGAATGGTCACCCGGATAAAAAACGTCAGCGTCACATACACTGTCGCCAGCAGATAATCCCTCAGTTCAGACACCAACCCGCTCCGCCAGTTATCCAGTTCACGGGCGACCGCATTCCCATTGGCCGATGACACCGGGTATACGTTCTGCCAGCTGTCCATCAGGCCGGACTCCACAAACAACCACCGGTATGCCTGCTCAATGGTATGCGCCAGCCACTGCGCCGGACTGGACATCAGCAGACTGCGGGTAAACCCTTCCGACAGATACCCGCTCTCGGTTAACATCACCTGCCGGCTGTGGTCTGCTCCTTCGTCCGGCCAGAAGAATGCAATCCCGACCCATTCAATCACCAGACTGCATACCCAGGAGGCCAGTAATACCCCGATAACAGCCCAGGGCCAGTGCCACACCAGTTTCGCCGGCAAACCGGGTTCTTTTGCCGGATGGCGCGGGGTTTCCTGACGGGCTTCAGCTGTTGCCATCGTTGCCTCCTTCCGTATCCGGCGTCATTTCTGTCACGTTTATTCCGTCTGTATCATGCCGCGCATCCGAAAATGACGCGGCTGTCCACCAGGTTTCGCCGGTACGGTAATTTTTCGCCATATACTGCGCGATTTTTTGCAAATCCGGTGGCATCAGCGCATCGTCCTCCGCCGCCGGCAGGGGCATCCGGATCTTCCACAACTTTCCGCCTTCCAGCAGAGCAAACGCCTGTCCTTTCGGTAACTGAATAATATCCGCCGGTAACAGTAAGGGTTTCGCCACCATACTGACCCTGTCCTGGGTATTGGAGGTAAAATCACTCCCCTGTCCCGGGTTGGAAATATCGGTGATCCCGGATACCAGGGTTTTGGTGTAAATATCCACTTCCGGTAACTGTTCTGTCAGTAATTTTGCGGTCATCAGTTCACGGACGCGTAGCATCACCAGGGTGTTAAAGTTACCGGTGACCTGCGCCGATTTAGCAGCATTCCCCAGCCGGGCCTCAATATCAGACCAGGTCTGTGTGTAGGCCGTCACTTCAATCCCCGCGCCCCCGCTCTTGTTCAGTAACGGAATAAATTCATCCCCCATCAGTTCATTAAACTCATCGCAATGCAGGCTGATCGGTAATTTTCCGGCGTGCCCTTCCTCCGGCAGACCATCCCCGGTTCCGAATTTATAAATATGCCCGGCTACCGAGACCAAATCCGCAAACATGGAATTTCCCACCGCCGCCGCCACTTCCGCATCCGATAATGCATCCAGACCGACATACACAATCCCTTTTTTCCGGATCACCTGCTGCCAGTCAAAAATCGGACGGGGATCCTGCATATTGGTGTAATCCGGCGATAACAGAGCGGCGGTTTTTCCGGTAGTCAGCTTTTCCAGTAACGGCAGCAGGGAGGCCACAATTTTATCAAAATAGGTCCGGTCATAACGGATCGCACTGCGCAACCCGTCCAGAATCGGATCATAGATTTTTTTCCCTTTCTCACTGCTTAACGCCAGCTCTGTTGCCCAGATCGCCACGGCTTTCGGATCACTTTGCAGGTGACGGGGCACATCCTCGACTGTCAGCGCGTTCTGCGCATTCTCGATTTGGGCAAACAAATCCGGCAGTTGTGCTTTGATCACCTGCATCGAATACGTCTGATAGAGTTCCCCGATATTGGTGACATAACGTAAAATTTTGGCATAATCCGGACGCTCTCCCAGCGCGACCAGTGCCCGGGCAATAATATTGACAAACCGCCAGGCAAACTCCCGGAACGCCGCACTGTTCCCTTCACCGGATAACTGACCGGCCACCCGCCCGGCCACTTCGGATACCCGGCCAAAACGGCCGATGGCGTTATAACGGGCACTGATATCCGGCCAGCCCAGGTGAAACACATAAAACTCCTCACTGCGTCCCGCCCGGTGCGCTTCCGCCCACATCCGGCGCAGCAAATCCGCATCCCCTTTCGGATCAAACACTATTGTGATATTGCCCCGGCGGATATCCTGGGTGATCAGCACTTCCGCCAGACGGGTTTTGCCGACACGGGTGGTCCCCAGTACCAGCATATGACCGACCCGTTCACGCAAATCCATGGTCACATTCACTTCATCCGGCTCCACACCGTGTAACACCGGATTTCCCCCCACCGGCGGCAGCGGGCGGACCGGATTCAGCCGGCTGTCTTTCTGCAAAAGCCGGCAAACCGCCGGGAAGCGGGACTCAAAACGGAGTTCAAACTGCCGGGCCAGCCGGTAATGCGCCGGCGGCTGAACATACCGCTCCACTTCCGGGCGCTGGGTTTCCAGCAGGCGCTGCGTGTGTTTCTGCTGCCACTGAAACCCTTTTCCCAGAAACAGACGCTGCCGGCTGACCGGCACCTGTGCCGAGGTCACCTGATAACGGGGCAGACGCCGGAGATTCCGGCGGTAACGTAAGACCCGGAATCCCTGATGCGCACGCAGTGCGGAAAAACCGGCAAACGCGCCGGCGGTGACATAACTCACAGACGGCGACAATGCCACAGCCCAGGGGGCCACCGCACACACAAACGCCGCCCCGCCGGACACCAGGGCACTGTTTAATTCCACGGCCGGTCGCAGCCAGGCCTCTATCACATAACGATCACTCATTCTCTCAGACTCTTTTTTGGGTGTTTCCCGGGGAAACGGTGTTCAAAACTTAACCGGTGTTTCCACTGGAAACAGTGCTCAAAAATCAAACAGTGTTTCCACTGGAAACACTGTTTAAAAACTAACCGACACGCCGGAAAACAATTCGCTCACTGCGCTCAACCCCGGGGAGGATCTGACGGATTTTCTTTTTCCGGCTCACGCGTTTTTTTCCCGTGACAGTGACGATGACGGCCGGCAGGACGGTTTTTTTTCCCCAGGATCCTCATCACAATAAAGAACACGCACCACATCAGCAGGGCCAACCAGAGTGCCGGGGAGTCACCCCCGTCTGAAGGCCATATCGGCGGTAACATTACTTCACCTGCTGGGTCAGCCCGGTTTCCGTGATCAGAACCGGGTAATGGGATAACTGAAGACGGTGAGCCAAATCGGTGCCGGATGCCGGGGAGAGCAGTCCTCCCTGAGCCAGCGCCTGAAGCGCCTGTAATCCGGCGTCCGATTTCACATTCACCACCATCCCGGCCGCATTCATTGCCTTCAGCCGGGCGGCATGCTGTGTGAGCCAGGCCCGGGATAACGGATCATCCCCCACCAGATACAGTGCCCCAATCCCCGGCAAATGCAGAGCGCGATCATCCACCTCCCCCGGTGTCATTTCCGGTGTCTCAACCGGCAACACCATTGACGGGGCCATCACGGACGGCAGGGCACGGGACGCCGCCTTTGTTGTCCATTCATTCGGGGCATTATTGATTGCGTCATAAAAAGGGGCTGCCGGCTGCCCGCCGCCATGATCCGCGACCACCGTTAACGCCGCCTGACTGCCGCCGGCAGCGCAAAACAGCAGCATCCCCAGGACGGACAGGGGATAAAAGGCACGCGTTGTCTTTTCTTCAGAATTATTTCGCATTGGTTTTGTTCTCCGGTTCTATCCACACAAACGATACCGTCCGGTCTGCGCTGACGGACGGTAAATGAGCGGAAACAGGTTGTGTACCGCCCGTCAGTGTTGCCAGCTGACGCCGGACACTATTTTTATAGCGTACTGCGGGCTGACCGCCCGCCGGATGGTGATAACAGCCGGCGGCTCGGATCCAGCTGCCCGGTGACGCGTCATAACAGCGTCGCAGAATGCGGGCGGCCACATGCAGATTGGTATAAGGCTCAAAAGCCTCCCAGTCAGAACGGAAGTGATGCCCGTTCCATCCCCAGTTCACCTGTGCAATCCCCACATCAATACGTCTGGGGGATGTCGTCTGTAAAAATGACTGTAAAGCCTGCCAGGCGGCCTGCCGTGTCGGATAACGGTATCCTTTACCGGCCACATTCAGCGTCCACGGCCAGGGATGGATTTCACCGGCCTGCGGGTGATGTGCCGGTAATGTCCAGGATGACTCTGTCAGTGCCAGGGAATACAGGGCTTCTGCCGGTACATTCTCCTGCCGGGCCACCTCACGGTAACCCGGCGGTACCTCCCGCGCCGGTAACGGCACGGAAAACAGCAGCAGGACAAACGTGAGCAGGGATTTTTTACGCATCACACCTCCGGATTAAGGCGTGAGCGGACGCCACCGCCCATCCGGTAACTGTTGCATCACCACCGGTGTGGTGGTCAGTCCGTAGTGAAGCGAGAGGCCGCCATCATGATTTAACGTAATTTCCCGCTTCCTGACGCGCTCTGCCGGGATATTTTTTTGTCTGGCCCAGGCCCGCAGGCGGTTATCATCCCCCTGTGTCCCCAGCACATAAATATCAAACGGCTGTTTGCCGGCCAGCAGGGTGGCCAGACGGGTATCACACGCGCGACAGTTTTCCGCCTGCACAAACAATGCCTGCCGGCGCTGTGCTGTTCCCTGTACCATCCCGGCGATTCCGCCGGCTGTTCCCAGTCTGACCGGCAATATCTGACCATAGAGCCGTTTCCAGGCCGCATCCACTTCCCGCTGAAACGCCAGCTCTTTTTCCGCCCGGGCAAATTCCTGCTGTACCCACTTTTCAGCCAGCCGGCGGCGCTCCTCATCTGACCGGGCCTCAATGCCCAGTGTCGTCAGGGGATCCAGTCCGGGAGACTGAATACCGCGCCGCCCTTTCATCAGCGCTTCAAAACGGGCATACTCCTCCGTATTCAGTCCCCATTCCTGCGCCTCATACTGCAATGACTGAGTCTGACTCTCAGCCGATGTCCCCGCCTCAATCTGAACCGGTCGGGTTGTCCCGGAAACAGACTGTGCGGCTGTCAGCGGTGCAGACATCAGACACCCGCCCAGTAAAACCACACATCTTATGTTTTTCATCACGGCATTCCTTTTATGGCAGGCGCAACGTCACCGTGCGCCCCTGATAACGTAATGTCACACGGTCAGTCTGAATGTCAGTCATTTCCCAGCCCTGATAACGTCCGCCCACCGGCAGTAACTGTACCTGCCCCAGCTGACGGACATCCGCAGGGGCCAGAGCGGCAAGAAGACGACCGCCCCGCTGTTCAATCGCGGTTAACTGAAACGGCACCGTCCGGGCTGTACGGGCAGAAGCCCCGGGACGGGAAGTCTCCGGCGCAGCGGGTTTTGCCCTGACAACCGGGGGATTGACCGTTTTTTGCACCGGCTGACGCTGTTCCTGCAACTGATGTAACGCCAGTGCCCACTGTGCCTGGCGGGTTTCCAGTTGCGCCAGCCGTTTTTCCAGCCCGTCCGATAACAGCGTAATCTGCTCATCCGGTTTGCCGGCCACCGCCAGCTGTGCTGTCACCGTTCTGAGGGTATCGCGCTGTGATGCCGCGTCCTGTTTCAGCGTCGCCAGCTCCTGACGGAGCACATCCAGTTGCGCATTCATCCCGTCATCCGTGACAGGGTCAGCTATCGTCATCTCAATGGCCTGCAATCGCTGCCCGAGTTGTGACAGAGCCTCTGAGTGTGAACTGATAACATTACTGTGGATAAACA
This sequence comes from Proteus faecis, assembly GCF_030286765.1. Lineage (NCBI taxonomy): Bacteria > Pseudomonadati > Pseudomonadota > Gammaproteobacteria > Enterobacterales > Morganellaceae > Proteus > Proteus faecis. The sequence continues at coordinate 10,051 of NZ_JASVWV010000027.1, forward strand.
GCGGGATACCGGCCACCAGAGCACAGGCGACCACGCCCGTCACAATCACCCCCCGGTAAATTTTTTTATGTAATGGGGTTACGGACAATTCTTCAGAAGGAGTCATTTCAGCCACCCTCCGCGATGAACCTTATTCACGCCGGTATGTCCGGCAGAGGTATTCAGTACCGGAGGCACCGGTACTGGCGTACTGCCCGCAGAAAGTGGCGTGGCCACTGAGACGGAAGAAGCGCTGTCCCTGCCGGCATCCGGCACAGGTGGCATGTATTCCGGACGAAGTCGGTAACACACCTCCCGCTGTACATCATCCACCAACAACTGCCAGGCCGGCCCGGCAAGGAGCTGTAACGCCACATTCAGGCGGATCGGTCCCATCTGATACTGAACGGCGGGTAACGGCAGACGATAAAGGCGGTTCGCCTGCCCATCAGAGGTGCACAGGCGGTATCCGGAATCACGCAGGGCATAATGCAACGCATCCCCGACCGTGGGTGAAACGGAAGCCGGAATACGCAGGTGAACAATTTGTTCCAGCGGGTAACGTTGTGCCTGTGAAGGCGAAATATCAACCAGCCGGTAACGATCATAACGCACCACTTCCGGCGCTGACGGATAAAGATCCGGAAGCACCGGCTGAGCATAACCGGTGTTGACCGGGATCACGGTGTCAGTCGCCGGTTCGGCAGGCCGGGAGGGTTTATCTGCACAGCCCCCCAACAGCAGTGAGGTCAGGGCAAGACATATCGGGAGAGTTTTCATACGCATTTTCTGTCCTGTGTTAATAAAATAAAGTCACAGGCACACTGTGCGCAGAAAAGCAAGTGCTCTCAATGAGAAATTAGTTTTCCGAAAAAAAAAGAAAACGGCGGGCATAAAAAATGCCGGCAGTCATGCCGGCATTTGAGAGTAAAAACAGAAAAGATTAATGTTTTAATGACTCAATCTTTTCCCGGGTCAATCCGGTACATTGCATAATAATGTTCAGATCAACCCCCTGTTGTAATAATGAGCGGGTCATCGCGATCAAGGCTTCACTTCTGCCCTCTTCACGACCTTTTTCGATACCTTTTTCGATACCTTTTTCGATACCTTTTTCGATACCTTTTTCGATACCTTTTTCGATACCTTTTTGCTCAAGTTGTTCTGCAATCGTTGTCAGCATCGTTTTATACTCCGGTGACAGTGCAATCAATTGGCTGAAAAAGCGGGATTCATCCAGAATATACCCCTGATAGGCAATATATTCCATCACACTCCTCACCTGGTCAACCGTATTGTGTTGCGAGTTAATTATCTGCGCGATTATCGGCAATACCGCCATCAAACCGTCGCGGGTCCGAATATGTTTCTGAACCAGCTCCAGCAGGGCAACACCCTTGTGTGTCAGGATTTCCTCATCACTGAGCACACTCAAATCCACTAACGGAAATGACCGGGTATACAGCTGCTGAGCCAGCGCCGGATCGGCGAACCCGTCCAGCCAGTTCATACTGTACGGATAAGGACAAACACTGCCCTGATAAAACAGAAACGGCACCACCAACGGCAGTGTCTTATCTGCCGGCGATTTTTTCAGATGATGCGAAATCGCTGACATCGCATAGTGCATCAGACGAAAACCCATTAACCGATCCGGTTTTGACTGGTGCTCTATCAGGCAGTAGATATACCCTTCCCCTTCCGTTGTCTGCACGGAATACAGCACATCCGAATGCAGCTGACGTAAACGGCGCTCCACAAAACTGGCCGGCTCCAGGCGCAGTGTACTTAAATCGCACAAGGGCAGAATGTTCGCCGGTAAATGCACCGCGAAGAAATCCCGGGCATTCTCAGGATGCGTTAAAAACTGCTTAAATAACGCATCATGTACCGGTTGTTGTGTATTTTTAGTCACAGAAAACTCCTTATTAATGACTAAAAAGAATCAGCTGCATACTCTCTGGATGCAGGCTGTTCATTTCCCGGAGGCGTTGACTGGTTTTTCTCGGCTTTATAGACCACTTCTTTACCGATTTTAATCCAGTCAATATTCAGCAGTCTGGCTTTCAGGCTGACCCGCTGTTCTCCGGCATGCTCACCTTTTGTCAGAGTGAAAATATCGGAGGCCAGATTACTTAATGTAAACCCCGTCAGGACTTTTTTGTCCTCATCCACCGCTTTGATACACCGTCTGACCAGTGAGATCGTATTCTCCCCGACGACTGTCGTATCAAAACGAACATACACAGGGTTATCAGCCGGTCCACTGAGTGCATTAATCACTGCGGTTAAAAACTGCCCTTTAGGGCCGTTAACCTGACGGATATTCGATAAATACCCAATCCCGTTCACATGCAGATTAAAGTATTTATTTTCAGATGTTGCAATATTTTTGCTGGTCATGATGTTTCTCCATCGGATAAAAAAGGTAAAAAAATGAGAAACATCGTCCCGGCAGGAACGTGTTTCCCACCGGGGTCAATAACAGGATTGCTCCCGAACTGACGACTTGCGTTGTATAAGGTAATCCTGATGACAACACTGTACGGTTATCACCCTCCGTCAATTTCAAGGACGAACGGAGTTCTGTCATCGCCCGTAGGCCCTCGTCTCAGATGACCCGAGGATTGGCAGTGGCAATCACCCGTAGGCGTTCCTCTCAGATTGCCGGAA
>NZ_JASVWV010000028.1:0-11841 GCF_030286765.1 Proteus faecis
CTGAATTGGAATCTGAATTGGAATCTGAATTGGAATCTGAATTGGAATCTGAATTGGAATCTGAATTGGAATCTGAATTGGAATCTGAATTGGAATCTGAATTGGAATCTGAATTGGAATCTGAATTAGAATTAGAATCTGAATTAGAATCAACTCAACTAAACTAAACTCAATATAAATGAGAATGGACGTTTATTCGAATTTAGATAAAAAATAAGATACTAGTAAAATAAATGAAACTAGCAAAAAACTATAAATCTTTTCTTAAATAATACTTCTTATCACTAATGGGATAATTTTCTAGCATGCCAAATATTTCAAATCCTTGCTTTTGATAAAAAGGCAGGGCTTGAAAGCTAAAAGTATCCACTTCTGCATATTTGGCACCTTTCTCTTTTGCTGCAAGTTCCATTGTTTGCAGTAATTCTGTTCCTATATCTTTTCCACGATAGGCTTTATCTACCCATAAATAACGAATGCGTAGCCAATTTCCTAAAATATCTCCTGTGATCCCGTCTATTTTTTTACTGTTCTCTTCCTTAAAAACGGCAAGGGGTGTGTATTGTTCCATCTGAATATAGTGAAGACTGTGGATTAGCAATCCTTTATAAATCTCATTGATCTCATTCGATGTTGGATTTGTGGTGATCTTTAACGACATATTCGGCTCTTAATATTAATAAAAATAATAATTACATCATCACTATTTGGTTATTAAATATTTATACAAATGCTAGGATGGAAACAATAATTAAAAAAGCTGGATAACACAACATGTCGTTTTTCAAAACTCTGCCAGGTATTTTATTCTGTGCATTAATCGGTGGTGTTCTTACTCTTTCAGGTTTGCCTATGGCACTGATGTTTGGGCCAATTCTTGTCGTTATCATTGCTTACCGTTTTAAATGGGAGCTTGCCGTTCCTAAACATACATTGACGTTTATTCAGCTAACTTTAGGCACTTCGGTTGGTTTAATGTTTAACCAAGTTCATTTAGGGAGTGCTGATAACTTACTCATTCTATTACTCACCCTTGTTGTGTGTTTAGCCATTCAGTTTTTTGTGAGCTATTTTTGGTTTCATCGCCATATTGGTTGGACGAAAGAAGAGTCAATGCTTGGGGCGGTACCTGGGGCGATGGCGGCTATTTTAGCATTAACTGATCATACGAAAACGCCACCTCAAAAAATTGTGATTTCTCATACGATTCGTTTAATGGTGCTGATTATTATGGCGGGTTTTATTGTGGGTTCAGATAAAGCTAATATGCCAGAATTTTCTATACCCGAAATGACCTTTATTTCATTGTTGTGGTTATTATTGATTGCTGCTTTAGGGTTGGGCTCTGGGCTTTTATTGCAGAAAATTCGATTTCCTGCACCCTTTATGTTGACCTCATTAGGTAGTGCGATACTGGTTCAATCGTTTGTTAGCGAATCTATTGTTTTTCCCATGTTACTTAATGAATTGAGCATGGTGTTAATTGGTATGAACATTGGTGCTCACTTTGTAGTTTTTCCGCTTTCATCACTAATTAAAAATGCCTTTTCTTCTGTACAAGTGGTGATTATTAATGTGATTTTAACCGTAATTGTTGCCTATGGTGCGGCTTATTTAACGGGTGCCCCTTGGGCTACATTAGTATTGGCTTGGGCGCCGGGAAGTATGGAAGCAATGACATTTGCAGCGATAACGATGAATGTAGATGCGGCTTTTGTTATGTCGAATCATATTTTTCGAATGTTGATTATTCAAAGTATTCCATCAGTTGCTTTGTATTGGAATGAATATAGACAGAAGAAAAATAATTAGCATAAAGAAAGGTAGAAAAATCTTTTGATAACCTCTATCAGTCATTTTATATCTCGACAGTATTTAAAGAGGTTATTCCGCTTTATTTATCCAATAGTGAGTTAACACAAGTATTAATAATTTAATAAACTTAGCGATTTATTGGCTAATAGCTGACATTTTTTACTGTGTGTCACTTTAATGCCTTTTAAATCATTGTAACTATCTTCATTCAATTGACCCATTGGCAATGTCGAGTAATTACTGACATCCCATTGCTGTGAGCGAGAAAAGATCATTAGCGCTCTTTCAATTTTAGGTTTTGATATCTGCTCATAACCACAATCTTTATTTAAAAAAAGGTAGATGGCGGTTAAATCTGCCAAGTCTTCTGCTTGTGTGTAAGTTAACGCTTTTGTACTCGAAGAAAAGATCAGAGTAAAAGAAAACGTTAGTGTGCAGAACAAGGCGAACATTTTTTTCATTAGGTGTGCTGTTCCTTTGTGTGATGATTTAGCAAGTTTTGTTATTTGGCTTAATGTAGTTAAAAGTTTTGCAAAGACCCTCTGTTTTGTTGGGTTTTAAATTGACCTTCCAGTAAGGGGAAACTTTAGCATTGGTAATAGATTAAAAAACATCTTTATTCATCTTATTTCGATAAATACATAATAACTTGTTTTTATTCAAAGGAATATATTATGCAACGTCGCGAATTTTTAAAATTAGGCGCCACATTAAGTGCTGTTACATTATTACCGAGCTGGAGCCGTTTTGCGTTTGCCCAAAGTAACACGCCTTCATTGGCTATTCCACCTCAAATTACCCCTGATGCTCAACAAAAGATTGTTCTTAATATTCAACAAGGTGTTTCTCAATTTATTCCGACGGCAAGTACAACAACTTGGGGTTATAACGGCAGTTTATTAGGGCCAGCATTGAAATTAAAACGTGGTCAATCAGTCACTATCAATATTAATAACCAGCTTCCCGAAACGACAACCGTTCACTGGCATGGGCTTGAAATTAGTGGTGAAGAAGACGGCGGTCCACAAGCAATGATTGAGCCTGGAAAATCTCGTACTGTTACTTTTACACCCAATCAAGTTGAATCAACGTGCTGGTTCCATCCTCATACTCATGGTGTTACTGGGAAACAAGTCGCAATGGGATTAGGCGGATTAGTGATTATTGAAGATGAGGAAACTGCAAGCGGTAAATTACCTAATCGCTGGGGTGTTGATGATTTACCCGTTATTTTGCAAGATAAACGTTTAGACAGTGAAGGACAAATTGATTATCAACTCGATGTGATGAGTGCGGCGATTGGCTGGTTTGGCGATATGATGTTGACCAATGGGGCGATCCAACCACAGCATATTGTACCGAAAGGTTGGGTAAGATTACGTTTCTTAAATGGTTGTAATGCTCGGAGCTTAAACCTTGCCACTAGTGATGGCAGACCCATGTATGTGATAGCGAGTGATGGTGGGTTATTAGCGGAACCCGTAAAAGTAACAGAACTTCCTATTTTAATGGGAGAGCGTTTTGAGGTTTTAGTCGATACCTCAGATGGTCGTGATTTTGATATTGTCACTTTACCTGTACGTCAAATGGGCATGGTGTTAGCACCGTTTGATAATGTATTACCTGTGTTACGTTTATTACCGTCAGCGGAAAAAGCACAAGGTACTTTACCTGATCAATTAGCATTAATTCCGGCATTACCAACACTCAGTAACATTGCAACTCGTACATTACATTTACGTATGGATATGCGTTTAGATATGCAAGGCATGATGCTATTAACAGAACGTTATGGTGATAAAGCATTAGCGGGTATTCATCATGGAATGAGTCATATGCGCCAAGGAAACGGTAGTGGCATGATGGGCGGCGGAATGAATTGTGGTCATGGTGGTGGGGATCTTGATATCTATAATGCTAATAGTATCAATGGTATTCCATTCTCAATGACTGAACCCGCATTTGATGTAAAACAAGGCACTTATGAGCGTTGGGTTGTCTCCGGTCGTGGTGACATGATGTTACATCCATTCCATGTTCATGGTACACAATTTCGCATTTTATCTGAAAATGGTAGAACACCAGAGAAGCATCGCCAAGGCTGGAAAGATATTGTGAAAGTTGAAGGACAATTTAGCGAAATTTTAGTGAAGTTCGATCATTTAGCGACAAAAGCACATCCGTTTATGGCACACTGCCACTTATTGGAGCATGAAGATACCGGAATGATGGCGGGTTTCACTGTTAGTAAATAATCAATCACTGTAAAAGCTATCAATATCAGTGAGATAAATTAACAAATGGCATGAAATGGATATTTTGTGCCTTTATTTTCATTAAATCAGATCATCGCATGATGAAGGAAGTTCTGGTACAATCGTTTGCTTTCCCCGTTAACCCAATCGAAATAAATCATGAAACATATTGTTGATGTCATGATCTCTGAAGAAGAGATCAAACAGCGTATTGCTGAGCTAGGGCGTGAAATCTCAGAACATTACCGTCCACGTCAAGATCAACATGATCTTGTCTTAATCGGCTTATTAAAAGGTTCTTTTATTTTTATGGCTGATTTATGCCGTGAAATTGATGTGAACCATGAAGTCGATTTTATGACAGTATCAAGTTACGGTAATGGTATGACGTCAACGCGTGACGTCAAAATCATTAAAGATCTCGATGAAGATATTCGTGGCAAAGATGTTCTGATTGTTGAAGATATTATCGACTCAGGTAACACCTTAAATCGTGTTAAAGAGATTTTAAGCTTACGTGGGCCTGCTTCTATTTCTATCTGTACTTTATTGGATAAACCCTCTCGCCGTGAAGTTAATGTTCCTGTTGAGTGGATTGGTTATTCCATCGAAGATAAGTTTGTTATTGGTTACGGTATCGATTATGCACAGCGTTACCGTCACCTGCCTTATATTGGGCATGTAACGTTATTAGATGAGTAATTTATTTACTTAAAATAGAAACGGAAAACCCGCTTAACAAACGTGTCCAGTTTTATAGAGCACTTCATTAGGCGGGTTTTTTTATTTAATAGAACGTATTTTATTAACGTGGATGACTCAATTTAGCCATTGCTTGACGATAAGAGAGTTCAAGTTTTTCTCGGCTATCTGAAGTGACATCAAGATCGTGTAGCTCACCATTATTTAAACCGTAAACCCAACCGTGGATCATCACTTTTTGTCCACGTTTCCACGCTGCTTGCATAATTGTTGAGTGGCCAAGATTGTACACTTGTTCGATAACGTTTAGCTCACAAAGTAGGTTTAATCTATCTTGTGGCGCAAGTTCACCCAACATTGAACTGTGTTTGTACCAGATATCGCGGATATGTAGTAACCAGTTATTGATAAGACCTAATTCGGTGCCTTCAATAGCTGCTTCAATACCACCACAACCATAGTGACCACAGACAATAATGTGTTCAACTTGTAATACATCAACAGCATACTGGATCACAGAAAGACAATTTAAGTCAGTGTGGATAACCAAGTTTGCTACATTACGGTGAACAAATAAGTCCCCCGGTGCCGCGTTAATTAATTTTTCTGCTGGAACGCGACTGTCAGAGCAGCCAATCCATAAAAAGTGAGGTTTTTGTCCTTTGCAGAGATCTTTAAAAAACTGAGGATTCTCTTCAGTAACAGATTCTGACCATTGCTTGTTATTGGCTAACAGCTCTTCAATCTTTCTCATCATGATGTGACTGCCTGTAAATTCGGTTTCCCACCATTTGCGCTGACAGTACGCCAACACGAAATAGCTCTTGTGTTAATGTTAGATGCGAAGATCCATTAAGAAAGGGTATTTTTATACCATTACTTTTGAATTTATCAGAAGGCTTTTTAAAGCCAAGTGACAGATAATTGCTTGTAATTTTTCGCTTTCAAATAAGATAGAACTTTTTATAGCATTTGTTTAATGAATTTATCAATACATTCTTTGATGTAAATCAAATATACAAAAAGATAACTATTTGTTAAATCGAATATTGTATTATTCCAAAATAGACACTTATAAATATTATATAAATAAAACTAATAATTATGATTGTTAGTTTTATTTATATACTGAAAGCGAGAAGGGTAAAAAAATAAAAGACATTATTGATTTGAGGAGATAAATGGCTAGATGATATTCATCAGTAAACTTGAGAAACAAAGGCAATAATTTTATTGGTATCAATTAGGCTAAATGATTGCACTAAGGGATAAAATGATTACAGCATCAGAATATTGGTAAGAAATAAAAGAATATTGCACCTTGATGGCTAATTTACTTTCTCTTTATCTTTTATTTTTTATTCTTGTAATAGTTAAAAAATATTTATTTATTCGTTTGTGTCATAAGCCCTAAAACGGTTTATTTGCCACGGAATATTCTCTAGAATACCTTATTCCATTCTGTTCTTTGAACTAAGCTTATTTTCTGATTTCAGCTCAGTCAATGCTGAATAATGCAGTTGATAAAAGGTAATTCCCACTTATGACGTATGCATTGGAGTTAACGGAGTTAACGAAAACTTATCACAATGGCGTAAAAGCGCTAAAAGGAATTAATCTCACCGTTGAGGCTGGCGATTTTTATGCTTTATTAGGCCCTAATGGCGCTGGCAAATCGACCACGATTGGTATTATTAGCTCTTTAGTTAATAAGAGTAGCGGTAAAGTCAAAGTATTTGGTTATGACACCGATACCGATATGGTTAATGCAAAACGTCAATTAGGATTAGTGCCACAAGAATTCAATTTCAACCCTTTTGAAACCGTATTACAAATTGTTCTCAATCAAGCGGGTTATTATGGTGTGCCTCGTAAATTAGCGTTAGAACGTGCTGAAATTTATTTGACCCAGCTTGATTTATGGGAAAAACGTGACGATAGAGCGCGTTTTTTATCTGGGGGAATGAAACGTCGCTTAATGATTGCGCGTGCATTGATGCACCAACCTAAACTACTTATTCTTGATGAACCAACCGCAGGTGTTGATATTGAATTACGTCGCTCAATGTGGACGTTTTTAAAACAATTAAATGCTGAAGGTACTACCATTATTCTAACCACACACTATTTGGAAGAAGCCGAAATGCTGTGTCGGAATATTGGTATTATTCAACGTGGTGAACTGGTTGAAAATACCAGTATGAAAGGGCTATTAAGTAAATTAGAGTCTGAAACCTTTATTTTAGATTTAGCGCCGAAAAGCCCACTACCTGAATACAAAATTATCAATATCGCTTGGTTGATACATCAACATTAGAAGTTGATGTTAAAAGAGAGCAAGGACTAAATAGTGTATTTGCTCAACTTAATGCACAAGGTATTCAAGTGTTAAGTATGAGAAATAAAGCCAACCGACTTGAAGAATTATTTGTTCACTTAGTTAATGAAGAGCATACAGTAGAAGGAGAGGGGGAATGATTCAGCTGTATTGGGTAGCCCTCAAAACAATTTGGATTAAAGAAGTCACCCGATTTGGTCGTATTTGGGTACAAACATTAATTCCACCAGTGATAACGATGTCTCTCTATTTCGTTATTTTCGGTAACCTGATTGGTAAACGAATTGGCGATATGGGCGGTGTCGATTATATGCAGTTTATTGTTCCTGGCCTGATTATGATGGCAGTTATAACAAACTCTTATGCGAATGTTTCCTCTTCTTTTTTCGGTGCTAAATTTCAACGTAGTATAGAAGAATTATTAGTTTCACCCGTTCCAACGCATGTTGTTATTGCAGGGTTTGTTGGCGGTGGTATTGCTCGTGGTATTTGTGTTGGTATCTTAGTGACTTTAGTTTCATTATTTTTTGTACCTCTAGAAATACATTCTTGGACAATGGTTGTGGTGACATTACTGATGACCTCAATTGTGTTTTCTCTCGCCGGGTTATTGAATGCGATTTTTGCGAAAACCTTTGATGATATTAGTATTATTCCAACTTTTGTTTTAACGCCATTAACCTATTTAGGTGGTGTGTTTTATTCACTGTCACTCTTACCTGAATTTTGGCAAGGTGTGTCTAAATTAAACCCTATTGTGTATATGATCAGCGGCTTCCGTTACGGTTTTCTGGGTATTACGGATGTCTCTTTAACGGTGACGATTAGTGTTCTGTGTCTTTTCATTACTGTGTTTTACGTTATCGCATGGTATTTAATTGAAAAAGGTCGCGGTTTAAGAAGCTAATCAAAAAAATCAAAGAAAAAGTGATAAAAGTTTAAATCGGTATCTTAATTAGAGATACCGGTTTTTTTTAACTATTTTTTCTGCATGAATGTTAATTTTTCTTTAAATTCTCACTAAGGTATTAACAAAATGATTTTTCTTGTTTAGTATACTAAACACTTTGGTAGGGGATAAAAAGGATATGTAATGACAACGGCAAGCCAAACAGGTAAAAAACCTGAGGCAATCTCTCGTAATAAGCTTTTATGTATTGCAGGCATGGGATGGACTTTTGATGCAATGGATGTGGGATTACTAGCATTCTTACTCACGGCATTAAAAGAAGATTGGGGATTAACGGCATCACAATTAGGTTGGATTGGTAGTATAAACTCAATTGGAATGGCTGTCGGCGCGTTTGTATTTGGCATTATGGCTGATAGAAAAGGGCGCAAACCTGTCTTTATCTTTACTTTGTTACTATTTAGTTTAGGTTGTGGATTAACAGCATTTGCAAGCTCTTTGATGGTCGTGCTTGTTTTACGTTTTTTTATTGGCATGGGATTAGGAGGGGAATTACCTGTTGCCTCCACACTGGTTAGTGAAAGTGTGGAAACCCATGAACGAGGGCGCATTGTCGTTTTATTAGAAAGTTTTTGGGCTGTCGGTTGGCTGATCGCGGCTTTGATTGCTTATTTTATTATTCCTGATTATGGTTGGCGTATGGCTATGCTATTAAGCGCCTTACCTGCAGTATATGCTCTCTATTTGCGTTCAAAATTACCTGAACCTCCTTCATCGCATATTTTACAGAGAAAAACACGTTTATCGATTCGTCAATCAATGGCATTAATTTGGTCGCCGCAATATCGTCGCTCAACGTTAATGTTGTGGATCTTATGGTTTTGTGTGGTTTTCTCTTATTACGGTATTTTCTTGTGGTTACCAAGTGTTGCCATGTTAAAAGGTTTTAGTTTAATTAAGAGCTTTCAATATGTACTTATTATGACATTAGCGCAGTTGCCTGGTTATTTTACGGCGGCTTGGTTAATTGAGCGATATGGGCGAAAGTTTGTTTTAGTGACTTATTTAGCGGGTACGGCCATTAGTGCTTATTATTTTAGTGTGGCTGATTCTACTGCGACATTGCTTATTTTCGGTATGTTGTTATCGTTCTTTAATTTGGGTGCTTGGGGGGCTTTATATGCTTATACCCCAGAACAATATCCCGATGGAATTCGGACAACAGGTGCAGGAACAGCAACTGCAATAGGGCGTATTGGTGGAATACTAGGGCCTTTAATGGTGGGATACTTGGTTCAGTATCAATTTGAAATAAGCTCAATATTTTTGATTTTTAGTTTTTCGATTGTGATTGGAATTTTAGCGGTGATGTTATTGGGGCAAGAGACAAAAAATAAGCCACTTAATTCAATTTAGTCATGCTTTGTGTGACTAAAAATATAGAATTTCTCTTTCTTGTAATATGATAGCAGTTAAGATTTTTATGAGAAAAGGAGATCATGATGTCTCATTATGATGAAATAGTTAAGCAAGTTGATGATGCTATTGCCACAACTAGTATTCAAACAATGAACGAGCTTTTAGTTGAATTAGGCAAAGATAAAACGATTGATTTTCCACTGCGTTATGAGCAACAAGAGCGCCTACGTACAGCTATTTTCCATCACGGTGAAAAGCAACGTTAAATCAGTCTATTTTAGATCATATGAATTAAAAAAAGCGTTTGCGCCATATTGATAAACTGGTGCTAACGCTTTTTTATTTTTACTGTATTGTTTCAATACGACTTAAAACGTTTTTCGACCTTCTAGCACTGCGATCCTATTTTCAATTGAGGGATGTGTTGAGAAAAATGAATCTCCTTTATTAAAAATAAAGGCCGCTTTACGATAAGCGCGTCCCGTCGAACCATCTTCAAAATTTTCATCATCATGCTGCGCTGAAATTTTCTTTAATGCATTAATCATCGCTTGATTATCTTGGGTTAAATCCACAGCGGTAGCATCTGCCATATATTCACGGGTGCGGGATAAATAGAAATAGAGCACCTGTGTAATGATCGGCAAAACCAAGTTTAGAATGATTAAAATGAGTCGCGCTTTGCTTGCTGCATCATTACTTTTACCACCACGGTTACTAGAGGCAATATATAAGCGACTACCAAAGATATTTGTTACGGTCAAAATAACGTTAGCTAATATGCCAACATATAATGTCAGTCGTGAATCACCATGAATAATATGCCCTGTTTCATGGGCTAATACAGCTTGTACTTCTTGGCGATTAAGACGATTTAGTAAGCCTGTTGTTACACCAATAAAGGCATTTTTCTCAGACCAACCGGCTGCAAAGGCATTCGCTTCAGGTGTATCAAGAAGATAGAGCTTAGGAATGTAGCCAAGAGTGGCACTTAAGCTAAGTTCTTCAACGATATTAAGGAGTTGGCGCTCTTGTACATTTAAGGTGTCATCAGGACTAATTAATCGTGCATTCATTCCCGTTAGCATGATTTTATGCCCTTTAAAATGAATAAAGATAAGCAATAAAATAGAGATAGCGAGAATAATTAATGTCGCAATGGGAAGAGAGTGAAACGTCAGAAATGCCAACATATTATCGCTAAGATCTAAATAAGGATTGGCACCAATCGCCGTATCCACCAGCAAACCGATCATAAGCATTAAGAGTAAATAGGTTGCTATAACAAAACGAGTTCGAATAGCATTTTTTCGTAGAACATTTCTGAAATCCATTAGTGACTCCAAACAGCACGGTAAAGTGCTGTTTTTATCAATCTAGAAGTAATAAATACCTTTATTACGATAAAATTAGTCAAAATTAATGCGGCGCGCTTCTTCTGCTTTAATGGTTCCTTCATCAAGGCGCCAGTACTCTTTATCAATCACTAGGCTTGGGAAAATTTTAACGATAAATACCGCTGGAATAGAGGCGATGAAAGCTCGGTATTGCTCTAAAGTACGGTTGAAACCGCGCTTTGCAAAAGAGAGTTTATTTTCGGTTGAAACAATCTCTTCTTGTAAATTTGCCATAATAGTATCGGATTTTAATTCTGGGTAATTTTCAACGGCAACATTAATGGCACCACTTGAGACAATTTTTGATAACTCATCTTCAGCCGCTTTGGCTTCTTTGCTATTTGCGCTTTGAGCTTGCGTTCTTAATTCTGTGATTTTAGTAAATACTTCAGACTCATGGCTAAGGTATTTTTTAACAGTGGCTAATAAACTATCGAATACTTTGCCACGACGATCTAATTGCACTGAAATTTCAGTTTCACTTGAGATAACTGCTTCACGCATAGAGATAATACGGTTGTAATAATAAAAAATAAGACCCAATAACGCGATGGTAATAATTAATCCAGTCATGCGAGGCGCTCTCTTTTCTAATAGTAAACAGGGAATTGTGCTAAATCATTGATGTTAATTTTGCCTATTATTGATAAAGATAGCCAGATGATTATTTCATCAAAGATCAAATGAGTGCTGATAAAGCAAAATCAATAATATGGGTGAGATAAAAAATACCCCGAATAAATTCGAGGTAAAATGAAAGCTAATGTTAAGGTAAATAGAATTATCAAATGAAACATAGGGGATGAAAACTAGGTTAAATAAGCAAGCTAACTAAACCATTAAATGCAGTTATTTAACCTAGGGAAATAACACGCTTAGCGAAAAGCCCGCAGGGCTTTAAAGATCAATCAGACGTTGACTGACTCTGAACGTAGGCTCTGAACGTTTCAATCGTTGCCCCTCCGGTGCTACAGACAAAGTACGATCTCGACCACAAAAGCCCCG
>NZ_JASVWV010000029.1:0-11554 GCF_030286765.1 Proteus faecis
AACGATTGAAACGTTCAGAGCCTACGTTCAGAGTCAGTCAACGCCTGATTGATCTTTAAAGCCCTGCGGGCTTTTCGCCTTATATCCCCGCCCGCATTGGGCGAGGGTTTACGGCGTTTTTCGCTAAGAATATATTGTCTAATTTATTTAAATGAGTACGGAAAAATAATGACGTCGAAAAAATGTGCGGGTATCCTTTGATAAGTTGTATAAAGGAGACATTATGGGGAAGTATATACCTGTCACATTAAATAATATTACTGCACTCGAATTTCAATCTTCACTGCCACAAGGTAAAGTTGCTTTAGTTTGTGAAGGCGGGGGGCAACGCGGGATCTTTACTGCGGGTGTCCTTGATGAATTTATGCGATCACGATTTGATCCCTTTGATGTTTTACTTGGGGTATCTGCGGGAGCACAAAACTTGTCTGCTTTTGCCTGTGGTCAGCGTGGATATGCACGTAAAATTATTAATCGCTATACAACCAATAATCAATTCTTCAACCCTATTCGCTTTGTCCGTGGTGGCAATTTACTTGATCTTGATTGGTATATAGACACGACAGCCAAAGAAATGCCTCTTGATATACCAACAGCACTACGCCGATTTGATACGGGGCGTGAATTTTATATGGTTGCAAGTCGTTCTGATAATTTTCAGGCCAATTATTTTCAACCCGATGAAATGACTTGGCTTGAGATAATCAAAGCGTCCAGTGCTATTCCTGCTTTTTATCGTAATGGTGTCTTATTTCATGATGTTGTTTATCATGATGGTGGTATCAGCGATGCTATTCCTGTGAGAGAAGCTTATCGACGAGGTTGTCGTACTATTATCGTTATTCGTACAGTTCCTTCTGAATATCAATACACAACGGAATGGGTTGAACGTATGGGGAAATGGTTTGAAAATAGCCGTTTACAGCGCTTTATGGCGATGGCACAAGTCCATATAGAAACCTATACCGAGACACTTAAATTTATCCAATCTCCACCAGAAGATAGTGTTGTTGTTGAAATATATCCACCAACTACATTGCAATCAAGTGCATTAGGAAGTCGTTTAAGTGCATTAAATCATGATTATCATGTGGGGAGACGTTGTGGGCGCTATTTTCTGGCGACAATTGGTCAACACTTTTCTAAGAAAAAATTCAAACAGCACGATAAAAAAGTCTTTAGTTTGTTTGAAACAGAAGCGAAGGCTGATAAAGCAGAGAATGCTTCTATTATTCAACAAGGAACGCGAAGTATACACCCTGACGTGAGACAAATTCAGAATGAATAAATTTATTGATACTCACTGCCATTTTGATTTTCCCGTTTTTTATGATGATATTGCCAATAGCTTGTCACAAGCGCATCAAGGTCATGTTGAAAAAATAATTATTCCTGCTGTTGCACGTTGGAATTTTGATGTTGTTGCAGAGTTAGCTAATCATTACCATCAATTATATTGTGCATTGGGGTTACACCCTTTATATATTGAAGAGCACACTGAACAGCATCTATTGGAATTAGAACAAAAATTAAAAACAACTTCTCGTTGTGTTGCCATCGGAGAGATAGGGCTTGATGGCTATATGAATAATCCCCAGGCAGAAAAGCAAGAGGCGTTTTTAATCGCACAGCTTAAACTAGCAATTGAATTTGATTTGCCAGTGATCCTGCATTCTCGTAAAACCCACGATAAGTTAAGTGCACTTTTACGCCGTTATGATGTGCCTCGAAAAGGGGTGATCCATGGTTTTTCAGGAAGTTTGCAACAAGCTGAAAAGTTTATTCAGCAAGGCTATTTTATTGGCGTTGGTGGAACCATTACTTATGAGCGAGCACAAAAAACTCGTCGCGCAATTGCCTCGTTACCACTAGAATACCTATTATTAGAGACAGATGCTCCTGATATGCCAGTGAGTGGTTTTCAAGGTGAACCCAATCGCCCAGAACGAATTCAATATATTTTTTCTCAACTCTGTGAGCTACGTCAAGGATCACCTGAGATAATCGCTCAGCAACTCTATTTTAATAGCCTACAATTATTTCGGTTAAAAGATAATATCTAGCTCTTGAATTGAATTTAACTTTACTGGTTAAAATTGAATACATGGTTTGTTAATCGGATGATGTTTTCTCTCTATTCAACCTATTCAATAATGCGGTTTTCCCCTCTTTTTGTGTGATCTACTTCTCATTTGTGACTTTTGTGTTACTTTTTTCAGACCCTATTTGTGATGGATGTTGAGGGTTCTTTTCTTAGACTAGGTATAATTATCTGGCAAAAAGAGTCAATAAGCTCTGGTAAGGGTATTATTGATAATCCATTAAATTTTTATGTGAACAGGGACCCTTCAATGCAACTCATTATGAGCTTGGTCGGAATGGCAACATTAATATTGATAGCCATTCTGTTTTCCAGCAATCGACGTGCAATTAGACTACGTACAGTTGGTGGCGCATTCCTTATTCAGATTGGCTTAGGTGCATTTGTTCTTTATTCTGACGGTGGCCGCGAAGTGCTTATTGCGGTTTCTGAGAGTGTTAAGAATGTTATTGATTACGGCAATAATGGGATGAGTTTCCTCTTTGCGGGCTTAGTATCAGATAAAATGTTCGAATTGTTTGGTGGTGGCGGTTTCGTATTCGCCCTACGCGTACTGCCTGTTATCGTGTTTTTCTCTTCACTAATTGCCGTGTTGTATTACCTTGGCATTATGCAAATCGTCATCAAAATTCTTGGTGGTGGTTTACAAAAAGTACTGGGTACATCACGAACAGAATCTATGTCTGCAACTGCAAATATTTTTGTTGGACAAACAGAAGCACCGCTTGTTGTTCGTCCTTATATTGCAAGAATGACAACCTCAGAACTCTTTGCTGTTATGTGTGGTGGTTTAGCCTCTGTTGCGGGTTCAGTACTTGCTGGATACGCTAGCATGGGCGTACCGTTGGAGTATCTGATTACAGCTTCCTTTATGGCGGCTCCTGGTGGTTTACTCTTTGCTAAATTATTGATCCCTGAAACAGAAACACCAGATGATCAAAAAGATGCACTTGATAAAATGGCAGATGAAGAAAAACCAGCCAATATTATCGATGCGGCAGCAGCGGGGGCCTCTTCAGGTTTACAACTCGCCCTTAACGTCGGTGCTATGTTACTTGCTTTCGTTGCCTTGATTGCATTAGTTAATGGTATTCTTGGTGGCATTGGTGGCTGGTTTGGCTATGAAAACTTCTCATTAGAGTTAGTGCTAGGTTGGATCTTTGCACCAATCGCCTTCCTCATCGGCGTGCCTTGGAGTGAAGCAACTATCGCCGGCTCTTTTATAGGACAAAAAATTGTTATCAATGAGTTCTATGCTTACTCTGAATTTAGTAAATACCTAAAAGAAGACGCAATTGTTGCGGGATCAGGACTTATGGTGCTATCTGATCAAACGAAGATCATTATCTCTTTTGCACTGTGCGGTTTTGCTAATCTCTCTTCTGTTGCTGTATTGTTAGGTGGTTTAGGTGGAATGGCACCAAACCGTCGTAAAGACGTTGCTCGTTTAGGTATGAAAGCAGTACTTGCAGGTACACTTTCTAACTTAATGAGTGCCACGATTGCAGGGTTCTTCTTTGCATTAACGGCAATGGCAGTTGTTGCCGCTTAATTGATTTAATTGTAAAGAGCAGATGGGTAATTTACCTATCTGCTCTTTTATGTTTGTTTTCTGTTGTAATGTTAACTACTTTTAGTATGTGAGATATTTCGCAGATTATATTGAATATGGTCACTGAGATTGTCATTAAATATGTATTACGCTTTTTTGCGTTATAAAGACGACTTAAAAACGGTATTCAAGTAACATTAAACCAGAAAATGACCTAATTGTGATTTACATCACATTTTTATGTCATTGCTTGCAAGTTACATTTGATTAGTGTGACGCAAAGCACATCTAATTGTTCCCTAGCGTGTTCAAATAAGATGTGCTGAAACTTCATGGAATGGCGAAAGCTCAATGACGGGTCGCCGAAGTGAGCATAGCGCGGTGAGAGGGAGCTCAGCTGTCGTTGTGGTATTAAGCTGCAACAACATCTTCAAGGAACCAAGTCCGCTCGCCAACAAATTTAATCGCTAACCTTAAGCGTACGCCCAAAAGGGCTTGAGAAACATCGTTGGAGAGTTTTATGACAGATTTAACCGCTGCAGCGCGCCTTGCGCTGTCTTTGATGGATTTAACTACATTAAATGATGATGACACTGATGCCAAAGTGACGGCATTATGTCATCAAGCTAAAAGCCCAGAAGGCAATACTGCTGCTATTTGTATCTACCCACGTTTTATTCCGTTAGCACGTAAAGTGTTACGCGAACAAGGTACTCCTGACGTCCGTATCGCAACCGTAACTAACTTCCCTCATGGTAATGATGATTTAGATATCGCATTAGCAGAAACCAAAGCCGCATTAGCTTATGGCGCAGATGAGGTTGATGTTGTTTTCCCTTACCGTGCATTGATGGCAGGTAACGAGCAAATCGGTTTTGATATCGTTAAAGCATGTAAAGAAGCTTGTGCAAAAGCTGGCGCTTTACTGAAAGTAATTATTGAAACGGGTGAGCTGAAAGATCCAGCGCTTATCCGTAAAGCATCTGAAATTTCAATCAAAGCAGGTGCAGACTTTATTAAAACCTCCACAGGTAAAGTACCTGTAAATGCAACACTGGAAAGCGCTGAATTAATGATCCAAGTGATCCACGATATGGGCGTTGGCAAAGAAGTTGGTTTCAAACCGGCTGGTGGTGTACGTACCGCTGAAGAAGCTGCTCAATACCTTGCATTGGCTAACCGCATTATGGGTGACAAATGGGTTGATGCCCGTCACTTCCGCTTTGGTGCATCAAGCCTATTAGGTAATTTATTAGCCACTTTAGGTCATGGTGAACAAAAATCATCTAGTGGTTACTAATCCATTCGTGAAATACGCCCACTTTTCATGATAGTGGGCGTTACCAATGCTATAAAACCAGGAGGTTGCAGTGTTTCTTGCCCAAGAGATTATTCGTAAAAAGCGTGATGGTCATCCTTTAACTGAGGAAGAAATTCGTTTTTTCATTAATGGCGTCAGAGATAATACTGTTTCTGAAGGTCAAATTGCTGCATTAGCAATGACTATTTATTTCCACGATATGACAATGCCAGAGCGTGTTGCTTTGACATTAGCCATGCGTGATTCCGGTACAGTACTGAACTGGAAAAGCCTAAATTTAAATGGCCCAATTGTTGATAAACATTCAACGGGTGGTGTAGGTGATGTTACATCCCTGATGTTAGGTCCAATGGTTGCGGCTTGTGGCGGTTATGTTCCTATGATCTCTGGTCGTGGATTAGGCCACACAGGTGGAACATTAGATAAGCTTGAAGCAATTCCAGGCTTTGATATTTTCCCTGATGATGAGAAATTCCGCGACATTATTCGCAATGTTGGCGTTGCTATTATTGGACAGACTAATTCATTAGCACCAGCTGACAAACGCTTTTATGCTACCCGTGATATTACTGCTACAGTTGATTCAATCCCGCTTATCACTGCATCTATTTTAGGTAAAAAATTAGCTGAAGGTTTAGATGCATTAGTGATGGATGTTAAAGTGGGCTCGGGTGCCTTTATGCCGACTTATCAAAAATCTGAAGAGCTGGCTGAGTCAATTGTCCAAGTAGCAAATGGCGCAGGCTGTCAAACCACGGCACTGTTAACTGATATGAACGAAGTATTAGCTTCTAGCGCAGGTAATGCGGTTGAAGTTCGTGAAGCTGTTCAATTTTTAACAGGTGAATACCGTAATCCACGTCTATTTGAAGTCACTATGGCGCTGTGTGTTGAAATGTTAGTATCAGGCCGTTTAGCGGATGATCGTCAACAAGCTCGTCAAAAACTACAAGATGTGTTGGATAACGGTAAAGCGGCAGAAGTCTTTGGTCGTATGGTTGCCGCGCAGAAAGGCCCAACTGATTTTGTTGAAAACTACAATAAATACCTGCCAACTGCGGTATTAAGTAAACCTGTATTCGCTGAGAAAGCTGGGTTCATCACAGAAATGGATACACGCGCATTAGGTATGTCAGTTGTGACATTGGGTGGTGGTCGCCGTAAAGCGACTGATGCTATTGATTACAGTGTTGGCTTAAGCGACATCGTAGCGCTTGGATCTGAGATCAATACAGATACACCTTTAGCGATGATCCATGCTAACAGTGAAAAATCATGGCAAGAAGCTGCTGCTGAAGTCCGTAAAGCGATGGTAATTGGTGACAGCAAACGCGAAGCTTCACCAATGGTGTACCGCCAAATCAGCGAATAAGAACTCAATGACGATTTATAAGTGACATATCCGTAGCCTACGGAGAATGACACAGGAGAGAGAATTATGAAACGTGTACATATCATGGTATTAGATTCCTTCGGTATCGGTGCTGCCGGTGATGCGGAGAAATTCGGTGACCAAGGTTCAGACACTTTAGGGCATATCGCACAAGCGTTTGCTGAAGGTAAAGCAGATAGAGATGGTCGTAAAGGTCCTCTTCATTTACCTAATCTTTGCCGCTTAGGTCTAGGTAAAGCAGCAGAAGAATCAACGGGCAAGTTCCCTGTTGGTTTAGATAAAAATGCAGAAATTATCGGTGCTTATGGCTACGCGAGTGAAATCTCTTCTGGTAAAGATACTCCGTCAGGCCACTGGGAAATCGCAGGTGTTCCTGTTCTGTTTGATTGGGGATACTTTAAAGAACTGAAAAACTCATTCCCACAAGCGCTGTTAGATAACATCGTTAAGCGTGCAAAATTACCAGGCTACTTAGGTAACTGTCACGCATCTGGTACAGTGATTTTGGATGAACTGGGTGAAGAGCATATGAAAACCGGTAAGCCGATTTTCTATACCTCTGCTGACTCTGTATTCCAAATTGCATGTCATGAAGAAACCTACGGTTTAGATAAATTATATGAGCTGTGTGAAATTGCTCGTGATGAGCTAAACAAAGGTGATTACAATATTGGTCGTGTTATTGCGCGTCCATTTATCGGTGATAAACCGGGTAACTTCTCCCGTACAGGTAATCGTCATGATTTAGCAGTTGAGCCACCAGCACCAACGATGTTGAAAAAACTGGTTGATGAAAAACAAGGTCACGTTGTTTCTATTGGTAAAATTGCTGATATCTACGCAAACGTAGGTATTACTAAGAAAGTGAAAGCAACGGGTATTAATGCTCTGTTTGATGCAACACTTGAAGAAATGAAACTCGCAGGTGACAACACAATTGTATTCACCAACTTTGTTGACTTTGACTCTTCTTACGGTCACCGTCGTGATGCAGTTGGTTATGGTGAAGCACTTGAGTTATTTGACCGTCGTTTACCAGAATTAATGGAACTGGTTAAAGAAGATGACATTCTTATCTTAACAGCAGACCATGGTTGCGACCCAACTTGGCCTGGCTCTGATCATACTCGTGAACACATTCCTGTTCTTGTTTATGGTCCAAAAGTTAAACCTGGTTCATTGGGGCACCGTGAAACCTTTGCTGATATCGGTCAGACTGTTGCTAAATACTTTGGCTTATCTCCTGTCGATTATGGTAAAGCAATGTTTTAATTTTATTTCGGTAGGTATAGCAATATGCCTACCGAATTATATTTAAATAGTAAAAAGATCAATTAAAAGGAAGAATTATGGCTACCCCTCATATTAACGCAGAAATGGGCGATTTTGCTGATGTCGTTTTAATGCCGGGCGACCCGCTTCGTGCTAAATACATCGCTGAAACTTTTTTACAAGACGTCCGTCAAGTAAACAATGTTCGTGGTATGTTAGGTTTTACAGGTACGTATAAAGGCCGTAAAGTTTCTGTTATGGGCCACGGCATGGGTATTCCTTCCTGCTCAATTTACGCAAAAGAATTAATTACAGATTTCGGCGTGAAAGTTATCATCCGTGTGGGTTCATGTGGTGCAGTATTACCAGATGTTGAACTGCGTGATGTTGTTATTGGTATGGGCGCATGTACAGACTCTAAAGTTAACCGTCTGCGTTTCAAAGGCCAAGATTTCGCCGCTATTGCTGATTACCAATTAGTTCAAAATGCTGTTGATGCAGCAAAAGCGAAAGATATTAAAGTTCGCGTTGGTAATATCTTCTCTGCTGATCTGTTCTACTCTCCAGATCCAGAAATGTTTGATGTAATGGAAAAATACGGCATCTTAGGTGTTGAAATGGAAGCAGCTGGTATCTACGGTGTTGCCGCTGAATACGGCGCAAAAGCACTGACTATCTGTACTGTCTCTGATCACATCAAGAAAGGTACACAGACCACAGCAGAAGAGCGTCAAACTACCTTTAATGAAATGATTGAAATTGCATTAGAATCTGTTCTGTTATTAGAAGACTAATCAATACATTTTGTTGCTTAAAAATAAAAAACCCAATTTTGAATTGGGTTTTTTTATGTCTAATTAATAAATCTAGAAATTATGGAGCATAAATATAGGTTTCTAAATAAGGATCCATTTTTATTGAGTAATTTTTTAAATTATCTAAGCTGGGTGTTAATGGCTGTTTGCACTCTTTTTTACTGATAATGTCATTGTCTTTATAGACAATAACACCGTTAAAATTCCAACCTCTCCCTTCTCCGTCATAAACGACATAGCTGTAGTTTCCATTTTTAAAACGAATATAGGTCGATGCACCTGCAACAAACATTTGGTGCCCATAAAAGACATTATTATTGGGGTGCTGAGGAACAGGTAGTGTTATCTCTGTTTTTGCAAGTGTGCCATAGCGATAAACAGGTGGCTTTCCATGTTCAACGAACACGCTGACATACTTACCATTTTCAAGTTGGCAGGTAAATTCTTCAGCATGGACACTTGCGGATAATAATACGAATACAGCAGCAACAGTGATATGTGCTTTCATATTGTGTTCTCCGTTAATTACCTACTCTATTACCTTAGTATCGGCAAAGAACACAAAAAATGTAGAGTAAACATTCTGATTATTTAGTTAGATTGCTAGCTTTCATTTTAACTAATATTTCTGTTATTAGTAGAATAATCAACTGTAATAATTTCTTTGTTTATCTTTTCATTGGGTATTATCTGTGAGCTTGGTCTTATCTAATATTTTGTACCTAATAATGGTTAAAATTAGAATTAATTAGCTAATTATGAAAAATATTATAGTGATTTCGTTTGATTTTGTTCGGTGTGACTAAATTAAATGTAATTTTCGTTGTACTAATTGTAGAAATAACAGATTAATTCAATTAATTAAATAAAGAGTTCAATAATATCAGTTGGTTATCATGTTATTAATATATTTTGAATATATTTCAAATAGTTAATAGTATTACGGGTGATTATTTTTGTTTGTAGCTTAATTTTCATTGTGATGTCAGTCACATAAGCATATATATAAAATAATAACATCTGTAAATTTAGCTTTCCAAAAATTTCTATTGTATTGATATTAAATAAAATATTTTGTTTTATGTGATGATGAGTAGAGACTATGCGATCGCATGAAGCACTAACTAAATTAATTAGAAAATGTATAGTATTGTTATGCAGTCAATTTAAATTTTTGTCGGTTTCTATTTGGAGAATATAGTGAAAAATCAAGATTTATTAGGTCTATCTTCTGCTAACATTCTGAATGCGGAATTCGAGAAGAAATACCACAACGTTATTGCTCACTTTTTCAGCCGAGATCCGAAGTATTGGCCGATATTTCAGGATAAAACCATCCAATCGATTACACAGTTTAGAAAAACAACCACTAACGATAATGACCAATTACAACGTTACTCAAATGGGCAACAACTATTTGAACGTTTAATGACGGATACGCAAATTCAACAAAACATCAATTACCCAGAAAACGATCCTAATGAATTACTGATGTTAGTGTCGACACTGTGTAAAAACTGGGAAAATCCGTTAGCTGTTGAAAACGTGATTGCAATGCCGAGTGATCCGGGTGTTTATGGTTCAATGTTAGGGTTAATGGGCAACCCTAATATGGTGTATTGTGAATATTCAGGTGTCGCAGATGCCTTAGAAAAAGTGACGATTAAAAAAGTCGCTAAATTGGTTGGTTATGATCCAGAAGTGGCATCTGGTGTGTTCACTCAAGGTGGCACCATGTGTAACTTATATGGTTATCTATTTGGTTTACGCAAATCTATGCCTAATTCTAAACATTTAGGTATGGCTGCAGATCAAGATTATCGCATCATTAACTCTCAAGGTGGTCACTACTCAAATATGACTAACCTAGCCTTATTAGGCGTTGATGTTGATAACAAGACCATTCGTATTAAGGTGTCTGAAGATAACACCATTAATTTAGAACACTTAGAGCGTGAATTAAGAGCGTGCTTTACTGTTAAGTGTAAAGTGCCAACGATTATGTTAACCACTGGCACAACAGATACCTTTGGTGTCGATGATGTGAAAGGTGTTTGTGAGTTACGTGACCGTTTATGTGAAGAGTTTGAGATCTCTGTTAAGCC
Organism: Proteus faecis; assembly: GCF_030286765.1. Classification (NCBI taxonomy): domain Bacteria; kingdom Pseudomonadati; phylum Pseudomonadota; class Gammaproteobacteria; order Enterobacterales; family Morganellaceae; genus Proteus; species Proteus faecis. Next base: position 10,560 of record NZ_JASVWV010000029.1, read on the forward strand.
ACACGTACATGTTGATGCAGCTGTTGGTTGGCCGATTATTTTCTTCTTAGAATATAATTTTAGCAGTAATCCACTGGCAATTAACGATGTCACTTTAGAAGGTTTACGCCAGAACGTTGAAAAATTTAAGCATCTGAAATATGCCGACTCTATTACCATCGACTTCCACAAATGGGGTTATGTACCTTATACCTCAAGTTTAGTGTTGGTGAAAAACGGCAATGACTTTGTGGCACTTGAAAACGATCCTGAAAACTTCACCTATTTTGAACATGAGCTAGAAGGGCAGACTCATTTACAATCTACTATTGAGTGTACTCGTAGTGGTGTGGGTATTTTTGGCGCTTATTCTGCAATGCACTATATGGGTATTGAAGGTTACCAAACCATTATCGCTCACTGTTTGCAAAACGCGAACTATATGCGTCATCAATTATTGGCGATGGGGAATGCGAAAGTGATCGTGCCACAAAACCAAGGACCAAGTGTTGGCTTTAAACTGTATGATCCTAATTTAGTAAAAGATCCTCACGTTGCTTTCGATTTAGAACTAACATGTTCTACGGATAAAGAAGCTTATGACTTTATGGTTCATAATACGCAGTGGCATAGAAAACTTTTCTTACAGCGTGGCAGAGAGGGGTTATTTACTAACTGGGTTGATTCTATTGCTTGCTCTAAATATGCAAAAAATAATCGTTATGTTTATCTGCCAGGTGAAAAAGCAGTATTTATGAATCCAAATACAGAGCGTACGCATATTGATAATTTTATGAAGATTTTAACTGAAATGAGTCAAAATATGAGCTCGAAGAAAGTCGCAAAAATTTAATCAAATCATTGGTTGATTAAATAAAACAAACTGTACTTTAGCGAAAAACGCCGTAAACCCTCGCCCAATGCGGGCGGGGATATAAGGCGAAAAGCCCGCAGGGCTTTAAAGATCAATCAGGCGTTGACTGACTCTGAACGTAGGCTCTGAACGTTTCAATCGT
>NZ_JASVWV010000002.1:0-349530 GCF_030286765.1 Proteus faecis
CCGAATTTGCTTGGCGGCCATAGCGCAGCGGTCCCACCTGATCCCATGCCGAACTCAGAAGTGAAACGTTGTAGCGCCGATGGTAGTGTGGGGTCTCCCCATGTGAGAGTAGGGAACTGCCAGGCATCAATTAAAGCGTTAGTGTTAAAAATAACATTAATCGCAAAAAGAATACGCGGAGCGGTAGTTCAGTTGGTTAGAATACCTGCCTGTCACGCAGGGGGTCGCGGGTTCGAGTCCCGTCCGTTCCGCCAACATTAAGAAACCTAAGTCTAACGACTTAGGTTTTTTTTTGCTGCTTAAAATTTAGAGCTAAGCATCAATTAATCAGATGATTTTAAGTAAACATGACTATTATGTATAAAAATAATTACTTTTGTTGATAATGATGTCCTTTTAAAGGATGAGAGTGAAGCTTGCCTTTGGTATACTTCAGTTATAGCAAGAGATCTTGCTGTTTACCTGAGGTTGCTAATGGCGAAAAAACCGACTTATTCAGTGCGTTTTGTGGCAGGTCAACCTGTTGAGCGAATTGAGCCTAGCCCGCCTTTAAGTGAAAGAAAGGATACTCTACCTATTGGAATGCCTCTTTACACCGAAGGCATTCTAAAAATTGCGGTTTGGAATATCTATAAACAGCAACGCCCTAATTGGCGCAATATGTTGGAAATACTTTCAACAGATACGCATTTGCTTTTATTACAAGAAGCTCAAACCACACCTGAGCTTGTACGTTTTGCTGGGGCTCATCATTTGATTGCAGATCAAGTTCCTGCTTTAGCTTTTCAACAACACCCCGCGGGCGTAATGACATTATCAAGTTCTCACCCTATCTATTGCTGTCCTCTCAGAGAAAAAGAGCCCTTTTTACGACTGTCCAAATCAGCATTAATTACGGTATACCCATTAATTACGGGTGATCATTTAATGGTCATTAATGTACATGCGATTAATTTTAGTTTTGGAGTTGATGTTTATCAGCGTCAATTGAGCAATTTATCTGTTCATATCATGCATCATAAAGGACCGGTTATTTTAGCAGGGGATTTTAATGCGTGGAGTCGTCCAAGAATCAATGTATTAAAACGTTTTGCGAGAAGACTAGGACTTAAAGAAGTTATTTTTGATAATGATTGGCGTACTAAAGCCTTTGGCAAACCGTTAGATTATATTTTTTATCGAGGACTATCGTTAAATAATGCTGAAGTGTTGATCACTGATGCATCCGATCATAATCCTTTAATTGCAACATTCTATTAATTGATTATGATAACATTAATAAATATTAAACATATAATATTTAAATGTCATATAACTATATTTATTATTTATTAGTATAACTATATTGCACTTAACTAATCTATCTATTTAATCTATTTGTTATATTAACGCCCTTTACTATACTTTTTTTGTCTATCTAATATCTCTAGATATAGGAAATAAAATGCCGACAAAAAATATAGTTATTATTGGTGGTGGTACCGGTGGAACTATTCTTGCTAATATCCTAGCTAAAAAATTAAATGACGAAATCTTTTCAAATAAAATTAAAATTACTCTTATTTCAGATAATCCCAATCATTATTACAAACCTGCATTTATGTATATTGCATTTAATCTTTTTTTAAAAGAAGAGCTAATGCGTTCAGAAAGAAGTTTATTAAGACCTGAAATTGAATTTGTTATTGATAAAGCTGAGCGCTTTGATTTTAATAATAAAATTATTTATTGTGAATCAAAGAAAAAATACAATTATGATTTTCTTGTATTAGCAACAGGTTGTGTTCCAAGCCCTCATCGTATTGAAGGTTTAAAAGAAGCAGGAAGCCACTTTTATCAATATGAAGCGGCCAGAAACCTCGCTGATAAACTCGCTAAAATTGAAAAAGGGCGTGTCTTTATTACAGTGAGTTTCCCTGAAACGCCCAATGTACCTCATCAGTGTGGTATCGCACCAATGGAAACGACATTGATGTTGGATGAATTCTTACGTCAACGTCGTGTTAGAAAAAATATTGAAATTGTTTATACCTATCCTACGGTTTCTCAGCTTTTAAGAAATTGCCTCTTTATGCAAAAAGAGGTATGTGAAGTCCTTCCTGCGGTATTTTCAGAACGCGATATAAAAGCTAAGCGTGGTTTTACATTGAGTCATGTTGATCCTGATAAGAAGATTGCTTACTCAAAAGAGGGTGAAGCAGAACCTTTTGATATCTTAATGAGTACACCCCCTATTACTGCGGTTGAAGCGATTCGTAATACAGGGTTAAGTGAATATAACAATGGTGAAGGTTGGTTACCTACTGATCCTGAAACATTACAAGTTTATGGGCTTAATCAAGTGTATGTCATTGGAGATACCGTTGATTTACCGATCAGTAAAGCCGGTGGTAGTTGTCATAACCAAGCTGGTGTGATTGCTAATAACATCTGTGGTGAACTTCGCTATGGCTACCCTGCGGCGATTTATGATGGTCGAGTACAAGCGGTTGCTCAAATGGGGTTATCAGCAGGTATGCCACTACAGTATGACTATAAACATGATGTAATACCTACGCCTCCTACTAAATTAGGTGGATTATTACGTAATAGTTATAACCGTGGATTATATTGGGCGACCGTTAGAGGACTATTATAGGGGAATAATAATGAGCGAAAATAATATAAGCGCGGCAGAAAAACTACTGTTTTCCGACGAGGATAAAGTACATCTTCAGCATCTATTAGAAAAAGCTAGACCATTATTAGCATTAAAACGCTTTGACAATATCGTGGATTTATTATCTTTAATATCAGACTCAATAGATATTATAGATAATGCAACGATAGAAAAACTTTCAGTTGCTTTTGAAGAAACATTAATTCCAGTATGGGAGTTGAGTGCTGCTTATAATATGGCAAAGAAAGAATCTATTTATCAAGATAAAAAATATACATTAGGTTCAACTTTTTCATTATTAAAAAATCCCGATACCCTTAAAGGAATTTCAATTATTCTAAGAACTGTTCAAATTATCGGGGAAAATAACCAACGAATAGAGGGTTAATTAATAACCAGGAGATATAATGACGCAAAGTAATAAACACTTTAATACTCAAGCAATACATTATGGCTATTCTCCGTTAGATTCTCAGGGCGCATTAGTGCCTCCTGTTTTTCAAACATCCACTTTTGTTTTTCCAACAGCACAATACGGTGCAGATTGTTTTGCGGGTAAAGAAAAAGGGCATTTTTATTCTCGGATCTCAAACCCTACTTTAGCGTTATTAGAAAATCGTTTAGCGCAATTAGAAAATGGTGAAGGTGCTATTGTTTTTTCTTCAGGAATGGGGGCTATTACCTCAACATGTTGGTCGTTACTTCAGCCGGGTGATGAACTTATTGCTGATATGACGCTTTATGGCTGCACTTTTACGTTTTTCAATCATGGGCTTGTTAAATTTGGTGTTAAAATAAAGCACGTTGATTTAACTAACCTTGAAAAACTAAAAGAAGCGATTACTGAGAAAACAAAATTAATTTTCTTTGAAACCCCTGCTAATCCTAATATGCGTGTTAGCGACATAGCAAAAATATCTGAAATTGCTCATCAACATAATATTTTAGTGATGGTTGATAGCACCTATTGCTCACCTTATTTACAACAGCCATTAACTTTAGGTGCTGATATCGTTGTGCACTCTATGACCAAATATTTATCAGGTCATGGAGATGTCACGGCTGGTGCTATTATTACCACTCATGACTTGGCAAACAAAATACGAGTTGAAGGTTTAAAGGATATGACGGGTGCTTGTTTGTCTCCTCATGATGCTTCATTAATATTACGAGGAATAAAAACGCTAGGCATAAGGATGGAGCAAATCTGCAAAAATGCACAACGTATTGCAGAATATCTTGCAGATAATCCTAAGGTTGAAACTATCCATTATCCGGGATTAGCTTCTTTTCCTCAGCATGAACTCGCCAAACGTCAAATGCGTTTAGCCGGAGGCATGATAGCTATTGAGCTAAAAGGAGGCATAAAAGCCGGTAGAGCGTTTCTCAATCGTTTAAATCTCTTTAGTCGAGCAGTGAGTTTAGGAGACTGCGAATCTTTAGCTCAACATCCTGCCACAATGACCCATGCCACTTATAGTGCCGAAGAGCGGCAACGACATGGTATTAGTGATGGTTTGATTCGATTATCAATTGGTCTGGAAGATGTGGATGATTTAATTGCTGATCTAGAACAAGCACTGGCTTAAGTGGTTGAGTTAATACATTGTGATTGTGATAAAGAAAAAGGCTGTGAAATTATCTACAGCCTTTATTGTTTAATACAGAAATGTGACTTACTTCTGGTTTATTCTCGGTTTGATACCGACATAGTAGCCAACTGTTAAAATCGCTACCCATACCATACCGACAACCAATGCCATTCTGGTTGACTCAAAATAGCCTAATATTGCGATAACAAACGCCATAAAGACAATTGTCAGAGCGGGGGCAACAGGCCAAAATGGTACTGGAAATTTCAGTGTTTTTACCTCATCCGCACTCATCTTACGACGCATAGCGACTTGAGAAAGTAAAATCATTAACCAAACCCAAACTGTTGCAAATGTTGCAATAGAGGCGATTAACACGAAAATTTGCTCAGGAATAAGGTAGTTAAGTACCACGCCAAGTAATAGCACGACAGACATCACTAATACTGTCATCCAAGGCACACCATTACGAGTCAGTTTCATAAAGGATTTTGGTGCTTGTCCTTCTTGCGCCATGCCATACATCATACGACCTGCACCAAAGATATCACTGTTGATCGCAGAAATTGCAGCGGTGATAACGACAAGGTTTAAGATATTGGCTGCTGAATTGATCCCTAGATTTGAGAAAATCTGTACAAATGGGCTACCATTATGGCCGATTTGTTGCCAAGGGAAAATGCACATTAGAATGAAAATCGTCAGTACATAGAATAATAAGATACGAAACGGTACGGCATTGATTGCTTTGGGAATGGTTTTTTCGGGATCTTTAGCTTCACTGGCAGTAATACCAATCACTTCAATCCCACCAAACGCAAACATCACAATGGCAAGTGAGGCGATAACCCCTTCAATACCATTTGGCATAAACCCACCAAACTCCCATAAGTTAGAGATACCAATAGGATGCTCAGTTTGTTGGCCAAAGCCATACATCATAATGACAACGCCACCAATTATCATGGCAATAATTGCAGTGACTTTAACGATAGAAAGCCAAAATTCCATTTCGCCAAATATTTTTACGTGGCAAAGGTTTAAGGCGCCAATAAAGCAAACTATCCCTAATACCCATATCCATTGATCAACATCGGGAAACCAGAGTTTCATATAGAAACCAAATGCTGTAACGTCGGCTAAACAGACAATCAGCATTTCAAAAACGTAGTTCCAGCCCGTTAAGAAGCCTGCTAAAGGCCCCATATAATGGCTTGCATATTGTGAGAAAGAGCCTGCAACTGGATGATGAACTGCCATTTCACCTAATGCACGCATAACCATAAATACTGCTGCTCCACCAATAAGGTAAGCAAGCAATACTGCAGGACCCGCTTTCTCAATAGCGGCCGCAGAGCCATAAAATAAACCCGTACCGATTGCAGAGCCTAGCGCCATAAAACGAATGTGCCGCCCTGACAATCCTCGTGAAAGTTGATTCTCTTTTTGCATCTAAAGTATTCCCATCTCTGTCCAACGGAGGAACTCTATCCTCTTTTTCAGTGTCTTCTCGCACGTTAGCTATTCAAAACAAACCATGTACCTTATCATAAAGCCTCTTACGGTGAGATAGTTATCTGTAATAATCATCAGCATTCATTGGATATCAGAGTTTCTTATGCAATACCCTATTAATGAAGTGTTTCAAACCTTACAGGGTGAAGGTGTTTTTACTGGCGTTCCTGCGCTTTTTGTTCGATTACAGGGGTGCCCTGTAGGTTGTAGTTGGTGTGATACCAAACATACTTGGGAAAAAGAAGACGAAAAAAAAGTTCCTCTTGGCGATATTCCTATTAAAACGCAAGAAAGTGATGTTTGGGGAGAAGCCAATGTTACTCAGATTTTATCACTTTTCCAACAGCAAGGTTATAGTGCAAAGCATGTAGTTATTACAGGTGGAGAGCCTTGCTTATATGATTTACGTCCTTTAACTGAAGGATTGGAGCAAGCAGGTTTTGACTGTCAGATAGAAACCAGTGGTACTCACGATATTTTATGCAGTGAGAAAACATGGGTGACACTTTCCCCAAAAGTAGGCATGAAAGGGGGATTTACGGTATTGCCTAGCGCAATCAATCGAGCTAATGAGATAAAACATCCCGTTGGGCGTGAAAAAGATATTGAAGCGTTAGATGCCTTACTGGTATTACGCACAGAACACCCTGCACCTGTTGTTGCCTTACAGCCCATTAGTTGTAAAGAGAGTGCGACGGCATTATGTATTAAAACCTGTATTGAACGTAATTGGCGTTTCTCGATGCAAACGCATAAATATTTAAATATTGCGTGATGATGTTTTTAATATAAAAAATCAGCCAATAACAGGCTGATTTTCTTTTAGGTGATAGCGGTTTAATGTTAAACCTGATTTACTCACCGCGATAAATACATCCTGCTGTACACGTCTCTTTCACCATCACCGCAGATAATAATGGCAATGACGGTTTTACTTGTTGCCAAATCCATTTTGCCAGCACTTCGCTGGTCGGATTTTCTAGGCCTTCAATTTCATTAAGATAGTAGTGATCTAGGCGCTCAAGAGTAGGTTTAAATGCGGCTTTCACATCAGCAAAATCAATAAGCCAACCTGAATGTGCATCAACTTCACCTGTTAGCTCTAATCTAACAAGAAAAGAGTGCCCATGAAGACGCCCACATTTATGGCCTTTAGGAACATGTGGTAAATGGTGGGCAGCTTCAAACTGAAAATCTTTAAAGATGGTGGTTGTCATCAAAACTCTCTTGACTTAATTAGTAAAAAAAAAGACACAAATAGAACGAAGGTTACCAGTGTAGCCGATTTAGCGTATCACGCCTAATCTCCCTTAATCTTAATGGCTTCTTATGTTCCTTTTTGCTTATTCATTATATTGATAAAGGAAACCAATAAATAAATTTAGCATTTAAGGTTATTAGATAGAGCCAACAGGTCTTTAATTCACTATCTAGTCGTGGGATACCCTCTCAATATTAGAAATATTATCAAAGAACAATAAAGCACAGATAAGTGCTTTGCTTTTTAAGGCAGGATAAATGAGCAATCAACCTCCATTATTATCAATGCTTCCATTAACATCGGAGCAATTGAGTAAATTACAGGATGCAACAAAAGATCTCTCAACAGCGCAAATTGCGTGGTTATCTGGCTATTTGTGGGGACAGCTTAACCCTTCGGTCGTACCGACATCGACAACGGTTACCTCAGCACTAGTGCCAGAGCAGGAAACTATTACATTGATCTCTGCTTCTCAAACAGGTAATGCACGTCATCTTGCAGAACAGTTACGAGATAATTTGGTTGCTCATAAATTGAATGTGGAACTATATTCCGCAGGTGAATATAAGTTTAAACAGCTCCATAAAACTACAACCTTGATCATCATTGTATCGACTCAAGGCGAGGGCGATCCTCCTGAAGAAGCGATAGCTTTTTATAAATATCTGAACTCTAAAAAAGCTGCTGAAATGAAAGAAACGGCTTATGCAATATTGAGCTTAGGTGATTCTTCATATGAGCATTTTTGTAAGGCTGGAAAAGATTTTGATGAGCGAATTGCACAACTGGGCGCAACACGTTTATTACCAAGAGTTGATGCGGATGTTGAATATCAAGCTGTTGCGGATGAATGGATAGAGCAGCTTACAGCGCTCTTAAAAGCAAGAGTGCCCGCACAACGTACGCAAGTCTTACAACAAACACAGTCAGGTACGACGGATACGATCCAGGTCTCGCTTTATCATCGAGATGCGCCTTTTACTGCTACCTTACTGACTAATCAAAAAATCACAGGCAGAAATTCAGATAGAGATATTCGCCATATTGAAATCAGTCTTGAAGGCTCTGATTTGCAATATCAACCGGGTGATGCGCTGGGCGTTTGGTTTAATAATTCCCCTGAAAAAGTGGATGAACTTATTACCTTGTTATGGCTGAAGGGGGATGAACCTGTTACGTTAAAATCTCAAACATTTACCTTAAAAGAAGCGTTACTGTACCATTGTGAACTCACTCAAAATAGCGCACCTATCGTAAAAGCCTATGCCCAATTGACGCGCCATGAAGATCTATTGTCATTGGTGTCTGATAAAACCAAGCTTCAGCAATATGCAGATAAATATCCCATTAATGAGATGGTACGCCAATATTGTGCTCAACCCACTGCACAAGACTTTGTTGATATTTTACGTCCACTTACTCCTCGTCTTTACTCTATTGCATCGTCACAACAAGAAGTCGAGGACGAAGTACACCTTACTTTAGGGGTTGTACGTTACGACGTTAATTCCCGTACTTATACCGGCGGAGCCTCAGGTTTTTTAGCGGATAGATTAAAAGAAGGCGATAGCGTCAATGTTTTTATCGAAAAAAATGCACATTTTCGTCTACCTGAAGATAACACGGCACCTGTCATTATGATTGGTCCAGGTACAGGTATTGCTCCTTTTAGAAGTTTTATGCAGCAACGTGAAAATGACGCAGCAACAGGTAAAAACTGGTTATTTTTTGGTAATCCTCATTTTGTAGAAGATTTTCTCTATCAAGTGGAATGGCAACGTTATGTTAAAAACGGTCTGTTAACTCATATCGATTTAGCATGGTCACGAGATCAAGCACATAAAATTTATGTACAGGATAAATTGCGTGAGCGTGGTAATGAGATTTGGCAATGGTTACAGCAAGGTGCTTATCTTTATGTCTGTGGTGATGCTTCACGAATGGCAAAAGATGTTGAACAGGCGTTGTTAGATATTGTGATGGAGTATGGCAATAAAAATATTGAAGAAGCAGATGAATACTTAAGTGAGCTACGCCTAGAACGGCGTTATCAGAGGGATGTCTATTAATGAAATCACATACTCAAGCGCCCTTAGTGGTTGAAGGTAAACTAGCTGATAGTGAACGCATGAAAAAAGAGAGTCACTTTTTACGCGGTACTATTACAGAAGACTTACAAAATGGTTTAACGGGTGGTTTTGAAGGCGATAACTTTCTATTAATTCGTTTTCATGGCATGTATCAACAAGATGACAGAGATATTCGCGCTGAACGAGCAGAGCAAATGTTAGAACCTCGTCATGCGATGATGCTACGTTGCCGTTTACCTGGTGGCATTATTTCGCCTAAACAGTGGCTTAGTATTGATAAGTTTGCAACTGAAAATACGCTTTATGGCAGCATTCGTATTACTAATCGTCAAACATTTCAATTTCATGGCATTTTAAAAGGCAATGTAAAACCCGCACATCAGATGCTGGCTGCAACAGGGCTTGATGCTCTAGCAACAGCAAATGATGTTAACCGTAATGTGCTATGTACTTCAAATCCAGTGCAGTCTTCATTACACCAAGAAGCGTATGAGTGGGCAAAAAAAATATCAGAGCACTTATTACCGCGCACCCGTGCTTATGCGGAAATTTGGTTAGATAAAGAGAAAGTTACAACAACAGATGAAGAGCCTATTTTGGGAGAAACCTATTTACCGCGGAAGTTTAAAACCTCGGTAGTGATCCCGCCTTATAATGATGTTGATCTTCATGCTAATGATATGAACTTTATTGCGATTGCTGAAAACGGGCACCTAGTTGGTTTTAACGTGCTTGTGGGAGGCGGTCTTGCAATGACGCATGGCGATAAGAATACCTTTCCTCGTTTAGCCAGTGAATTTGGTTATATTCCTATTGAGAATACCTTGGCTATTGCCGAAGCGATAGTGACAACTCAACGTGACTGGGGAAATCGAACCGAACGAAAAAATGCAAAAACAAAATACACATTGGAACGTGTTGGCGTAGAGACGTTTAAACAAGAGGTTGAGCGCCGTTCTGGAGTGACTTTTGATACTATTCGACCTTATGAATTTACCCATCGAGGTGATCAAATTGGTTGGTTAAAAGGCGTTGATGATAAATGGCATCTTACTTTATTTATTGAAAGTGGGCGGTTGATTGATACGCCTGATGCTCCATTAAAAACGGGAGTTGCGGAAATTGCCAAAATTCATCAGGGTGATTTTAGACTGACTGCCAATCAAAATTTGATTGTGGCAGGAGTGCCTGAGAATGAAAAAGCCAATATTGAAGCAATCGCTCGTCGATATGGTTTGATTAATAGTCAAGTTACGCCACTGCGTGAACATGCGATGGCATGTGTGTCTTTTCCAACGTGCCCATTGGCGATGGCAGAAGCTGAGCGATTTTTACCTTCATTCACCGATACTCTTGATAGCTTAATGACAAAACATGGTATGAGTGAAGAGCATATTGTGGTTCGTGTAACTGGATGTCCAAATGGTTGTGGTCGAGCTATGTTGGCAGAAGTTGGGCTGGTGGGTAAAGCTCCTGATCGCTACAACTTGCATTTAGGGGGAGATCGCATTGGAACACGCATCCCTAGAATGTATCGTGAAAATATTACCTCGCAAGAAATCATTGCGATATTAGATCCACTGATTGGTGAATGGGCGGTTTCTCGTCATAACAATGAAGGTTTCGGTGATTTTCTTATTCGTACCGATGTTGTTAAACCAGTACTGAATTCGGCAATTGATTTTTATGAAGTGCAGGAGGCGATATGAGCCTAGTTCAGCTTGCTTCATTAAAACAGCTACCTGTTGAAGATCAGACACATGCTTTAAGCCATATTAATCAACAGTTAGAGCAATTAAGTGCTATTGAACGGGTTACTTGGGCTTTAGAACATTTACCTAAAGCCTATGTATTAAGTTCTAGTTTTGGTATTCAGGCAGCGGTATGTCTGCACTTAATTACTCAACAATATCCTGATATCCCGGTGATTTTGACTGATACAGGTTACTTATTTCCTGAAACCTATCAATTTATTGATAGGTTGACTCAACAGTTACAACTTAATTTGAAGGTCTATCGAGCTGAAATATCTTCATCTTGGCAAGAAGCGCGTTACGGCAAACTTTGGTTAGAAGGTATTGATGGTATAGAGCGTTATAACCAGATAAACAAAGTAGAGCCAATGGAAAGGGCACTAAAAACATTACAGGCTCAAACATGGTTTGCAGGCCTTCGCCGACAACAAGCTAAAAGCCGTGAACATTTACCTGTGCTTTCAATCGCAAAAGGGATCTTTAAGTTTTTACCCATAGTAGATTGGGATAATAAGAAAGTTTATCAATATCTTAAAGAAAACGACTTACCTTATCACCCTTTATGGGAGCAGGGGTATCTCTCTGTGGGAGATACTCACACAACTCGAAAATGGGAAGAGGGTATGAGTGAAGAAGAAACACGATTTTTTGGTTTAAAACGTGAGTGTGGATTACACGAATAACGTCATTATCTACTCATAAATCATTGGGGGAATAGCGCTTGTCTATTGCCCTCTTTGACATTTTTAAAATTATAACCATTTGAAAATATTTTATTTTTCCTTATTCCTTTCTGTTCCATCACATAGCTTTTTGTCATTTCATAACCCCTAGAGCACCTTTTATAGTCGTTAGTTATAAAGTGAACAACGAAGGTGAAATGCGCGTATGGATTACCTACCCTTATTTGTGGAATTAAAAGAACGCCCAGTGTTATTGATTGGTGGTGGTCATGTTGCTGCGCGTAAAGCTTTACTGTTATTAAGAGCTGGCGCTTACTTAAGAGTGATTGCACCTCAGTTGTGTGACGAATTACACCTTGCTTATCAGCAAGGGAAAATTGAATGGGTATCAGCTAAATATCAACCTGAACATCTATCTGGAATGATGCTGGTGATTGTAGCAACTGATGACAGTGTGCTTAATCAGCAAGTTTATCTTGATGCACAAGCACGGAATATTTTTGTCAATGTGGTGGATTCACAACCTCAATGCTCATTTATCTTCCCCGCCATTATCGATAGAAACCCTATTTTGATTGCGATTTCATCTGCCGGAAAAGCACCCGTTTTAGTGCGTATGATCCGCGAGAAATTAGAAGCCTTATTACCAAGTTCATTAGGTTTAATGGCAACAATTGCTGGAAAATGGCGCAAAAAAGTGAAACAGCATTTAGAGACTTTCCAGGCTCGTTGTCGTTTTTGGGAGCAAGCCTTTAGTGGTCAATTCGCCTCTTTAGTAGCAAGTGATCAATTAGCACAAGCTGAAGCGTTGCTTGAGCAACAATTGAAACAAAAAGAGATCCAACAAGGCGAGCTTGCATTAGTTGGAGCAGGCCCTGGTGATGCAGGATTATTAACACTGCGCGGTTTACAGGTTATTCAACAAGCCGAAGTTGTACTCTATGACAGTTTAGTGAGTCCAGAGGTTTTAGAGCTTGTTCGTCGTGATGCTGACACCATTTGTGTAGGTAAAAGAGCGGGGCACCATAGTGTTTCTCAAGAGGAAACCAATGCATTGATCGTGAAATATGTGCAACTTGGTAAACGGGTTGTCCGATTAAAAGGTGGTGATCCGTTTATTTTTGGGCGTGGTGGAGAAGAAATTGAAATTGCTATCGCACATGGTATCCCTTTTCAAGTTGTACCGGGGATCACTGCAGCAAGTGGAGCAAGTGCTTATGCGGGGATCCCTTTAACGCATCGACAATATGCTCAAAGTGTCACTTTTATGACTGGGCATTGTAAAGCAGATGGAATTGAACCGGATTGGGCATCATTAGCGCAAGCTAATCACACTCTCGCTATTTATATGGGGACAGCAAAAGCCGAGTTTATTAGTCAGCGTTTAATCCAACTTGGGCGTTCTCCATTAACACCTATCGCGGTAATTAGTTGTGGTACTCGTCGTGATCAGCAAGTTTTCACAGGAAATCTAACACAATTAGCACAGTTAGCCGAAAAAGCGCCAACCCCTGCCTTATTAATTGTGGGAGAAGTTGCGGCGCTACATCACCAACTTGCCTGGTTTGGTGACAGGCATGCTTATCAATCCTTGTCGTCACTCCATTCACCTTTAGTTCATTTTGCCTAAACGAGGTTGTTATGAATGAAACACAATTAACGCATCTTCAGCAATTAGAAGCAGAAAGCATTTATATTCTGCGAGAAGTTGTCGCTGAATTTGAAAATCCCGTCATGCTTTATTCAATAGGCAAAGATTCCTCGGTGATGTTGCATTTGGCTCGCAAGGCGTTTTATCCCGCGAAATTACCTTTTCCTTTGTTGCATGTTGATACTGGTTGGAAATTTCGAGAAATGTATGAGTTTCGAGATAAAACGGCTAAAGAATATGGTTTTGATCTTAAAGTTTATCAAAATCCACAAGGCGCAGAACTGGGGATCAATCCATTTATTCATGGTAGTGCAAAACACACGGATATCATGAAGACCGAAGGGCTAAAACAAGCCTTAGACAAATATGGTTTTGATGCAGCATTTGGAGGTGCGCGTCGTGATGAAGAAAAATCACGAGCTAAAGAGCGTATTTATTCGTTTAGAGATAGAAAGCATCGTTGGGATCCGAAAAACCAACGACCTGAATTATGGAAAAATTATAACGGACAGATTAATAAAGGTGAAAGTATTCGTGTATTTCCGCTATCTAACTGGACGGAACTCGATATTTGGCAATATATCTATTTAGAGAATATCGACATAGTTCCTCTCTATTTTGCCAAAAATAGACCGGTGATTGAGCGTGATGACACCTTAATTATGGTAGATGATGACAGAATTGATCTAAAACCGGGTGAAGTGATTACACAGCAAAAAGTGAGATTTAGAACATTAGGGTGCTGGCCATTAACGGGTGCTATTCCTTCACAAGCAGAAACGCTACCCGCCATTATTGAAGAAATGCTGATTTCCACCAGCAGTGAACGACAAGGGCGCTTAATTGACAGTGATCAGTCGGCCTCAATGGAACTGAAAAAGCGCCAAGGTTATTTTTAATTGGAGGAAATATGGGACTTTTAGCTGTAAAAACGAATCAACTTGTCGCGGGTGAAATTGCACAACAGGGTGGTGTAGAGCGCTATCTTAAAACTCAACAAAATAAAGGATTACTGCGATTTCTAACCTGTGGAAACGTCGATGATGGAAAAAGTACATTAATAGGACGTTTACTTCATGACACAAGGCAGATCTATGAAGATCAGCTTTCTACATTACAAAATGAAAGTAAGAAGATCGGCACTCAGGGTGAAAAGCTCGATCTGGCTTTGCTGGTGGATGGATTAGCTGCAGAAAGAGAGCAAGGGATCACTATTGATGTTGCCTACCGTTATTTTTCAACTTCAAAGCGTAAGTTTATTATTGCTGATACGCCCGGACATGCGCAATATACTCGCAATATGGCGACAGGAGCATCAACAAGTTCACTTTCTATTCTGTTGATCGATGCTCGAAAAGGTGTACAAGAACAAACACGACGCCACAGTTTTATCAGCACACTCCTTGGGATCCGCCACTTGATTGTTGCAATTAATAAAATGGATCTGGTGGATTATCAACAAGCGACATTTGATTCGATCCAACGAGATTATTTGCATTTTGCTGAGCAGCTTCCAACAGATCTCACCATTGAATTTGTGCCCATTTCCGCTCTTGATGGTGACAATGTGGTTTCCCCTTCATTGAATATGCCTTGGTATCAAGGAAAAACGTTACTTTCATTATTAGAGGATGCACCTGTTAAATTGGGTTCAGATGTTCAGGCACTGCGTTTCCCAGTGCAATATGTGAATCGTCCAGATTTAGATTTTAGAGGATACAGCGGTACGGTGTCTTCAGGAGTGCTTTACCAAGGGCAAAAAATCAAAGTATTACCATCAGAAAAACATACAACGATTAAACGTATTGTTACTTTTGAGGGGGATTTAACGCACGCTAAGGCAGGACAAGCAATCACACTGGTTATGGCTGATGAAATTGATATTAGCCGTGGAGATATCATTGTTGATGATAAAGATACAACTGCCAATATTAGCACTTATGCGTTAATTGACGTAGTGTGGATGTCAGAGCAGCCTTTAGTACAAGGCCATATTCTAGATATCAAAATTGCAGGTAAAAAAAGCCGTGCCAAAATAGAGAATATTCATTATCAAGTGGATGTAAACAAACTCACCCAACAAGTGACAGATAGCTTAAGTTTAAATGCCATTGGTAGCGTTGACGTCTCATTTGAAGAGCCATTGGTGCTGGATAACTATCAAGCCAATGCAGATACTGGAGGATTAATTTTTATTGATCGGCTAAGTAATGTCACTGTAGGCGCTGGGCTTATTCGGGAAACGAGAGATAATTCGATCCAAACTATGACGCAATACGATGCTTTTGAAGTCGAGTTAAATCAGCTTATTCGTCGCCATTTTCCCCATTGGGGAGCGAGAGATCTTCTTGGAGGAAAATAGAGGTGATAAGTAACGATATTGTTTGGCATCCTCATAAAATTGGATTAAATGAACGCGAATCACAACAAGCGCACAAAGGATGTGTGCTTTGGTTTACGGGGTTATCTGGCTCAGGTAAATCTACACTTGCTGATGCGCTAGAACAAGCGCTTTATCAGTATTCACAAAAGCATTCTCCCATTCATAGCTATTTATTAGACGGGGATAATTTACGTCATGGATTATGTTGTGATCTTGGATTTAGCGCAGAAGATAGACACGAAAATATCCGCCGAGTGGGGGAAGTCGCTAAATTGATGGTCGATGCGGGGCTTATTGTCCTAACGGCTTTTATCTCGCCTTACCAAAAAGACAGACAACATGTTAGAGAGCGCTTTGAGCAAGGAAGATTTATTGAGATCTTTGTTGATACCCCACTTTCTATTTGTGAAGCCCGTGATCCGAAAGGGCTTTATCAAAAAGCAAGACGTGGTGAGATAAAGCAATTTTCAGGGATAGATTCTCCTTATGAACCGCCTATTGATCCTGAATTACATTTAGATGGCACGCGTTCTATAAGTGAACTCATCCAACAAATCCTCACCTATCTACAACAAAACCAAATTTACCGTTAATTTTATGGTGATATGAAGTTATCTCTGCACGAGCCTTCCAGAAAAAGGGGAAATGTGTAGAGATAATGTATGCAATTAGAGCGAAAATGCTTTAATTAGGCATATCATTTAAAACACATCTCACGCTTTAATTACGCATTTATTATTTATACATTAATCTCATAACTCTTCATCTGAATAAGAAAAAATCAAACCTTAGTCTGAATTTTATAGAAGTTATCCATGTTTATAGTGAGAAGAATAGGAATAATAATGTAATATATTCCAGCACTTTTGTGGCGTCTGTGGTTGAGTTGTGGGATGATTAGCCCATTAATCTTGGGGGTGGTAATGGGGAAATTAACAGTCTTACTTCTGATTTTACTTGGTTGGCTACAATATTCATTGTGGTTAGGTAAAAATGGTATCCATGATTACAACAAAGTAACTCAAGAAGTTGAATCTGCATTGGCGCAAAATACGCAACTAAAAGAGCGTAATGATCGTCTATTTGCAGAGATTGATGACCTCAATGGCGGGCAAGAAGCGTTAGAAGAACGTGCTCGTAGTGAATTAGGAATGATAAAGCCTAATGAGACATTTTTCCGTATTGTGAGTGATAAATCTCAACCACGTCGTTAATTTATTGAATTAATAGTGTGTCCTGATACAAATACCATAATGAATATAACAAACTCTACTCTTCCTATTGTTGCCGTTATTCCTGCGGCCGGTATTGGAAGCCGAATGCAGTCAGTCTGCCCAAAACAATATTTGAAGATTGGTGGATTGACTATTCTTGAACATACCATTAATGCCCTATTAAAACACCCACGTATAACGCGAATTATCGTGGCTATCAGCCCAAATGACAGCTATTTTCACACGTTACCTTTAGCGCAAGATGAAAGAATAATTACGGTTAATGGTGGGGGGGAACGTGCTGACTCTGTATTGTCAGGTTTAGAGTATGTCACTCAACATTTTTCTGAAAATACTTGGGCGTTAGTACATGATGCGGCAAGACCTTGTCTGCATTTTGGCGATCTTGATCATCTTATAAAATTAATTGATGAAAACGTTATGGATCCACAATTTTGCGGTGGCATTCTTGCGACGCCTGTTCGCGATACAATGAAACGTAGTCATCAACAAGATAATCATATTGAACAAACTGTAGAAAGAACAACCCTATGGCATGCTTTAACGCCACAATTTTTTCCTGCATTGTTATTAAAACAAAATATAGAGGATGCACTCTCACAAAAAGCAACGATCACTGATGAAGCCTCAGCGATGGAGTTTGCTGGATATGAACCTTTATTAGTTAAAGGTCGTGCAGATAATATCAAAGTTACTCAGCCAGAAGATTTAGCGCTCGCAGAGTTTTTCCTCTCACGCCAAATCACCAGTATAAGGAACACATAATAAGATGAGAATTGGACACGGTTACGACGTACATAAATTTGGCGGTGAAGGTCCTATTGTTATTGGCGGCGTCAGAATTCCTTATGAACAAGGGTTGTTAGCTCACTCTGACGGCGATGTAGTATTACATGCGGTAACAGATGCTATTTTAGGCGCGGTAGCGATGGGTGACATTGGCACATTGTTTCCTGATACAGATCCGGCATATAAAGGTGCAGATAGCCGTGTACTCCTTCGTGAAGCGTTTTCTCGCGTAAGAGCAAAAGGTTATCGAATTGGCAATTTAGATGTCACGATTATTGCTCAAGCACCAAAAATGCTACCTCATACACCGCAAATGCGCGTCAATATTGCTGAAGATCTTGATTGTCATATTGATGATATCAATGTGAAAGCTACCACGACAGAAAAGCTTGGATTTGTTGGTAGAAAAGAAGGCATTGCCTGTGAAGCTGTTGTTTTATTAATGAAAGAGTCATTATCTGAATGAGCGATTTACTCCCCGAACTTCATTGGTTACATGGAAAACCACAAGCAACAGGCTTATTAAAGTCGATTCCTGAAGATTTCATTGTCTGTGAAGATCTTGGTTTCACCCTTGATGGTGAAGGCGAACATGTCATGGTGAAAATCAGAAAAACAGGTTGTAACACGGCTTTTGTTGCTGAAAAATTGGCAAAGTTTGTTGGGATCCATCCTCGTGATGCTAGTTACGCTGGATTAAAAGACAGAAATGCCGTTACTGAACAATGGTTTTGCCTGCGAATGCCGGGTAAAGAGATGCCTGATTTTAGTCAACTGGTTTTAGAGGGTTGCGAAATTCTAGAAACCACTCGCCAACAACGTAAATTACGCATAGGAACCTTAAAAGGTAATCACTTTAGATTGGTGTTACGAGAAATTTCTGATCGTGATTTTGTTGATACTCGATTGACACAAATAAAAGCGAAAGGTATTCCTAACTACTTTGGTGCTCAACGATTTGGTCGTAATGGTGATAATTTACGGCAAGTTATGCGTTGGGCAACAGACGAAATCCGCGTAAAAGAACGAGGAAAACGTAGCTTTTATCTCTCCGCTGCTCGTAGTGCAATGTTTAATCATCTTGTCAGCAAAAGATTGGAATGTGATTTATATTCAAAAGTGATACTTGGTGATGCAATGCAACTGCATGGAAGAGGGAGTTGGTTTGTTGTTGATGAAGCTGAACTGGCTCAAACACAAATTCGTTATGAAGAGCATGATGTTCATATTACCGCACCTTTGCCGGGTAAAGGTGATTTAGGTACACAATCACAAGCATTGGATTTTGAAACAGAAAATCTGGCAGAATATGAAGCATTTTGGTCGCTGGCTCGACAAGAACGAGTTGATAATACAAGACGTGCTATCAATGTATTACCAGAAAATATGTCATGGAGTTGGTTAGACGACACAACTGTATCTCTGTCATTCTTTTTACCAGCAGGAAGCTTTGCAACTAGCGTTGTACGTGAATTAATTTTATTAGGGAATGATGATGCTGAAAATATTGGTGAGTAATGACGATGGTGTGATGGCGAAAGGGATACAGACCCTCGCTAAAGCATTGCGTCAGCGTTATGATGTACAAATTGTTGCACCTGATCGCAATCGTAGTGCTGCATCTAATTCTTTAACCATTGACAGACCTTTACGTAAGCAAGAGCTTGATAATGGCGATATTGCCATTGTTGAGGGGACACCAACAGATTGTGTTTATCTTGGTGTAAATCATTTAGTGCGTCCTCGTCCTGATATTGTGGTTTCTGGTATTAATCATGGTCCTAATTTGGGTGATGATGTTATTTATTCAGGTACTGTTGCCGCAGCAACAGAAGGGCGTTTTTTAGGTTTGCCAGCCATTGCTGTTTCACTTGATGGTGAAACGCACTTTGAGACAGCTGCTCAAGTCACTTGTGAAGTCTTAGCCATGTTACAACAAGTACCTTTAAGAGCGGGAAATATTCTCAATATTAACGTACCTGATATTCCTCTTGATGAAGTAAAAGGTTTTCGTATTACACGTTGTGGTAGCCGTCATGCTTCACAACATGTTTATACACATACCGATCCTAGAGGAAATAATCTTTATTGGATTGGGCCTCCAGGTGAAAAAAATGATGTAGGTCCCGATACAGATTTTGCTGCTGTTGACGAAGGTTATGTTTCGATAACCCCATTACATGTCGATTTAACAGCCTATAATGCACTCGATTTACTACAAAATTGGTTAAATAAAGCAGAGGTCAAAAAAACATGTTAAGTCGGTCAATGAAAGACTTACTGACAATGTTAAAACAGCATGGCATCAAGGATGAGAGCCTGTTGGAAGCAATGAGTAAAGTACCAAGAGAGCTTTTTATTGATGAAGCGCTTTCTCATAAGGCTTACGAAAATACGGCTTTGCCTATTGGCAATGGGCAAACTATTTCACAGCCTTATATTGTTGCCAAAATGACAGCGCTACTAGAATTACAAAGTACGGACTCTGTATTAGAAATTGGTACGGGTTCGGGATATCAAACTGCAGTATTAGCAAATTTAGTCCATCATGTTAGTTCCGTTGAGCGTATAAAGATATTGCAATGGCAAGCTAAACGACGTTTTAAACACCTTGATTTACATAATATTTCGACACGTCATGGTGATGGATGGGAGGGCTGGTCATCAAAAGCCCCGTTTAATGCGATAATAGTGACCGCATGTGCAACAGAAGTACCGCAACAGTTATTGATGCAGTTAGCCGATGGTGGCAGGATGATAATACCTGTCGGTGAACAACAACAAATACTGAAGTTTATCCGACGTTTAGGTAATGATTTTCACTATCAATCTATAGAAACCGTTAGATTTGTTCCTTTAATTGCAGGCGAGTTAGCATAACTTCCAGATAAATCTGACCGTTTTTTATTACTGCTTTTTAATAGCTTGTCGTAATCTGCACTAATAAATGAAACATTTTCAAAAAATTGCAGTCTTTTTGTTTAACTCGACAAATTGCTAGATGCTAATGCCTTTTTAAAGGGAGAAGGAAGTATGAATTCAGAAAGCCCAATTAAGCATGTCCGCTGGGCAATCATGTGTTCGGTAATTGGATTTGCATTAACAGGCTGTGCAGATACACCTTATCGTCCTGCGCCAATTACCTCTGTAAATGATAGCTCTTCAAATAATACGGTATCAACCGCACCTGTGATGACTAACAGTAATGCGACACCGATTGAAAGAACTACCCCTTTACAATCGTCACCTCCTCCTTCTATTAAGGTGAACTCTGCTTCGTCTAATGGAGGCATGGAACAACCTCAAAGTCAGTCTCGTTCTCAAACGTCAGTTGTAGCTCAAAATGTAAACACTGATGGCTCTGGACGCATTGTGTATAACCGTAACTATGACAGTATTCCGAAAGGAAACTACAACGGTAACACGTACACAGTAAAACGGGGTGATACTATGTTCTATATCGCTTGGATAACAGATAGTGATGTAAAAGAACTAGCATCAATGAATAACATCCCAGAACCTTATAGCTTAAACGTGGGACAGGTGTTGAATATCGGTAACCGTCAGGTTAATACGGGAACTAATACCAATGTCAATACATCAGTTATTAATCAATCAAGTAGTGCGGGTGTCCAAACGGCACATACCAAGCCAACAAACAATGGTGCTATGGGACCATTGATTACTAAACCTGCAACAACACAACCAAAGACCACAACTCCGCCGCCGACAACAAATACAAATACTACAACTTCGGCAACGCCAGCACCAACGGCTGCTTCTGGTAAGTGGATTTGGCCTGCTCAAGGTAAGATCATCGAAAGTTACTCAAGTGCTCCTGGTGGCAATAAAGGTATCGATATCGGTGGTACAAAAGGCTCACCAATTGTTGCAACAGCTGCAGGTAAAGTGGTTTATGCGGGGAGTGCATTACGTGGTTATGGTAACCTTATTATCATTAAACATAATGACGAATACCTCAGTGCATATGCACATAACGACACTATTTTGGTGCGAGAACAGCAGAATGTGAATGCGGGTCAGCAAATTGCCACAATGGGTAGCTCTGGAACCAGTTCTGTCCGATTACACTTTGAGATACGCTATAAAGAAAAATCACTTAATCCAATGAGTTATTTACCTAAGAAATAGATAAGTAATTTTTTATATGTATAGCGAATAATCCTAAAGTTAAGCCCTCTTCTTTACAAAAAGAAGAGGGCTTTTTTTATCTGTAATTAATTAATATATTGAAAAAAAATAATTTTCATCTAGGTAAAACTGCTTATTTGAAGGTTATTAAAAATGAGAGATCAATATAAAATTATTGATAACGTTAAATTAGACAGTTGATTATCAACCAATGAATGCGTATGCTAAAAATTGTTATATAAAAAATGAATAAAGATTCACTGTTATTAAAAGATGGACTATAAAATAACTCATTGTTTAGGTGGGAATTTTCTTTATTTGATTATCTTTTTAATAATAGTATGTAATATTAATTGTTGGATATTATTATGGGTTTTTATTTGTTTTTTTAGATGTAAATAGTCACAAATAGTACATCAAATAGAGTACTTTCACGTATAGATAAATATACGTGAAATATAATAAAAAAACTGTTAATAACCTGCACTCAATAGTTAAGTTATATATTGAATAAATAAAGAGTAAAATTAACAGTAAAATAGATTATGTTATCTTTTATTTTGTAATTCGTTACAAGGGAAAATCAGTAAACCCGTTGTGTCGTGACACAGCGATAAACTGGTAAACAGGCTTTAATTATGGTCGTTTACCTAAATTATCAAGGGTAGGAGCAGCTGATGAGCCAAAGTACGCTAAGAGTAGACGAGTTATATACAGATGAAATTGAAGAGAACATGGAAGAGTTCGATGAAGTTGCTGCAAAAGAGACTGAGAATGAGTCTGATGCTCAAGATGAAATTGAACTTATTGAAGGAGTCAATCAGCGTGCGCTCGATGCAACTCAGCTTTATTTAGGAGAAATTGGTTATTCTCCGTTGCTGACCGCTGAAGAAGAAGTTTTCTTTGCCCGCAGAGCGTTGCGAGGCGATATTCCTTCAAGACAACGAATGATAGAAAGTAACCTACGTTTAGTTGTTAAGATATCTCGTCGTTATACAAACCGAGGTCTGGCCCTGCTTGATTTAATAGAAGAAGGGAATTTAGGACTTATTCGTGCAGTTGAAAAATTCGATCCTGAAAAAGGTTTCCGTTTTTCAACTTATGCGACATGGTGGATACGTCAAACCATTGAACGTGCCATTATGAACCAGACTCGTACTATCCGCCTTCCCATTCATATCGTTAAAGAGCTGAATGTTTATTTAAGAACGGCAAGGGAATTAGCTCATAAACTCGATCATGAGCCTAGTGTTGAGGAAATTGCGCAAACATTAGATAAACCAGTCGAAGATGTGAGTAAGATGCTACGTTTAAACGAACGTATTACTTCTGTTGATACCCCAATTGGTGGTGATTCAGATAAAGCATTACTTGATATTATCTCTGACGAAAACGAAGAAGGGCCGGAAGCAACAATTCAAAATAATAACCTCAAGGAAAATATCATAAAGTGGTTATTTGAATTGAATCCAAAACAACGTGAAGTATTGGCTCGTCGTTTTGGATTATTAGGCTATGAAGCAGAAACTTTAGAAGATGTTGGTAGAGAAATTGGTCTGACAAGAGAAAGGGTTCGTCAGATTCAAGTTGAAGGACTACGTCGCTTAAAAGACATTCTACAAAGTCAGGGATTATGTATTGAAGCACTTTTCAAAGCATAGTTAGCCACTGATTTTCGTTTATAGCTTTAATTGACATATTGTTATTACCAAAGCCGATTAGTAGGGTTGCTAATCGGCTTTTCTTTATCTTGTATTATGTGATTCAAAACGCTAAAACAAGAGCGCAATCTTGCACCTCGTTAGCCTGATGAAAGTGATAAAGTAAGATATGAAAGATTATTTTTTAAGCGTCAAACTAGAGCGTTGCGATTTTAACCAAAGTAAAATCTCTCCGAAGGGAATGGTGAGATTAATAGCATCAGGTAAAAACTTCTATTTTAATGAAGAAGATTTTGCTAATTCTCAAGATTTTCTTAAACGATTAAAACAAGGTGATGAGCTTAAAATCTGTGCCGAGTTATTGAAAGATGGCAGTTTCTGGGTGCAATGGATTTATCATGATACAAAAGGAAGGCTTGAGCCTGAAAGAAAATTCACGCTAACAGAAAAACAACAAAAATGGTTATTGCTTGCATTTATTCTGACGTTTGTTGGCAGTTATTGGAGTTATTTTTCGATTCTTCATCTTGACGTGAACTTTTTTATCGTTGTTTCCATGGTTATTGCATTCGGTGCGATGATGATGGGTATTAGTTATATTGGAGAAAAGGCTTATCGTTACTTTCAGCGCACCAGACCTAAACATAGAAAGAGAATAAAGGCGTTAGATAAAGTCATCGCTAAACAAGATATTATTGCATCTGATGGTGAACAACTGATTATTCCTAATATAAAAACAATACCATTACTAAAGTGCATGACTACTCGTAAAAAACCAACTATTCCTATAAAAGACAGCAAAGTACAACGCGTTAGAGGAAAAATAAAACTTCATCATGTTGATAGAATTAAAGTACATTCTCGTAATAGCGAGAGTGTAATAATTCAAATATCCTGTCTAATTGATAAACATCCTTTTGTATTAAGTTATAGAGAGCGATTATTTTATTCTGATCATAATTTGTTTCTTGCTGATGATGATGTTGTTGAATTGTTCTTTTGGCAAGCAGAAGATAAGTGCTCAGGGCCTGTTGTCTTGGGGATTTATAATCATACAGATAATGGCGCTTATTCAATTTCAGGACAAATGTATATTGGGCATCAACGTACTAAGCGATTAGCATTGTTAATTACAGGCTTGATCAGTGCCTTTATTTTTTCTATTTTTGCTATTTTATCTATTTCGGATGTTTACGATAATGGTAATTATTGGGATAAATGGGATTGGTTCTTTATTGGTGATACCTTTTTAGGAATGGGGATCATCTTTAGCTTAATTATCACTGGATTTGCTTTTTTAATTGCCTTGTTTTCGAATCTTTATATTTTCTTATCAGAAAAAGGTAATAGCAGTTATCAAACCTATTTTTTGCTTCAACAGCAATGTGTTGAAAATAAAAAAACGGTTTATGTTACGGAGTTAAGTCAATGAATCCTTTTTTCCGTAAGCCTTTTATTATTATCACTAGCTTATTTATTTTAAGCTTAGTGCTTTTTTATGGTGTACTTTTTCATGGTTTTGCCACTAAGTGGCAATGGAAAAATGAAAATGCCTCGGCGTTATCGTCATTTCCCTATTCTCGTTATGATTTACGTAAAACCTTTAATTCATCAAATGGTATCCTAATTAAAACTGAATCTGATAGTGGGCGATATGACGTAGATATTTATGGTCGACTGTACCGCCAAGATAATCAGCGAAAATATACGCTGTACTATTCTGATAAAGAAGGCACGCGATTTGTATTACAAGGGCAAGGTAGCTTTTACAACGCTTATTGTGCTTTTGATAAATGTGTTTTATTTACAGAGCAGGGACGTCAACATATAGATTTAGCAGAGTTTACAGTAGCAGATTTAATTCCTTGGCAAGAAACTCACGATGGTCATTATCGTTTTCCTTTAACATTAATTGGTGGAAAATTACTCTTTTCACAAACAACATCACAATTAGTCTTAGTTGATAATAAGACGATACTGACAAGTTTAGATGAAGGTGAAAGTTGGGAATATTCAGTTAATACAGAAGATCTGGTAAAGCAGTATTACGCTGAAGATTTCGGTGAATTTACACAATTTCATTATGCCCTTTCAGGTGATTCCCTTATTATTTTTTATAATCATCATTACACAACAAACACGTTAGAAATTACGCTCAATTTAGTCAATAAAGAAGTAACACAAACACGCTGGCTTCCTTTGCGTGTGAAAGAAGTTGCTCAAAATGATAAAGGTGAAATTTATTTAATTGCTCAACAAGCATCTCGTGATCTCTATTCTGTTGTTCAACGTCAAGCTGATGGAAATTTAGAAACTTTCTATGAAAGTGGTTATAAATATCTAAATGATTTGATGATAAGTAATGATGATTTGATTTTAAATAAAGGCCATAACGATGATAAAGTTACGCTGGTTTTTTCATTAAAAACAAAAAAATATACTTCTTATGAGAAAATTAATGACGATATGATGTTTAATCCAGCTTTATCTTCGTTTATTCGTTTATTTGACAATTACGGCGATGAAGATACTTTATTGTTATTGGGCGAACGACTTAAATATAGCCATGCTTCAATTAAGTAGAGTTATCTTTATCTTTGATTAAATCGTTATAAAAATGGCGCTATGGAAATAAACATTGCGCCATTTTTCATATTTACCATGATGGCTTATTTTGCCATCTCTTTTAAACGATAAAGTTGTTCTAATGCTTGTCGTGGTGTTAGAGCATCCGGATCGATTTTATCCAATGCTAATTCAATAGCAGAGGGCTCAGCTTCTGTTAATAACATCAGTTGTGATGTTTCAACATGGCCAGCGCCAGTGTGGCCGGATAGCAATTCAAGCTCTTTTAACTTCTGTTTAGCACGGCGGATCACCTCTTTTGGGACACCTGCTAACGATGCTACAGCTAAACCATAGCTTTTACTTGCTGCGCCTTCTTGAACACTGTGCATAAAGGCAATAGTATCGCCATGTTCAACAGCATCTAAATGAATGTTTGCAGTACCTTCAAGTTTTTCAGGCAGTGTGGTTAATTCAAAATAGTGGGTTGCAAAGAGTGTCATTGCTTTAATACGATTTGCTAAGTTTTCAGCACAAGCCCAAGCTAGCGATAATCCATCATAAGTGGATGTACCTCGACCAATTTCATCCATTAAGACTAAGCTGTTTTCCGTCGCATTATGTAGGATATTGGCCGTTTCTGTCATTTCAACCATAAAAGTAGAACGACCAGAAGCAAGATCATCAGAAGCCCCTACACGCGTAAAAATACGATCGACTGGACCAATTAAGGCTTTTTCAGCAGGTACAAAGCTACCAATATAAGCAAGTAAAGTAATTAATGCGGCTTGGCGCATATAAGTACTTTTCCCTCCCATATTAGGGCCTGTAATGATCAATAAGCGACGTTGAGGTGCTAATTGTAATGGATTAGAAATAAAGGGTTCGCTAAGAACTTGTTCAACAACAGGGTGGCGTCCCCCTGTAATTTGAATACCTGTTTTTTCACTTAATTCTGGGCGAGTGTAATTTAATGATTCTGCACGCTCAGCAAGATCCGCGAGAACGTCCGTTTCTGCTAAAGCTTCAGCACTAATTTGTAATGCCGTAAGGTGAGGTAATAGCTTTTCAAAAATCTCCTCGTAGAGCATTTTTTCGATAGCTAATGCCTTACCTTTAGAAGTTAATACCTTGTCTTCATACTCTTTTAATTCAGGAATGATGTAACGTTCAGCATTTTTCAATGTTTGACGACGAACGTAATGCATAGGCACTAAATTACTTTGTCCACGACTGACTTGAATGTAATAGCCATGTACACCATTAAAGCCAACTTTAAGTGTATCAATACCCCATTTTTCTCGTTCACGAATTTCAAGTTTATCAAGGTAATCACTTGCGCCATCGGCTAATGCTCGCCATTCATCTAATTCAGCATTATAGCCTGAAGCAATAACACCACCATCACGGACTAATACTGGTGGTGTTTCAACAATGGCATTTTCAAGTAATTCACATAATTCATCAAACTGACTAATACGCTTTTGTAATTCTTTAATGTAAGGCATATCAGTTTGTTCAAGTACTTGATGAATATCGTGATACTGCTGAAAAGCATGACGCATACGAGAAAGATCACGCGGGCGTGCTGAACGTAATGCTAAACGAGCTAATACACGCTCTAAATCACCAACTTGGCGTAAAAAAGGCTGTAATTCAAAATAGAGAGGCTGTAATGCACTAATTGCATCTTGTCGTTTAACGAGTTGTTCACGCTGGCGTAATGGTGTGTGTATCCAACGTTTTAGCATACGGCTTCCCATTGGGGTTACACAAAGGTCGAGGACGGAGGCCAGTGTGTTATCAGTACCTCCAGCAAGATTTTGTGTTAATTCTAGATTACGACGAGTTGCCGCATCTAAAATAATGGAATCTTGAGGGCGTTCCATCGTGATGTTACGAATATGAGGCAATGCTGTGCGTTGTGTATCTTTCACATATTGTAATAAGCACCCAGCAGCGCAGAGTGCTAAATGTGCATTCTCAACACCAAAGCCCGTTAAGTCACGAGTACCAAATTGCAGATTCAGTTGTTGCTTTGCTGTCTCTAGTTCAAATTCCCAAATAGGGCGGCGACGCAAGCCTTGCTGGCGCTCAATCAGTGCCATTGATTCAAAAGTTTCTGGATAGAGTAATTCAGCTGGATGGGTACGTTGTAATTCGGCTATCATGCTTTCACTATCGGGCATTTCCGTAACACGGAAACGTCCTGATGTGATATCCAATGTTGCATAGCCAAATGCACCATTTTTATCTTGCCAAATAGCGGCTAAAAGGTTGTCTTGGCGCTCTTCAAGTAAGGCCTCATCAGTGACAGTACCAGGTGTAACAATACGGATAACTTTGCGCTCAACAGGGCCTTTACTGGTTGCAGGGTCGCCTATTTGTTCACAAATAGCGACGGATTCCCCTAGTTGAACTAATTTAGCAAGATAGTTTTCAACAGCATGATGTGGAACCCCCGCCATGGGAATAGGTTGTCCTGCGGACTGGCCTCGTTTTGTTAATGAAATATCTAATAAGCGAGAGGCTTTTTTAGCATCATCAAAAAACAGTTCATAAAAGTCACCCATACGATAAAACAGTAAAATTTCAGGATGCTCTGCCTTAAGTTTAAGGTACTGTTGCATCATTGGTGTGTGGGATTCGAAATTTTGGTTGTCAGTCATTGGGTTATCTATATTAACTTATTGAATTAACTTGATTCTATGTTTTTTTATTGTCTCATAAGATCGCATTATATCTTATAAAATATCACAGAATCCCCTATGTCAGTGTAGGTTGCTATTGCTGAAACGAGATAATGGGCATAATAAAACTAACAACCTATATTTTTCACTAAAAACCTTTAATTATCTTATACTAAAGATCGGTAATTTTCCTCAAACTTCATTAAGTGAAGCGAGAGTTAAGTTACAAGAGTTGAAACAGTTACGTCAATTAGGCCGATGCCCTGTCACTGAGCTAAAAGATTTAAAAGACAAGTATGACCTGAACAATAAAAAGTCTTTGCTTAATTTTCTATCCGAATTACATGATAAGCTGGAAAAGTCCTCGAGTGGAGCCGTCGGTATCGAGTCGATATTACGTAAAGGACGTTCAGCAAGTGAAGTTTATGACTTTTTATACGACTTGGCGTATCTGAAACCCAGATACACTCTGATGTTTCAAGATGCTCATATAGAACAGCTTTCCCCGGGACAAAGAGGCTCTTTACTTTTAATTTTCTATCTTCTGGTAGATAATTGTGCGTAACATAAAACACCTCACTCGGAAATTCAACTCGCTTCGCTCCCTGAATTCCGGAGAGCGTGGCATTAATGTCTGCTCTTCGCTCAGAGCAGACGGAAACGAAATAACGTTGTGCTGTAAGATTTTGATTAGAAAGTGATCTATGTTGCCATATAAAACAACGATGATAAAATGCACTATCGTCAGTTTGAAGTGAGACTACTATGAAAAAGAACGAATTAATTCAAGCAACAAGACCAACTCGTACTCAACTTATTCGCTCGGTAGCAACCTCTACAGCTATTGAAACAGGGCAGGAGTCTCGTCGCCTTGAAGAAGAAATGAAAGCGAAGCGTGAGAAGTTTGGACATTTGAAACTTGCGATTTAGTTCGCTTTCAAGGCTTCATTAACCCAATATTTGATGGGTTCATAGTTAAGATTTAACCCTGCGTGGATTGCTGCAATGTACTGTTCGGGCTGTTGAGTCCAACTTTCATAGTCTAACGGCTGGAAACCAGCTTGTACTGCCATCACATCAGCAAGTAAGCGCGATAAGCGCCCATTCCCCTCCCTAAATGGATGTATCAGAATTAACTCAACATGCACTGTGGCAATAGCTTCTATGGTTTGTTCTCGGCTCATATTGGTGCAAGGTGTGTACTTCGCTAGATACTCTTTTTCAAATTGAGCAAGTAACTTTGCAACACGACCCGCAGGGGCAAACATAAAGCCACCCTTGCTAATATTCACCGTACGTAACTGACCTGCCCACTCGTAAACATTCCCTAACCATTGGCGGTGCCAACGCTGAATAAGAGACACAGTGATTTGCTCTGTTGGGAATTGTTCTTCAAAAATGGCTTGATACAGTTTTTCTAACAGGACAAGCTCTGCATCATTGATATCATCAACGTTTGAAAGCCCTAGCTTGTTAGCTAGCACTTCTTCATCGGAACCGTCAGCAAATTTTCCTTCGCTGCTAAAAACATCAAATAAAATAATAACTACCTATAAATCAAAGGATTAATTAAGTGTAGGTTAAATCGTAGGTTTTGCTGGGAAATCAATAAATAGCGTTATATTCAATGCTAACACACCCATGCATCATTGGTGTAATTAACAAACAAGAAATCGAAGCCTATTAATATTGGAGTTAAAGTTTGTAGGTTTTACTTAATGATGACCTTAATACCAAAATATTAATTTCTATTGTTATCTTATTCTGACTGTTCACTCACTATATTGTTGCTAGTTAATTATTAGGTAATATATTGAAAAATTTATTTTATCTTGTGAGCAAGGAAGAAATAACCAATATGAAAACTCGAATTCTAAAATTAACGTTATTAGGTGCATTAGCATTACCTTTAGTGGGATGTAGTGATGCAACACCTAACTGTAATAGCACTGAAGCCAAAAATTTAGTGATTGATATTACAAAAGATGAATTGCGCGATCAAAAAATGGCAGCAGTGATCGATCAAATTAAGATCAAAGTAGAAAGCGTACGTACGCGTGAACATGATGAGAAAAGAGATACTTACTCATGTGCTGCAGAACTTTCTTTTGAAGGTAAAGGTGGTAAAAATTCAATTCCGATTACTTATACCATTGAAAGCACAGATGATGGTAAAGAGTTTTACGTTAATGTTTTTGGTTTATAATTGTTCTCGATAAAAAGCCATTATAAAAAGTAATATAGTAGATATATAAGTAGCAAGCCTATATATCTACTTGTAATAAATTACGCTATATCATCTAGAAATTCAGGCGATGGAACAAAGAATAATGTACCTGTTACAGGGGTACTGAATTTAAGTAATTTATCTGTATGACCTTCAGGTGTACCTGCAAACATATTTTCTAACATTCGGTTAGTTGTTGAAAAATAACGTGCATAACCAATAAAGTAAGTGCCATATTCATTTTTTGATGGATTGGAAAAAGGCATGTTGGCTCTGACTATTTTTAAATCTTCACCGTTCTCATCTTGGATATTGGTTACAACATTATGTGAGCCGGGTTCTTTTTCTTCATCAGTTAACTCCACATCATTAAATTTATGTCTACCAATGACTTTCTCTTGTTCGATAACAGGCTGTTTTTCCCATGCTTCCATATCGTGAATATATTTTTGTACAAAGGCATAACTACCACCTGTAAATTCAGGATCTTCATCGCCGATAACGGCATAAGAAGCACGCTCATCTTCATACTCTGGGTTTTCAGTTCCATCGACAAAACCAATAATAGAACGTCCGTCAAAATATCTAAATCCATGAACTTCATCAACCGGCATAACAATATTCTTTAGCTTTTGGCTGATAATAGACGCTAATTCGTAACAGGCTGAAACTTTGAGAGCTCGAATATGGAAAAAAAGATCGCCCGGAGTAGAAACCGCAGTATATGTGTTGCCTTTAATTTCTTTAAAAGTATTTAGTTCTTTGGGTTTTGGTTGATTGGGAAATAACGTCGTCCATGCATTTGCACCGAATCCCATAACACAACTTGTTTCCAATTCAGGAAAACGAGTTCTCATACTACGTATTAGTCCAGAAAAATTATTACAAAAATCGATTAGAATATCGCGGTTTTCAGGTGAGTAGTTGAGGTTAAAAACTAAAAAATAAGCATTTTCACAGGGTGATTTCGTAACATCTTGGTATTTCATAGTGATCCCTAAATGACGAATAATAGATGAATGGTAATTAAGTCATATTGACAAAATATTGTTTTTTAGTTTTACACCAAAACCCTATTTATTACAAAGAGAGGGGGCGGGTTTTATCTCTATTTTAGTATGTTAATGAGATGTATTAATTTAATTGTTCATCTGAAATATCATATTTCACAACTACACTGTTTTTATAAAGCAATTCTGATGTAATTAATTGAGGGAAGGCGCCCACATTGTTCTTAGTGTAAATATCTCGCCAAATTTCATTACAACGATATACATGTTCTCCCTTTTTGATAAAAGAGGATGATTTTTCATAAATATGATAACGATATTTTCTTGCTTCACTGCAAAGAAGTTCTCCTTCTAATTGATGTTCAGCGACATGTAATCTAATTTGGTAATTATAAGGTGTTGGATTATATAAGACTAAATCTACGTAGTTATAAAAAATAGCGGCTCCTGAGCCAAAAGGAAGTACTCTACCTTCATCAGGAAAGGGATCAAAACTATGGTTTGTCTTTTCAATTACTTTTAATTCAGAGTGTAGTGCTAACCAATGTATTAAATTACTGGCCTGACAAATTCCACCGCCTACACCTTTTCTTGCTTCACCATATGAGAGTTGCATACCATCAATAAAACCTCGTTTATAGCTAGGTTTACCAACTAAATAACAAAAAGAGAAATACTCTCCAGGTTTTATCACGATACCATCTAACGCTTTTTCAACTAATTTAAGATTCGTTATCTTATTGTATTGTAATTGAATATCACTTTCGCCACGGCGACTAATTAATTTAGAAGTGTGTTTTAGGTAACGATAAGAAAGTCGTTGTTCTGGTTGAACATCTCTGCTGTATTTTCGACCTGAAAATCGCCAACTAAGGGAACGAAATAAACGACGTTGTGCCACTCTCAAGGTATAAAGAATAGGGTGATAAGATGAGAGTGTTCTACGCATAAAATCCTTTTAAACAATAGAGAATAGAAAGAAGTAAACGAGAGTATGATAACGATTTAATGATAATATTGATACGCTGATATCCTTAAAATAATAGGGATAATAATTTGATCAATAAATTTATTTATTGATATTTTTCGTTAAAATTTGAGCTTGAACGTTTATAAGGACATGCAAATTCTTGTTTATCACCAAAAGGTATTAACCAAGTAATGGCGATAAAAGAGAGTATTAAATTGTTATCACCCGTGAGGATTATTACGTCAGATTTAGGTCGAACAGTACAAATAGCAGAAATTGTTGGTCATTCTGAAGCCGTTAAAGAGCCGTTATTACGTGAGTTAAATATGGGAGAATGGACAGGACAGCGAAAACCAGAACTCATTAGGCATCATGCAGATAAATACAAAAATTGGCGAGTAGGAACATATACACAACCTAAAGGTGAAAATTGGTTTGATTTTTGCGATCGCATTGGTGCTACATTACAAGGGTGGGTAAATAAAGAAGACAGTGATTTATTAGCAGTTGTACATAGTGGTGTTATTCGTGCAACTTGCAAAGTATTTTTAAATCTGTCACCTGAATTTTTATTACCCGCAACACCAAGCACAATAACGATATTTAATTTTGAACTTAATTCTGAAAAATCACCGAAATTAGAAGTTTATAATATTGGCTTTTATAGGCCAGATACGAATGTCGCAGATTAAGATTAATAAGAAATGATTCTTAAGAAATATTAATCTTCTATAAAGATATCTAAAAAACGCCGATACTAAATCATAGCAAGGGAAACCTTGTTCTTTTTTATATATAAAAATGAAAAACAAAATAATATATTTTATATGCAATATTTCCTATCCTTTTTATGCTTGTTTTTCAATTAGTAATTTAAATGAACATTCATAAAAAATACATATTAACTCTTTAAAGTGATAAATTGATGTAAAGGAGTGAAAATAGAGATTGATTGTTTACTTGGTTTACACGATATGAGTTATAAAATGAGATAAAAAATCTATTTACTATTAAAAATAGCATTTTAATTTTATTTTGATTTAACAACATTGTGTCTAAATATGAATAATGCAATTAATTAAAAATAAGCTTTAATTATTAACTAATAAAGTGTTTGTCTAGATTTAAATCCTGTTTTATTTTTTATTCTTGTATATTATACCGCTATAACCAAAACTTGTTTATTCTAAAAAATAATATAATAATACTCATATATTGAGTTAATTGCTGATTTTTACTTGATAAATGCATCAATCAAAAAATTAATCAATATATTAAAATAATATTAATAAATATATTAATAAATATATTTATAATGACTCTTTGGAGAAAAATAAATGAAGAAAAATTTACTTGCAATATTCATTGCTAGTGGTTCTATTTTTGCAGTTAATAACGCTTTAGCTGAAGATGGCACTATTGATTTTACAGGTGAAATTATAGATAACGCTTGTGAACTCGCATCGGGTTCTGATGCGTTAAAAGTGAATTTAGGTAAAGTATCTAAAACTGCATTACCAACTACAGGTAGTACGGCTTCGGCAACACAATTCACAATTAAGCTAATTAATTGCCCTGCAACAGCAAGTAGTGCTGCCGTAAAATTCGATGCAGATAATTATTCTGGTGATAATACTGTAATTGCCTTGAAAAACGAAGCCAATGTAGCAAAAGGTGTTGGTATTCAAATTACAGATGATACAAATAAAGTTATTCCGTTATTTACTGAATCGAAAAAATATCCATTAAAAACAGGGGCCAATGTTGTTAATAATTTGGACTTCCGTGCGCGTTATATTGCTAAATCCGATACAGTAACCGCAGGTCTAGCAAATGGTAATGCAACATTTACTATCAATTATAATTAATTAAAAAATAAAAAGGTTTAAAAGGACTTGAACCTTTTTACTCAATTAATGGTGGGGATATGAAGGCTATTATTTATTCTTTTATTTCTTTGTTTATTTTTTTAAATACCGCAAATGCGGGAGTTGTTATTGGTGGTACTCGTGTTATTTATGATGAAGGGAAAAAAGACGTCAGTATTAGTGTCGAAAATCCGGATAATATTCCCTATTTAATTCAGTCTTGGATTGATGATATTAATGAAAAAAAACAATCAAACTTTACTATAACGCCACCATTATTCAGATTAAATGGTAGTAATACAAATACATTAAGAATCTTTTTAACTGAAAATAATTTACCCAGTGATAGAGAATCTTTATTTTGGTTAAATATTAAAACAATTCCAGCGACAGAGAGAACAGAAAATTCTCTACAAATCGCATTTAAAACTCAGATGAAGTTAATTTTTAGACCCAAAGAGTTAAAAAATGTCAATTTTGTAGAAGAACAGAAAAAGTTAGAGTGGTCAAAAGTGGGAAATAAAATAAATGTAAAAAACCCAACACCTTACTTTTTTAATTTTCAAATGATCAAATTTAATAATAAGGCTGTTGATGATGTTTCTTATGTTGCCCCTTACTCAATAAAATCATTTGATATTAATAGCGAGGAGCTACATGGCACTATTAATTGGGAAGTTATTAATGATTATGGTGCAGTTACTGATTTATCAGAGATCAAAATATAATCTCCTATAAACTTAGGTTTTAATATGAAAATGAATAAAATATGTATTAGCCTAATTTTATATTTAGGCTATACAGCCTTGCTGTATGCGGAAGGATCCAATTTAGATAATCTTTATTTTGATCCTGATTTTTTAGAATTACCCAATAAAAGCTCAATTGATTTATCTCAGTTTGAAAATAATGAGCAGTTACCCGGTAAATATTATGTTGATATTTATGTTAATACTAATTTAATTGGTACTGAAAATATTAAGTTTGAGAAGGTAGATAATGGCAAGTTAATACCCTGCTTATCAATATCTGATCTCACTAAATTTGGTATTAAAACAAGTGAATACAAAGAATTAGAAACAAAAGGAAATAATTGTGTTAATTTGTCAGCGATCCCTAATGCAAAAAGTGAATTTCAATTTAATTCTCAACGCTTGTATTTAAGTATTCCTCAAATAGCGATGAATAAGGATCCTAGAGGATTTGTTGATTTAAATAATATAGATAATGGTATTACAGCACTGTTATTGAACTACAGTTATAGCGGTTCGAAAAATTATGATCGTAAGAGTAATGGCTCAAATACAACATCAAACTATATTAATTTAAGACCTGGAGTAAATATAGGCCCTTGGCGTTTGAGAAATTATACAACTTGGTCTAATAGTGATGATAAATCTAGTAAGTGGGATACTGTTTATACGTATTTATCGCGTAGTATTAATCAACTGAAAAGCCAATTAATTTTAGGGGATGGTGTATCACCTTCTTCTGTTTTTGATAGCGTACCTTTTAGAGGCATACAACTTGGTACTGATGATGACATGTATCCTGAAAGTGTACGTGGATATGCACCTGTAGTACGTGGTATTGCGCGTAGTAATGCACAGATTACGATTAGACAAAATGGTTATACCATTTATCAAACAGAAGTGGCAGCAGGTCCTTTTGAAATTAATGATCTTTATCCAACAGGAAGTAGTGGTGATTTGTATGTCACAATCAAAGAATCAAATGGAAGTGAACAACACCAAATAATACCTTTTGCTTCTTTACCCGTTTTACAACGTGAAGGTTATGTTTCTTATAGTATTACAGGGGGAGAATATCGTGCTTATGATAAAGAAATTGAAAAACAGAAATTTGGTCAATTGACATTAATTTATGGTTTGCCTTATGGAGCAACAGCTTATGGTGGAAGCCAACTTAGCAACAATTACCAAGCGTATTCTATTGGTATAGGACAAAACTTAGGTGCATTAGGCGCAATTTCAATAGATGTTACTCAAGCAAACTCAAAATTAAATAATGGTGATACATCGCGCGGGCAGTCTTATCGTTTCAGATATAACAAAAATCTAAATACGATTGGAACGAATATTGCCCTAGCAGGCTACCGTTATTCAACTGACGGATATTATAGTTTGGCGGAGGTTTTTGACGAATATCGAAATGGTATCAGTGCACCCGAAATAGAACGCCGTCGTAATCGAGCTGAAATTACGATTAACCAGAATTTAGGGGAGCAATACGGTTCTCTTTCTATCGGATATGTCAGAGAAAACTACTGGAATAGTGATAGAAAAACGCAGTCAGCCACTGTGGGATATAACAACAGCTGGCAGGGTATTAGTTACGGTTTAAATTATACCTATAATAAAAATACAAATAAC
Organism: Proteus faecis; assembly: GCF_030286765.1. Classification (NCBI taxonomy): domain Bacteria; kingdom Pseudomonadati; phylum Pseudomonadota; class Gammaproteobacteria; order Enterobacterales; family Morganellaceae; genus Proteus; species Proteus faecis. The sequence continues at coordinate 37,149 of NZ_JASVWV010000002.1, forward strand.
TATTCTTATCGATCGAGCAGTTACGCTAAAAGTAATGATGACCACCAATTAGCGCTATCGGTAAGTGTACCTTTTAGTGTTTTTGATGATACGTTTTATTATAACTTCAACACTAATAGCAGTAGTCAAAGTCCAAGTACAGGAAGTGTGGGGCTTTCTGCATCTCAATTAAATAATCGATTAAATTGGAGTCTACAACAAGCATTTACAAACCAAGATCAAGGATCTTCTGGAAATTTAAATGCATCGTATAAGGGTAAGTACGGTGAAATGACAGGAGGGAGTGGATATAGTAAAGATAATTATAATTTATATTATGGTGTTAATGGTAGTTTAGTCGCGCATTCTGGCGGTGTTGTCTTAGGTCAACAGCTTGGTGAAACCTCGGCGATTGTGGACATTCCTGAAGCTGCTGATGTTGCTGTTTTAAATCAGGCAGGGGTGGAAACGAACAGTTATGGTTATGCTTTAGTGCCTTATATTACACCATATCGTAAAAATACGATTGATATTGATACTTCAGCATTACCAGAAAATACGGAAATGGCGTTAACGAGCCAGACTGTTTCTCCTAGTCGTGGCGCATTAGTAAAAGCAAATTTTTCTGCAAATGTTGGTTATCGTGCATTAATTGCATTAACGTTGGAAAATGGTGAATTCATTCCTTTTGGATCACAAGTCATTTTTAAAGATAAACCACAATTAAATAACATCGTAGGTAATGATGGTGAAGTTTATTTGTCTGGGTTAAGTGAAAAAGGGCAATTTATTGTTAAATATAATGATAAACAATGTAGTGCAAATTATAATTTATTAGGCATCTCTCATTATTTAGGACTTTATAAAACTACCGTAGTTTGCCATAAATAAATGATATAAACACTTTGTTAATTAAATTGCATTATTACAGCTAATTAAAATATAGCTGTCGATATCTGCTACGTGTAGGAAATGAAAATGAAAAATATAATCAATAAGTTATTTTTAATAAATGTTCTAATAATAAGTCCAACATCGTGGGCTTCAGACAGTGTTAATTTAAATTTTACAGGCAATATTAGGGTCGCTACATGCAATATTTCGAGTGGTGATAATATTAATGTTAATTTAAAAGATATACCCGCTGCTAATTTTGAAAAGGCGAATTCAGCTTCTAGTTGGAATATTTTTTATATAGATTTTAAAAATTGTTCTACGGCGATTAATCAAATAAAGCTTACTTTTTCAGGTGTTTCAGATGCTGCTGACCCGAGTAGTTTATATAGAAATCAAGGAAGTGCTAAAAATATTGCAGTGCAATTAGAAAATTGGACAGGCACGTTAAAACTAGGAAATCAACAGTCGTTAATCATTACATTAAATGGGCGGACTGATATTAATTTGGGACTACGAACGCGAGCTTTTAGTCCATCAGGAAAGGGAATGCCTGGAACAATATCAGCGAAAGTGACTGCAAATATTGTCTATTTATAAAAGAGAAATACTATGAAAGCGATGATTTTTTTACTTTTGTTTTATTCCGCTTTTACCATGGCGAGTACTGTAAATATTAATATTTATGGCACTGTAACAGTATCGCCTTGTGAGATCGAGAATAAGAACTATTTAATTGATTTTAAGAAAGTAAATGTTAGAGATTTAAAAAATAATCAGAATACAGATTGGATCAATTTTTCAATAAAACTAAAAAATTGTCCAATAAGCACACAAAAAGCGACGCTAACGATAGCGGGAACAGCAGATCCTAATAATGGAAATTATTTTATTAATAATGGAACTGCAAAAAATATCGCACTAAATTTAGTTGAAAATAGAAATAAAACCATAATAAAAAATGGTAGTAAATTAGAGGCAATAATTAATAGTCAAACAAAGATGGCAGAATATCCATTAGCAGCAAGATTAATTAAAACTGGTGATGGAGTCAGTACGGGAACATTTAAAAGTCATCTTGAGTTTACGTTAATTTATAATTAAAAACTACTTAACCTAGGAGTGGAAAGTGATTAATCGCTATCCAGTATCGAAAGCAATAGGTAAAAAAATTACTTATTATAGAAAAATGAAGGGGATTTCATTAAATGAATTAGCTGAACTAATTGGGGTTAGTCAACAACAACAATCAAGATATGAAAGAGGGGTTAATAGAATTAATCTGGATAGACTTAATCAATATGCAGAAATATTTGATATTCATATAAAAGACTTTTTTATTTTAGATGAAAAAGATGATCATGAAATTAAAACTATCCTTTTAAAAAAGAATGAGGCTAAAAATGGGAAATATAATAACTAAGCCATTACTATTAAGTGGAATATTAATTTACTCTACTTATTCTACTGCGGCATGTGTACAAAATCCAAATTACAAGAATGTGATGGTTGATGTACCAAATCGTGTTTTTAATATTCAATATGACGATTTGACGACAAGAACACTTGCTACAATTACACTTTCGTATCTCCCTGCCTATACAACATCCTATACGGGGAATAATGGTCAATGTGGAAATGCAGTTATTACTGGGCGTTTTATTAATGGATGGACTCATAATTCTAATAAGATAGCGACAACCAATATCCCAGGTATTGGAATAAAAGTAAAAATGAATGATATTGGCTATATAAATGCTAAATTTTCCAGAAATAATGATAAATATAAATATATAATTAACAATCCCACTTGGGTTGTTGAAATTATAAAAACAGGTAGGGTAACTCAATCGGGTGTATTAACGGGAGGAAATTTAGCCCGAATGGTACAAAATAATACTTTACCTAATAACCATCAATGGATTTTATCAACATTAAGAATTCCATTTGGTGCAATAAAAGTAAACTCATTAAAATGTACAACAAAAGCAAGTAGTTATAATATCAATTTAGGAACGTGGTATGACACACAGTTTAAAAATATTGGTGATGTGAGCCAAAATGTTAACATCCCACTTACGTTAAGTTGTGCCGCTGGAACAAATATTAAAGCAACAGTGACAAGTAGTGCGGGATATATTGATGTAAATACAGGAAAATTAAATTTATCGGGATCTAATCGTGCAACAGGTATTGGCATACAAATAGTTAATAGCAATAATAACCCAATTAAATTAAATACAAAGCTTAATATGCAAAATAATGTATCTTCTGGTGATTATATTTTTAACTGGAAGGCTCGTTATATTAAGACTGGCAATAAGATAACTGCAGGTACAGCAAATTCAGTCGCAACAGTCAATATTTTATATGAATAATATATTGTATTTTATTTGTTTATGAGGAAGTTTACTATGAACAAGAAAATATCAAGATTAGTTGGAAAAAAGATCCGAAGTTTGAGAGAAAAGTATTGCATGACAGGGGATGAACTCGGTGCATTACTTGGTATTAGTCAACAACATCAATCACGTTATGAAAATGGAGATACGAATATTCATGCTGAAACGCTTTATTGTTTATCTTATCTTTTTGACGTTGAACCTGAATATTTTTTAAGTGATTTGCTTGTTGAAGATAATAAGCTTGAGAAAGATAAAATCGATAGTCAAAAAAATCACTACATGGCCGAAGTGATTTTTATACAATGAGATTTGTTTAAAATAATGCCTAAGATGTCAAGCATCATTTAGATCAATGATGTAACCACGAATACTTAGGCATTTACGCTTCTCGAAGGGGTTTATTCTTACCAATACCCCAATACCTTCCACCATACGCTACCAAGCGTGATCCAGATGATAAGATTAACCACACTCATCACAAAGCCTGTCTTCCACCATTCACCTAATGTGGCATAACCTGAACCAAAAATAATGGGCGCAGTACCTGTACCATAATGCGTTAATGACATCATTAATGAAGATGAGAATGCCAAAATTAGCCCTAATAACATTGGTGGTGCACCAAGGGCTAGGCCTGCCGCATAAAAGGCGGCAAACATTGCCGTAATATGAGCTGTGGTACTGGCAAAGAAATAGTGAGAATAAACATAAATCAGTACCAGTAATATCATGCCACTGACCCAACTGATCCCCATGCTATCAATGCTTGCCCCAACACTGAGTGATAACCATTTAATTAATCCTAATTTTCCTAAGAAGGATGCCATCATAACTAATGCAGAGAACCAAACTACGGTATCCCATGCGCCTTTATTTTTTAAAATATCATCCCAATTTAAAACACCTGTACATAATAAAATCGATAAACCAATAAATGCCGCGGTTGTTGCATTAATGCTAAATCCATCACCAAATAATAATGCAGGGACACCAGCCCACATAATTAATAACAAGGCGAAGACGGCAAGCGTTATTTTTTCAGGTAATGAAATGGACCCTAATTGTGCTAAACGCTCTTTAGCGAAATGAGGTGCATTTGGCGTGCTGGTTATTTCAGGCTTATAAAGTAGATAAATAACAATAGGCATTAAAATTAATGAAACGATAGCCGGTACAAAAGCCGCAATTGCCCACATAGACCAGCTAAGCTCATGTGTAGGATCTGTTTCACTAATAATTAAACTGACTATTAGTGGGTTAGGAGCAGTTGCCGTAATAAACATGGCAGAAGTAATCGGGTTTATATTGTAGTTCACTAAAGAGAGATAACGTCCAATTCTATTACTGGTGCCATCTTCTGCTTTTGAATTAAAGCTATCTGCAATTGATCGCATAATAGGGTGAATAATCCCACCTCCCCTAGCCGTATTACTGGGGGTTACAGGAGCGAGTATCGTTTCGGCGATCGCTAATGAATAAGCTATACCAATCGTTCTTTTACCAAATAGTGAAATAAAATAATACCCAATTCTAGCGCCGAGTCCGGTTTTATTTAGGCTCATTGATACCATTATGGAAATCCCAATTAACCAGATAAGATCATTGGAAAATCCACTTAATGCATCACCGATAGCGGCTTTGGTTGAATTAGGATTAGTAACACCTGTAACAGCGACTAATGCGATAGCAATAATAGAAACTGCACCGATAGGAAGTGCTTTGCCAATAATTGCTGCGATAGTGCCAACAAAGAGTGCTAATAAATGCCAAGCATTGGGGTCAACACCTTGTGGTACGGGGATAAGAAACCAGATAATAAGGGTAATAGAAACGGCGATTAATGTGGGTATGGGGCGTAATGGAGTTAATTTATTCATCAGGTTATTCCATTAAGTTGCAGGTTAAATAAATAATCGGAAGTAAAAAGTAAAGTTAATAAGTATTTTTATTAAAGATAATCTTATTAACATATTATTAAATATTCATTGACTGATGTCATAAAAATAAAATTATTTATTAACTTTATTTTAAAATAAAAGGTTTTATGTAACTTAATGTTATTGAAATATAGGGTGATTATAATGTTATTAGCAATAGCTGAATAATGGGCAGTAATATTTATCACTGTTTTTTTGACATAATATCGGTACCTGAAACAATTCAGCTAAATATTAAAAATAACCTTATAGGTGATAAACGATGAATGATCTCTACTATTTTTTGAAAGTGATGGGGGGCTGATTTGGCAAAAAACGCTATAAACCTTTGTCCCATTTTGAGTGGGATATTTAGTTTACAAGAGGGAGCTACCATAACAAAAAAATCAATATTTCTATGATTTATTGTTCTATATAATATTTATCAAAACTATGTTGTCAAAATAATTAAGATGTAATTAGGTTAACGTTTTTAAAAGAATGATTTATACGGTTTTTCTGCGAATATTATTACTAATAATATGAGGTTAAGAATGTAATTTAAAACTATTAAGCGGTAACTATAATTTATAGATTTAATATTTTTTATATTTTAAAGCTCTTATTAAATGAAAGGTTTTTTCTTATGGTTTTAAATGTAATTAAAACAAAGGGTAATTTAAAATAGAAAAATAGTTTTTTATTTATTGATAATAATTACTTACTGTTGTATGTTATTAAATTGTAAACCAAATATCATTTCTATTTGTTTTATTTGAGTTTTACGCCATAATAATTGTTTGTTTCTTGTTAAAATTCCCTCCGTGTTTTTAGGTTCTATTCCTGGATTAATAAACTTTTCTCATCATAATTTATTTAATAAATACCCTTCGATTAAATAAAAATTTTTTACAATAAATAAGTGTGACTTCTATCACTCTACATTTCAATATTTCTTCAGTATGTTTATATGCAGAGATTAGAAATTAATAAATCAGACATTTATTTATATTGCTTAATAATCTAAGCAAATAGGCTTCTTATTATCAAAAAAACGAAATGCAAATAGATATGTGCTGTTACATATATTAAATGCGTTAAGGATATCATAATGATCCATGCTTTTATTAAAAAAGGGAGCTTTCAGGATTCAGTAAGCCTGATGATTATTTCCCGAAAATTAAGTGAAGCCCCAGAGGTGGAAGAAATTTCCGTCATGATGGGAACACCAGCGAATAAATCTCTTCTTGATGTCACCGGTTTTTGGCATGACATGTTTAACGAAGCAACACCGAATGACATTTGTGTTTCGATTAAAGCGGAATCAGACGATCCTGCCATTATCGACATGATTTCTACGGCTTTAGAAGAAGCACTTGCAGAAATTGCAAGTGGCCAAAAAGGTGGTAACAAACTAACGACGGTACGTAGCTGGCGTACTGCTAAACAAAAAAATACTAATGCCAATATGTTACTTATCTCTATCGCCGGTGAATATGCTGCCGAGTTAGCCGATACCGGTTTAGAAGATGGCTGTAACGTTATGCTGTTCTCTGACAACGTTTCTATTGCAGATGAAAAAGCATTAAAAGAAAAAGCAGCCGCAAAAGGTCTAATTGTGATGGGACCTGATTGTGGTACGGCAAATATTGCAGGGGCACCTCTAGCTTTCGCTAACATTGCACCGAAGGGCTCAATTGGTATTGTTGGTGCATCAGGTACAGGTATTCAAGAAATTACCTCTCAAATTGTTTTACAGCGCCAAGGTATTTCTCACTCAATTGGTTTAGGTGGTCGTGACTTAACTGAGCAAATTGGTGGTATCAGTGCAATTACTGCTATCAATATGCTGGCGGCTGATCCTAATACGCGTGTTATTGCCTTTGTATCTAAGCCACCAGCACCGGCTGTTCGTCAAAAAATTATTGCTGAAATGAAACGCCATAATAAACCGATTGTGGCGCAATTCTTAGGAACAACACCTGAGAAATTCCAAGACGACAATATCTATTTCACTCGCACGTTAGATGAAACGGCACGCATTGCGGCTGAATTAGCGCGTGTTGAAGATATCGCAGCGGAATTGCCAAAAGTTACAGGTAAGAAAATCATTGGTCTTTATGCCGGTGGTACGCTAGCGGCTGAATGCGCCATGTTGTTATCTGAAAAACTTAATGTTGACGTCGATAACGAGCATAAGCAAGGCACAATGCTAGATGCTGATGGTCACAAAATCATCGATATGGGTGATGATTTTTATACACAGGGTAAACCACACCCAATGATTGACCCATCTACACGTAACAAATTTATCAGTGAGCTAAGTAATAAAACAGAAGTTGGCGTATTACTGGTTGATTTTGTTATTGGTTATGGTGCAACTCAAGATCCTGCTGGTGCGTTAATTCAAGAAATCAAAAAACTGAATGAAAAACGTGGCGAAGCCAATCCATTAATCACCATCGCAACCATTACTGGTACTGAAGACGATCCACAAAACCGTAGCGAACAGCAAAAACAGCTAAAAGAAGCGGGCATTATTGTGATGGATACGTTGCCGGAAGCGGTTTTATTAGCAAAAGAATTAATCCAGCCACATCCAGCTGAAGCAGATGCTGACGTGTCACCACTGCTTAACGGGATCTCTGTGATCAACGCAGGATTACGTAGCTTTGCTGACGATCTGCAATCAAGTGGCACCCCTGTTGTTCATTATCAGTGGGCACCTGTCGCAGGTGGTAATAAAAAACTGGCTGAAATATTAAAGAAATTGAAATAAGGAATTGCAGATATGTATTCAACTATCGAACAAGCGAATGAAGCAGTTATCGAACGTATCCGTGAAGCCCGTCCTCACTGGTGTGATGTTAGCTTAGCAAAAGAAGTTGTTCCTACTTTAGAAACGGGTAAAAAACTACTTCATGCAGGTCCACCAGTGACTTGGGGTGAAATGAGTGGTCCTGTTCGCGGTGCATGTATTGGTGCTTCTTTATTTGAAGGCTGGGCAGAAACTGAAGAACAAGCATTAGCCATGTTAGAAGCAGGGGAAATCGAGTTTATTCCTTGCCATAACGTGAATGCAGTAGGCCCAATGGGGGGGATTACTTCTGCTCATATGCCAATGCTGGTTATCAAAAACCACATTCATGGTAACTACGCTTACTGCAACATGAACGAAGGTATCGGTAAAGTGATGCGCTTTGGCGCTTACGGTCCAGATGTGCAAGAGCGTTTACATTGGATGAAAAATAGCTTAGCGCCAGTATTAAAAGCAGCGATTGCAACATTTGAAAACGGTATCGATCTGACGGCAATTATGGGTCAAGCAATTACGATGGGTGATGAATTCCACCAACGTAACATTGCCGCATCTGCATTGTTACTGCGCCAGCTTGCACCAGTACTAGGGACTTTAGATTTTGAAGAAGCTGAAATTACCAAAGTAACTAAATTCCTGAGCATTACAGACCAGTTCTTCCTGAACTTAGCCATGGCTTACTGTAAAGCCGCGATGGATGCAGGGGCTCAAATCAAGCAAGGTACTATCGTCACGGTGATGACACGCAATGGTAGTAACTTTGGGATCAAAATCAGTGGAATGGGCGATCAATGGTTTACCGCGCCAGTCAATACACCACAAGGTCTGTTCTTCTCTGGCTTTAGTCAAGCAGATGCAAACCCAGACATTGGCGATAGTGCAATCACTGAAACCTTTGGTATTGGTGGCGCAGCCATGGTTGCAGCTCCTGGTGTAACTCGTTTTGTCGGTGCTTCTGGTGGTATGGATGCAGCGCGTGAAGTAACGGAAGAAATGGCTGAAATCTACCTTGCTCGTAACATGATGTTGCAAATTCCAACTTGGGATTTCCAAGGCGCATGTTTAGGTTTAGATGCTCGTCGCGTTGTTGAAACAGGGATCACTCCACTGATCAACACGGGTATTGCACATAAAGAGCCGGGGGTTGGTCAGATTGGCGCTGGTACTGTACGCGCACCTTTAGGTTGCTTTGAGAAAGCGATTGTTGCACTTGCTGAAGAGCTGGGTATCGACGCTTAATTTCGTTTTTTAACGACAAAGTACAGCAATAAAGGGGGCATTATGCAAATTCAAGCACTTCAAACCAGCCAGCATATCACTGACTTTGAAGGTGAAATTAAATGTGTGGGCATTTATGACCATGCTTTGAATTTCATTTGTCCTCAACAACGCTTAATCACTTTTCATCGTGAAGGTAGAGGATTAAGCCCGATGGGATGGTTACTGAAACCAGAAGATTTTGATTATTTTGTAAAACAGTGCCATCCCTCGATAGTGATGAAGCTTAAAAATCATCAAGCAACACTCACAAATAAGCTTACCTTGATCGCAGGTCAACGTGAGAATTTGCGCTTACAAGATAAAGCGGATTTAGATTTGCGTTGGTTAGAAAGTTTTTTTTCTCTGTTATCCCCCTCAATTGCAACGGGGTTATACGGATCATTAAAAAATTACCGTCAAATCGCGCAACTTAGTGAAATTAAATTATTAACTAAGCTATTTCATAATCAGTTATTAGGCAATGCTGTTAACTGGGCTATTTTTACAGGCAAAGGCCCCGGATTAACACCAAGTTCCGATGATATGCTGGTGGGAATGTTATTTGCACATTACTTAGCAGAGCCAGAAAATAAACTTAATAATTTTTTTTATAACACACCGCCTTTATCTGAATTGACCACCATTGTCAGTAAGCATTATTTGGAATATGCCACACAGGGAATATTTTCTACCTATCTCATTCAACTAGGTAAAAAAATAAAGAATAAAGAGATTATTTTTAAGGATATGTTGGAAATACTCTCTATTGGTCATCATTCCGGTGCGGATACATTACTGGGATTATGGATTGGTTACCAAGCTAAAAAACAACAGCAGCATATTTATTAATTTTTTTTAATAAAAGAATTTATATAAACATTCGGATACGGATAATTATGAAAACAATTGTTATTGCTTTAGGCGGAAATGCATTATTGCAACGCGGAGAAATTTTGTCTGCTGAAAATCAATATAAAAATATTGAACTGATGTCAGAGACAATTAATAAATTAGCTAAAGAGTATCGTGTTGTATTAGTACACGGTAATGGGCCTCAAGTTGGATTGCTTGCACTACAAAACCTTGCATATCAAGCTGTTCCAGCCTATCCGCTGGATATTTTAGTAGCAGAAAGCCAAGGTATGATTGGTTATATGATGATGCAGAAAATTAATCAAAATCATCCTGAACAAGCTATTACAACGGTAATGACTCGAGTTTCAGTCGATATTAATGATGAAGCATTTAGTGATCCAAGTAAATTTATCGGCCCTATTTATGATGAAGCTGATAAAGAAGAATTAATTACGAAGTATCAATGGACATTTAAACAAGACGGTAAACATTATCGTCGTGTTGTGCCATCACCAATACCGAAAAAGATCATTGATATTGAAGCAGTAAGGCTTTTATTAGACAAAGGTCATATTGTTATTTGTGGTGGTGGCGGCGGTATTCCAGTCAACAATTTAAATAATGAATTTATTGGTAGTGAAGCTGTTATTGATAAAGATTTAACTGCGGCTTTAATTTCTCGTGAATTAAATGCAGAGCACTTTGTTATTTTAACAGAGGCAGATGCTATTTATAAAAATTGGGGTACACCAGAACAAGCTGCAATTCGTGAAGCAACACCAGAAGAACTTGCACCAATGGCTGTCGCTGATGGTGCAATGGGACCAAAAATTATGGCAGTGAGTGATTTTGTTAATGCAACAGGGCAACAAGCTCATATTGGTGCATTACAAAATATTCAACAAGTTATTGAAGGTCAGTCTGGCACTTTAATTTATAAGTCTTAATAAAAATTCTTTCAGGAGCGTCATTATGAACGATGCACAAGTGAATGAGAAAGGCAAAGTCCCTTATTGGGTCAAACTGACCATTATCTTCTTCTTTGGTTGGATTGCGCTGTATGGTAGCCGTGCTATTGTTGGTCCTTTAATGGTAAATATTGGTGCTGAGTTTGATCTGACTAAAGCTCAACTTGGCTCCATCATGAGTATTTTCTTTATCGGATATACTGCATTAAATATTCCATCAGGCATGATTGGTGACTATTTAGGTAAGAAAAAAGTATTAGTAACCGGTGTGGTTCTTTTTGGTGGATTTACCATTATTGCGGGTATGATGCCAACTTACGTAACCTTTATGTTCGCATGGGTCATGGTGGGGATATTCCAAGGTTTCTATTATGGTCCTCAGTATGGTCTATCTTCAGAAGCGATACCAAAACATCGTATTACATTAGGTAGTGCGATTATCAATAGTGGTATGGCATTTGGTTTGTCTATTGGTTACTACATCTCAAGTATTTCTGTTGGTGAGATGGGAATGAGCTGGCGAGCTCCGTTCTATATTATTGGTGTGCCAATTATTATTATTGGTTTGGTGATGTTATGGATCATCAAAGATAAGCCAAAAGCACAACCAGCGACAGAAAATGGCGCACCAAAACAGAAAGTTAAGCTGACATTTAAAGATTTATTTGGTAATCGCAATATCAACCTTGCATATGTCACTATCTTCTGTTCGATCTATGGTTTCTTTGTATTAGTCACTTGGCTACCTTACTACTTAGAAACAGAGCGTGGAATTACAGGAACACAAATTTCAACTATCGCATCATTAATGCCGTGGTTTGCTATTCCAGGTTCACTTATTTTTAGCTGGGTTTCAGATAAAATTGGTCGTCGTAAACCTGTATTACTGATCATGTTACCACTGTCATTAATCGCGATCCTTGCTGTACCAATGTCAGAATCAATGCCAGTACTAATTGGCGCACTGATCCTTTACGGTATTGTAGGTAAAATCAGTACAAACCCAGTACTTGTTGCTGTGGTTGCTGATAACTCACCGCGACATGCTCTAGGTACATCGTTTGGTGTTTATAACTGTATCGGTATGCTGGGCTCTGTTTTTGCACCAACATTAACTGGTTTCCTATCAGACCAAACCGGTAGTATGGACTCGGGTTTCTACTTTGCCGCTATTCTGATTTGTATCGGTATTGTGGCAAGCCTCTTTATTAAAGAAAGTAACAATAATGAAGAAGCAAAAGCCTAGTACGTGATTCTGATAGTTATTGAATACACACTAAAAGGGCAAACTTCGGTTTGCCTTTTTAATTTAAAGGATCGTAAAACGATTGCACGCTTGGATGATTTTGCTTAAATAACTCCACTAAATAACTGACTACTGCGCCTTTTTTATCTTCACACCATGCTAATGAAAGGGGGGAATTATGACGACGATTTTTCACTTCTTTCGCAATTAACTGTCCGCTATCAATAAGTGGTTTACATAAACTTAATGGCAAAAATCCTATTCCCACACCTTTTAAATGACAGGCTAATTTTGTATGTAAGTCAGGTACGCGTATTTCATGTTGACCCGATAAACGCCATGCTGTGCGTTTAGAAAGATGGCGAGAAGTATCTTCAACGTTTACTGCAGAATACATACGCATTTGATCATCGCTTAGTACACCACTGATATTGGCTAAAGGATGATTAGGGGCGACAACAAATTGCCATTGAATTTCGCCCATCGCACAAATGTTAATATTATTCTTAAGGGATTCATTGCCTGTAACACCAATAGCAAAATGATAATCTTCGTTAATAAGCGCATCCCAAACTCCCATATAGACTTGGCGAGTAATATGAAATTGGGTAGAAGGAAAACGTTGATGAAGACAAGCCAACATACTGGCAACCGCAGTACGATCATAGAGAAGATTATTAATGACAATATTGACCTGATGTTCGACACCGGCATTCATTTGCTGGAGTTCCACTGGCATTGACTCTAACCATACAATCCATTGACGACATTTCTCTAATAGATATTCACCTGCCGGCGTAAGTGTAACGGTTCTTGTAGTGCGATTAAAAAGTTGGGTGCCAATATTTTCTTCTAATGTTTTTATACGATAACTAATCGCCGCTGATGTTTTATGAAGTACATCTGCAGCTTTGGTAAAACTTTGGCAATCGGCTACCTGTATAAAGGTACGGATCATTTCTTGGTCTAACATATCTTTTGTCCTGGTAATAAGAGAGGCAAAATATCAGCAGATAATGCTGAATTAAAAAAGTGAACAAAGTAAAGCTTACCTATTTTTTCTGAGGTCTATACCGCAAAGTAAGACAACTTCTTATCGTGTTAATGGATGTTATTATTTTTAGCTTATTGTTATTTGCCGTATGAAGTTTTGATTATTTATAGATAAGCAATAAAGCATACTAACAAAAATTTCATCGGATGATGGGCGCTAAGAACAGTATCTGTATTCTATTTGTGTGATTGCTTTCACGTTTCACTCATCCTTTTACTGACAAAGTTAAAATATCAGTAAAAGGCAGTGAAGATCAGGATAAAAAATAGGTCATCGTTATAATATGAAAAATAGAGATCAGGCTATTTTAAAAGGATAGGTAAAAAAGAGCAGGTGAGTCAGATTAAGTGCAAAGTGAAATAGCGTTGAAACCCAAAGCCGCCCACTCCACATCCAGGCTAATCCATAAATAATACCTGCCAGTGAAGCAAATATAATCAGCAGTAATCCGCCTGCAAAATGTGCTAGACCAAAGATAATGGCTGCTATTAATAGTGCAATATAAGGGGGAAGATAGTGAGATAATGTTTGCTGAATAACACCTCTAAATAATGCTTCTTCAGCAAGTGATACAAAAAAGAGGTTTGCGAGAATAAATGCAGGTAACCACGATGGTAAGTGTAATTCAATTGCTAATCCTCCCAGTTTTACAGCGATTAATAACAATGCAGGAATGGCAATAATTAGCATTGTCCACTGTAATTTATTTGCTTTTTTTAATGGTTCGCAGACAAAAAGCGTTGGAATAAAGATTAGAAAAATAAAAGGTAATAATGCTTTATCAGCGTTGAAATAAAAAGAGAAAGGGGCGCTTTTCATTCCTATAATGGCGTGTGAAAGGTAACGTAAATTGTTAAAACCAGGAATAAGGTGAAAAGTTAATCCACTGGCAATAATGACAAGCATGAGAATGATGATTGCTCTAAGTAGAGGCTGTTTTTTATAGCGAGAATAGGCGAACGCGAGTAAGAGAATACTAACAATAACTGGCAAGGTATGCCATGTAATAACACCGGTTATAAATGCGCTAACTGCTGTAAATATCAGTGAAATAAATGCAAGAGTGCGATTAAAACCCAAAAATAACAAAGAAAAAGCAAGAAGTAGCCAAGTGATCATAATTGTAAAGGTTATAAAATGAAAAGGAGCGCTAGGGTAAAAGATAGCGGCCTTCTAGGCTATCATTATAAATAAAAAAGTAGAGAAAGCAGACCTCTTTACTGACAATGTTTTTATTTAATTATTTGAATTATATATAAAATACCCAAAATTGATTTTTAGTCTAAAATTAAAATAAATGTTTAATTTATATGATGATTGTCAATTTGTGATATTAAATTAGCATGAGTAAAACACCCCAAAGTTGGTGTCCAACTTTGGGGGGGCAGTTCAGTTTTAATACCGGCATTTTAGCCCATATAGGTTAGTTTACTTTTGATTAAACCAAGTAAAACTAAACGTAAAAATAGCGAATAACATGGAAGAAAATAGGTGCTGCAAAACAGAGGGAATCCATTCTATCCATCATGCCACCATGACCTTCGATCATCGTACCAAAATCTTTTACACCACTGTCTCTTTTGATTGCAGACATACATAAACCACCGGCAAAACCGGCCAATGTAATCACTAAAGAGAGTAAAAATGCTGCCCACCATGAGAAAGGTGTTGCCCACCACAACATCATACCAATCAAGCTAGCTGAGATAATGCCACCAAAAAAACCTTCCACTGTTTTATTTGGACTTAATTTAGGCACGATAGGATGTTTACCAAATAATTTACCAAACACATATTGAAGCACATCAGAAACCTGCACCACTATCATTAAAAAGAGCAATAAATTGATATTACGGCCTTCGAAACCTTCAATTGGTAACATTAAAAGTGCTGGAGCATAACTTAGGCAATAAATGGCTATCATCACACTCCATTGTACTTTTGCCATACGTTCTAAGAAGTGGCGAGTGTCGCCTGAAAGTGCCATACGTGTTGGTATTAATAAGAAGGCGTAAACAGGAATAAATACCGCCATTAAGTTGTACCATTGCACACCAACAAGAATGTATTGGAGAGGCAGTATAACGAAGAAACACCAGAAGAGCGCTTCATGATCGCCACGATGTGTGGGGGTTAAGGTAATAAGTTCGCGTAATGCAAGCCATGAGATAATAGTAAATAGGATGACAGATCCGATTGCCCCAATTCCTATTGCAACGCCTGCAATAATACACATTACCCACCACGCGTTTATCCTTGAATTAAGATTTGTGATAGTGGAAGTTGGGCCTTTTACTGCTGCTAAAATAGCGCCAATAATGCTGGCGATAATTAAGAAAGAGAAGAGTCCAATAAAGATCCAGAAGACCTCGTTATTAATACGTTCCATTGTGTAGCTCCTCTAACGCGCTTTTTGCTCTTACCAGAAACTCTTGTTTACTTTCATTTTCATGAGTGGCTCTAATAGGGGCTCCAAAAATTGCACTACAAATAACCGGAACAACTAAGCGAGAGCCTTTAGGAAGAACTCTGTTCAAGTTTTCGAGATAAATAGGGACTAATTGTACATTCGGATTTTTACGAGAGAGATGCCAAAGACCCGCTTTAAAATCTTGAATAGATTCGCCATTACCTCGAGTACCTTCTGGAAAAATAATTAAAGAATCCCCTTGGTCTAAAATTTCTTGCATCAAAACAAGTGCATTGGTTTTATTTTGTGTAGATGATGCCGAATCATTAGTGGGGTGTTTTACAACTTCTTCGCAAGAATTTTCCTCTTGTAGAGAATTCATTTTGGTCGCATGTCGAGGAATAAGAATAGCTCTAAAGATACGACGAGATAAATAACGGCGTAAGCGGTTTTTATTCCAATAATCTTCAGCCGCAACTGGATGAACATAAGGGCGAATATTGGGTGAAAGGCAAGACCAAATAACTAAACCATCAAGATGACTAGAGTGGTTAGCGTAATAAATGCAAGGTGTATCTTTTGCAATAGGTGAGGTTTGTTTGGCGCGAATACCGGTTAAAAATCGACAAATAGAGACTAAGACGGATGATACCACTTTTGCATCGAAAGCAAGTTTTCCATTTTTCATTAATCAGACACCTTGTGCTAAATCCCGTAAAATTCGACGGGTTCTGAAAATTGTGGTCAGCGTTGAACCTAATATAATAATCCATAAGGAAATAAAAAAGAGCCATATTCCCCAAAAACTGGGAATAAATGCAGCAATAACAGCAACAGAGGTTAATAATGCCATTCGGTGCTGTTTTGCCATTGGGCCTGTAAATTGTTGCTCTAATCCACAAGCACCACCTAATACGCGAACATAAGCGGTCATTACTGCAAAAAAAGCACCCACCCAACTCAACGTAATGGCCATAGAAAAGTCAGGAGATAATCCATAACCAACACCTAAAATAATTAAAGTATCGGCAATTCTGTCTGGTAATTCATTATAAACAGCACCTACAGGGCTTTTCATGCCACCTTCGACGGCAACCATACCATCTAATAAATTACAAATGAGGCGACCTTGGATCATGATAGCGCCAAGGAGCAGTAAAATTGATCGTAATAATCCAGATGTGTAAAAGAGAGCACAAAAAAGTGATAAGGCGGCAAGTAATGCAAATATGATGCTAAACACGGAAATACCGTTTGGGGTTGCCCCTTTTTGTTGTAAGTAGCGACTACACTTTGTAGCCCAGCTTGTTTGTCTTGCTTTTATAGGGCGGCGGTTTTTATCTTGAGCGTTCATTTTTCTTTTTAAAAAGCGAGTTAGGAGGGTATAGCATAAAGGCATTTGCACAAAGTGAGAATAAGAATAAACGTATAAGTTTGTCTTATGTTTTTTTGTGTGGATTAATATCTTATTGTTATGTTCTTATTAAGACTATAAATCAATCATCAATAATCATTTGTTTTTATAGGTGTTAATACTTATTCATGGCTAGTGCATTATACTTACATGAGTTGATCGTTTAATGATATTCTTTATTTGATTGTTACTAAGTAGAAATAGTAAATGATGTATTACATTAATTAAACTATAAAGAGAATAAATTTCTTAAGTAAAAGGGGGGATAAAAGGAAATACTTATTATTATTTCTTATTTTACAGTTTAAATAATCGCAATTAAAATGCGTTGGTTAGAATTTTCTTATAAAGAAATTCTTGTTTAGATCTAAAATCAAACCGCATAAATAGTCTTTAAATGGGCATAAAAAGAGAGACGGGGATTTCTTTTGTATTATTTTTTAATCATTAATAATTTTCTTCGTGAAATAAGAATAAAGAAAATGAGAAATTAAAAATAAGAATAATCATCTTTATAATAAGTGAAAAATGATTTACATCAAATTAATAGCTTTATCTTTTCTTATATTTCTATTATTAATAAAAAAGAATCATAATAGTTATTGATAATGGCGATTATGAAAACAATATATACGTGTTTTTTTAAATTGAAATTAAACGAACACTAATGAAAGGGGGCATCGAAATAAGTTGCCACCCTTTCTATCGTAGAATGGTGTCTAACGTATTAATTATTCCCATATTAGGTGTAATTCATCCAAAATAGAATATTTTTAGAAGTACAGCATTCTCTCATTAATAAAAGATAATGAAAGTTAAACAGGTCATATCGTTATATCGCTAGATAATACAACCTATTGATAAATAGAAATCACATTGTAGATTAGTTTGCTCTTAAGTCATATTTCTTAAAGAAATCATATTCTTGAACTAATTGTGGTAGTGATCTTATTTTCAATTTTGTATACATATTTGAACGATGCACTTCAACTGTTCGAGGCGATAGCGAAAGTTTTTCTGCTGCTTCTTTACTCGTATTTCCTTCAAGGATCATCTCCATAACCTCTTTTTCTCTATTAGATAACTTACCAAATTTATCTTTTAGAGATATATATGTTCGGAATTGCTCAACTTCACTTTCATAATGTAGGAAAGATTCCGAGACAATATTAAGAAGTTCATTCACATTTAGAGGGCGAGTTAAATATTCAAAAGCCCCTGATTTAAATGCGTTACGACAACTTTCAATGGAACTATCCCCAGAAATAATAATAATAGGGATAATGTTTTTCAATTTGTTAAGTTCTTTAATCAGTGCAATTGAGGGGGCAGCACTGCTTTTTGTATTAATTATGATGCACTCTTTATGAGCTCCTTTTGTCGATGAAAAATAGTATTTTAAGAAAGCCTGTTCATTTGAATAGGTTTTCACATTAGCCGCTAAAGAAGAAAGAACAGCTTTAAGTTGAACTTTTGTACTGTCATCTTCAAAAGTGATTAAGTGGATTATTGATTCCATATGTTGCTCCTGGTTTTACTTTGCTCTTACACTAAAAGTGAATGAGTAACGAAATTTGACTAATTTATAAGTTTTTTGTGTAGGGTAACATTCACGTAACGGAGCTATATTCAGAATATATCAAATTAAAAATGATTAATACTTCTGTATTATATTATAGATAAAATATCAGAACTTTGTTTTGTTTCAATATTTGTATTTTATAGATAAGAATAATTAATTTCTATAATGACGAGAGGAATAACTATTATTAATTGTAACTAAGTTTTTTCTCGTAAGTGATTTTAACTATATTAAACTCACTTAATAAGTAAAAAAATAATATATTTAGGTGTCTTTTTATGAATTAATTAATAGTCGCATTTAGTTACAACACAATTCCCTTTGTGGCTTTTTGACTTTACTTCTTGTAAAATAGCACTTTATTTCTATTGACCTTTTTAATAAACCAATCGAGCCAATACTATGGCGTCACTGAAAGATGTAGCTCGACTTGCATCCGTTTCTTTGATGACAGTCTCAAGAGCGATTAATAACCCTGAGTTATTAAAACCAGAAACACTGAAACAAGTTCAAAATGCGATTGATCAACTTAACTATGTTCCAGATTATTCTGCACGAAAAATTCGTGGTCAAGGAACAAAAGTATCATCAATTGGTGTTCTGGCCATTGATACCGCAACGACACCATTTTCGGTGGAAATGATTCTATCGATAGAACAAACCGCAAGAGAATTTGGTTGGAGTTCATTTGTTGTCAATTTGACTGCACAAGATTGTTATGAAAATGCAATTTGGCAACTTTTGGCTCAACGTCCAGATGGTATCATCTATACCACTATGGGGCTGCGTGAGATCACTGTACATGAAAAGTTGTTTGATAAGAATTTAGTGCTAGCAAACTGCTTAGATAAAACACATGCTTTTCCAACTTATATTCCCGATGATTATCATGGGCAATATTTTGCGATGAAAAAAGTCATCGAAAAAGGGTATCGTCGTCCTTTGTGTTTTTATATACCTGAAGAGTCAGTTGCAGGTCCTATTCGTCGTAAAGCTGTTGAAGATGCTTGGCAAGAGGCAGGGTTGCCATTGTCACATCTACAACAATATACGATGATATTTGGAGATGAACACTACCGTGATGTGATTGAAATATTGAAAAACCATTGTGTTCATCAAAAAGCTGACTTTGATATTCTCATTTGTGGTAATGACCGTATCGCATTTTTAGCTTACCAAGTTTTACTTTCTATGGGGTTACGTATTCCGGAGCAAGTGGCTGTTTTGGGATACGACAATATGATTGGTACAGGAGAGTTGTTCTATCCTCCATTAACAACGGTACAACTGCCTCATTATGAGTTAGGTAAAGAAGCGACGTTGCATATCATTCAAGAAAGAAACCATAGGGATACCGTACACGTACCTTGTCAATTAGTTGAACGTGAGTCTATTTAAAGACTCACGTCTTACTTATCTTCTCAATATCAGTAAATACTGTTTAGTTGCCAATATTCACCATTAATCAATGTTGCATCACCATTCATGGCAAAAAGATGTAAAGCTTGGGTATCTTGTTGAGCATAATATCGACTGCTTAGGGTGAATTCCCCTTTGTTTACAAAGACTTCAATTGATGAACGATCAATAAAAATACGTAAGTTCAATTCACAACCTTCAGGTAATGGAATACTTCTAGCCCCACTTATATTATGCTGAGGATAATGACGGTTAAGAACTAAACGATGTGATTGATTATCAACAAAAAGCTCAAGCCCTTCACCTATCCATAAGCCAAATTTCTCAGCGTGACTGTCTAAAGATAATGTTAAATCGAGTTCGATAGCTTGGGTATTATTTACTAGCTCGATAGATTGATTACTGAGTGTTACTGGCTGGATAGTCTGTTTTTCTTGACGTAATGATTCCACTTCTTTAACGGGGAGCATGCGTAAGCGATTTTTAGATTTATCAAAAGTGATTTCACGAGGGAGTGTAAAACAGCCAGACCAAAACTCAGATTTTGTAGGCATTGGTGAATTCCACATATCCATCCATCCCATAGAAACACGGCGACCATCAGGTGTTGTAAATGATTGTGGCGCATAATAGTCATGGCCATTATCAAGTTCAATAAAGTGCCCTTGTGGTTTAAAAGGTTGATTTGGTGACCACTTGCCAATTAATGCACCTGATTGAAAGAGGTTGCGATATTGATAGCCTTCAGCGCGTTTTCCTTGTGGTGAAAAGACGATTGCAAATTCGTTTTCTTGACTAATCGGGAAGAAATCAGGGCACTCCCACATATAGACATTTTTATCATCCGTTTTTCCTAAAACAGTGTAATCGTTGTTCCACTGCTGGCCCTCTACAAATAAGGTTTCGCTAGAGAAGAGTAGGACTTGTCCTTGATCTTTTTCATCACGTGCACCAACAACCATCCACCATTTACCTTCTTGATACCAGACTTTAGGATCACGAAAATGCATATAGCCTTTAGGGGGTTCTAAAACGATGCCTTTTTTCTCAAAATGAATGCCATCTTCACTGATAGCAACACATTGTGCTTCATAGATTTGGCTATCATCCCCTTCGGCGCCTAACCAATTGTGTCCTGTATAGAAAAGATAGAGTTTACCTTCATGGCTAATTGCTGATCCTGAGAAACAACCACTTTTGTCGTACTCATCTCCCGGTGCTAACGCAATGGGTTGGTGTTGCCAGTGGATCATATCGGCGCTTGTAGCATGTCCCCAATGCATAGGCCCCCAATCTTGAGAATAAGGATGGTGCTGATAAAAGGCATGATATAAACCATCATGATAAATAAGACCATTAGGATCATTTAACCAACCCGCGGGCGCAGCTAAATGAAACTGGGGATAAAATTTATTGCCTCGTTTTTCAATCAAAGTATGTAAGGCTGTTGTTGATTGTTCTAAGCGGTGTTTCATATCATTATCCTTATTCTATTTTAGAGTTATTAGTGTGTTTTTAAGAGCACAGAAAAGGTAAAGAACAGACTAATCACACTATTACTCCTGTTGTTAACGATAACATTTAGAGTGAAAAAAATACGATGTATGAGATTGACTTTATCATATTATCTTATTATGTTAACGTTATCAGTGTGGATTTACGAGCAATATATTTACTTATTCGTTATGAATAGTCATAAGAACAGAATATAGTTAAGAAAAATAATTGCTTATCTTCAGGAGAGATTATGAAAGTCTGGTCTTTAGGTGACGCTGTTGTTGACTTGATCCCATTGCAAAACATGCAATATGAAGCATGCGCTGGTGGTGCGCCTGTCAATGTTGCTGCTGGTGTTGCTAAGCTTGGTCAACAAAGTGGTTTTATTGGACGAGTTGGTGAAGATGCGTTCGGCCATTTTATGCAAAAAACATTATTTGACCTGGGTGTGGATACTCGTGCAATGGAATTTGATGAGTTTCACCGCACCAGTACTGTTCTTGTCTCTTTACAAGAAAATGGTGAGCGTGATTTTACTTTCTTAGTGGCTGAGTCTGCGGATCAATTTTTAACCGAAAAATCTTTACCTGCTTTTGATAAAGATATTTTGCATTTTTGCTCTTTAGCATTAGTGAATCCCATTTGTCGCTCGACATTAGATTGTGCAATCAAAAATGTTAAAGAAAGCGATTCACTGCTGAGTTTTGATATTAATTTACGCCCTCAAATGTGGCGTGATCACGAAGAAATGCGTGAAGTTATTGATCAATATGCGCGTAAAGCTGACATATTAAAATTATCAGAAGATGAGCTTACATGGATGACACAAGAAGTGACATTGAATAATGCACTTAATAAATTAGAAGATTATCCCGCTCGTTTAAAAGTGATCACTCAAGGCTCTAAAGGTTGTTTAGTTTTTACGCCAAATACTCAAGTCGCATTTAGCGCCTTTATCGTTGAATGTATTGATACAACCGGTGCTGGTGATGCTTTTATGTCAGGTTTGTTAGCCGCGCTTGCTGAATATGGTTTTGCTGAAGATGAACAATATCTATCAAAAATAGTGACACAAGCGGCTGCTTGTGGTGCTTTAGCCACGACCCAAAAAGGGGCGATAGCCGCAGCACCAAGTCGTAAAAAATTACGTGATTTTGTTCAGCAGCAACCACCGTTACATGTTAGGGAGATTTTCTAACAACTTACCTATTTTTTCTGGTTGTGGTTTTTACCACGGTTTTCCCTTAATGGTATTTTCCAATTCTCCATTTATAACGACTTTTCTCGGAATCGTTATTTGTGGAGATTTTTTTTATCTTGTCTATGTCGTCGTATTGATGTTTGATCAATCAGCGATGCTGATCATATTGTTCTGTCTGTTTTAAGCGTATGATATTAAACCTTATTGACTTTTATTGATGGAACATTAAATGTGGGCTCAATCAGGCGCGGTATTAGCCATTTTTTCGTATATTCTTTGGGGAATAACGCCTCTGTTTTATCGTCTGTTACCTGGGGCGCAACCGTTAGAAATGTTGGCTCAACGTTTGATCTGGTCTATCCCTCTTTTATTACTAGTACGACTCTTTATTAAAAATAGGACACGATGGCGCGTTGTTTTACAGGATAAGCGCTCTATTTTTATGTGCCTATTTAGCTCAATGGCTATGGCCGTTTCTTGGTGTACATTTACCTATGCATTAACACATCAACAAGTATTAGAGGCGAGCTTGGGATATTTTATTAATCCACTCTTCTCTATTTTATTAGGTGTCATCTTTCTTAAAGAAAAGCTTAATCTAGCAGAAAAATGGGCGGTTACCTTAATTTGTGCGGGAGTGGGGTACCAATTGTGGATGTACGGTGAATTACCTGTACTCGCTATTATGATGGGGGGGGCATTTGCTGTATATGGCTTGATCCGTAAGTTTATTCGTTTTGATGTGATCACTTCTTTATTTATCGAAACACTCTGGTTAATGCCATTAGCAATAGGGGTTACTATTTGGTTGTTGATAACAGATAAAAGCGCATTACCTTCCGCAGATAATCTGACTCGTTTTTATTATATTCTAACCGCACCTGTCACTATATTGCCATTATTGTTCTTTACCGCAGCAGTCAAACGAACCACATTAACTGTAATCGGATTAGCACAATATATTGAGCCTACTATTCAATTTTTATTGGCTGTTTTCTTATTCCATGAAGCTTTTGATGAAGTAAAAGGCGTGAGTTTCTCGTTGATTTGGTTAGGGCTTTTATGCTGTATATTGGCTCTTATTCGCAAACGTCTTAATTATCTAAAAATTCAAAAAGGAAAACGTAGCCAAACGGTGTAATTGTTTTATTTTTCTGTTTGATTATTTTTTTGTCTGGCTATTTTTCTATCATGTTAAATCCGCTATGCTATATAAAAGCAATCGTTTGCGTGATTGTGATTTTGATTAATAGTGAGGATAAAAAATGACAGTGTTGGGTACGGCTCTTACAGCAAGTGCAACAAAAGTGATGTTATTAGGTGCCGGTGAATTAGGCAAAGAAGTCGCGATAGAATGCCAACGCTTAGGCATTGAAGTGATTGCCGTTGATCGCTATCTCAATGCTCCTGCTATGCATGTTGCTCATCGCTATCATGTTGTAAATATGCTGGATAGCGACGGATTAAAGCAAGTAATTGAACAAGAGCGACCTGATTTTATTGTTCCAGAAATTGAAGCTATTGCTACAACATTATTGCTTGAATTAGAACAAGCGGGGCAAAAAGTGGTTCCTTGTGCCCGTGCTGTAAAGCTCACTATGGATAGAGAAGGGATCCGTCGTTTAGCCGCGGAAACACTGCATTTACCTACATCGAACTATCAATTTGTTGATGATGAAGTGAGTTTTAAAAAAGCCGCTTTAGCAATAGGTTTTCCTTGTATTGTAAAACCTGTCATGAGCTCATCCGGAAAAGGGCAAAGTGTTATTCGTAATGAAAACGATTTAGCTCAAGCTTGGACTTACTCGCAAGAGGGCGGACGAGCAGGAAAAGGTCGTGTTATTGTTGAAAAAATGATCCCGTTTGATTTTGAGATCACTTTACTGACTATTCACGCTGTCGATGGGATCCATTTTTGTGCTCCTATTGGTCATCGACAAGAAAAAGGGGATTACCGTGAATCATGGCAACCTCAAAAGATGAGTGATATTGCACTTGCTAAAGCACAGCATATCGCAAGTAAAGTGGTTGAAAACTTAGGGGGATATGGTTTATTTGGTGTTGAGTTATTTGTTCAAGGTGATGAGGTATTTTTTAATGAAGTCTCACCTCGTCCTCATGATACAGGATTGGTGACACTCATTTCTCAAGACTTATCAGAGTTTGCGCTTCATGTTCGTGCTTTTTTAGGCTATCCCATTGGTGGGATTCGTCAATTAGGTCCTTGTGCATCCGCGGTTATTTTACCAGCGCTTTATAGTACGAATATCGTTTATTCCGGTATTGAAAAAGTATTGAAGGCGGATCGTCAAATTCGCCTTTTTGCGAAGCCTGAAATTGCCGGCTCTCGTCGTTTAGGTGTTGTGCTTGCTCATGCTGATACGATAAAACACGCATTAGATGAAGCAAAAGCAGGCGCAAAAGCAATCGTTGTAAGTGATGCTAAATAATTAGAAATGTAACCTAAGTTAGCCTATTTTACCGCTAAGTGAATATTATCAACTTAGCGGTAAAAACATCCAGTAAGTATTATTTTGGCTCAAACTTTCATCATATAAGGGGGGTAATCACTTTTATTAGCTTAATTTTTTACTCGACCCTTGAAACTAGCTTAACTATCCCCACTTTTTACTCATATCGATTTTTTTCGCCAAATTAGGATTAATTGAGGTAAAAATGAGTATGAAAGGTCAGGAAACAAGAGGATTTCAGTCAGAAGTTAAACAACTTCTTCAATTAATGATCCATTCTCTTTACTCCAATAAAGAAATTTTCCTTCGCGAATTGATTTCTAACGCATCAGATGCGGCTGATAAATTGCGTTTCCGAGCATTATCAGATGCAGCGCTTTATGAAAATAACGGCGATTTGCATGTGCGTATTTCCACTGATAAAGAAGCACGTACTTTGACTATCAGTGATAATGGTATTGGTATGACTCGTGATGAAGTCATTGATAACCTGGGTACTATCGCAAAATCAGGGACAAAATCATTTTTAGAATCTATCGGACAAGATCAAGCTAAAGATAGCCAACTAATTGGTCAGTTTGGTGTTGGGTTCTATTCTGCGTTTATCGTTGCAGATAAAGTGACAGTACGCACTCGAGCTGCAGGTGAAAGCGCAGATAAAGGTGTTTTTTGGGAATCTGAAGGTGAAGGTGATTACACCGTTGCTGATATTGAAAAGGCTGATCGTGGTACTGACATCACACTTCATTTACGTGAAGGTGAAGATGAGTATTTAGATGATTGGCGTCTGCGTAGCATTATTAGTAAATATTCTGACCATATTTCTCTGCCTGTTGAAATTGAAACGAAAAATGAAGAAGACGGCACAGTGACATGGGAAAAAATTAATAAAGCGCAAGCACTTTGGACTCGTAATAAAGCCGAAGTGAGTGATGAAGAGTATAAAGAGTTTTATAAACATATCTCTCATGATTTTGCTGACCCATTAAGCTGGGTACATAACCGTGTAGAAGGTAAGCAAGAGTATACAAGCTTATTATATGTGCCTTCAAAAGCACCTTGGGATTTATGGAATCGTGAACAACGTCATGGTTTAAAACTGTATGTACAGCGTGTCTTTATTATGGATGAAGCTGAGCAGTTTATGCCTAATTACTTGCGTTTTATCCGTGGGTTAGTTGATTCTAATGATTTACCGTTAAATGTTTCTCGTGAAATTTTACAAGATAGCTCTGTTACACGTAATTTACGCAGTGCATTAACTAAACGTGCATTACAGATGTTACAAAAACTGGCAGAAAACAAGCCGGAAGAGTATCAAGCATTCTGGAAAGAGTTTGGTTTAGTCTTAAAAGAAGGTCCTGCAGAAGACTCATCTAACATTGAAACAATTGCTAAATTATTACGTTTTGCGTCAACGCATAACGACAGTGATGCTCAAACTGTTTCACTGGAAGATTACGTTAGCCGTATGGTTGAAGGCCAAGAGAAAATCTATTACATCACAGCTGATAGCTATGCTGCTGCGAAAAACAGTCCGCATTTAGAGCTGTTCCGTAAAAAAGGCATTGAAGTACTGCTGTTATCTGATCGTATAGATGAGTGGATGATGAACTATCTGACTGAGTTTGATGGCAAATCATTCCAGTCTGTTAGTAAAGCAGATGAATCTCTGGATAAACTTGCTGATGAAGAGAAACATGCTGAGCAAGAAGAAACAGATAAACAATTAGCTCCTTTTGTTGAGCGCATTAAAACCTTGCTGGGAGATAAAGTTAAAGATGTGAAATTAACACATCGTTTAACAGATACGCCTGCCATTGTGACAACCAGTGCGGATGAAATGACAACACAAATGGCCAAATTGTTTGCTGCAGCAGGGCAAGAAGTGCCAGAAGTGAAATACAACTTTGAGCTAAATCCAAATCATCCATTAGTGAAGCAAACAGCAGAACTAACAGATGAAGCGCTATTTGCGGATTGGGTTAATTTATTACTGGATCAGGCTTTATTTGCTGAAAGAGGCTCTTTAGAGGATCCAAACCAGTTTATTCGCTTAGTGAATCAACTTTTAGTTCAAAAAGCGTAACTGTTTTCGTTTTCAAACATTTAAACCACGTTTATCTGAAGAGAGAGCGTGGTTTTTTCTTTTTCGATAAAAATAAAATGCAATCGCTACCGTGATTTCTTGAGCGATGACCTCACAAAATGGTATGGTAATGCGTTTTCGAGTTTAAATATAAAAAATTAAATGCAAGGGGATTTACGCGATGCGTATCATTCTGCTAGGCGCTCCAGGCGCTGGTAAAGGCACTCAGGCTCAATTCATTAAAGAAAACTATGGTATCCCACAGATTTCAACTGGTGATATGTTACGTGCAGCAGTAAGTTCGGGTTCAGAACTCGGACTGAAAGCAAAAGCATTGATGGACAATGGCCAGTTAGTTACAGATGAATTAGTTATTGCGTTAGTTAAAGAGCGCATCAAACAAGACGATTGCCGTAATGGTTTCTTGTTGGATGGGTTCCCAAGAACAATTCCACAAGCTGATGCAATGAAAGAAGCAGGTATCAATGTGGATTTCGTACTGGAATTTGCTGTACCTGATGACATCATTGTCGAGCGTATTATTGGTCGTCGTGTTCACGCACCATCAGGTCGTGTTTATCATGTGAAATTTAATCCACCTAAAGTGGAAAATCGTGATGATGTGACGGGTGAAGAATTAACAACACGTAAAGATGACCAAGAAGAAACGGTTCGTAAACGTTTAGTTGAATACCATACTCAAACAGCACCATTAGTTTCCTATTATCAAAATGAAGCTAAAGCAAGCAATGCGAAATACTTCAAAGTTGATGGTACACAAAAAGTAAGCGAAATTAACGCTGAACTGAAAAGTATCCTTGGCTAATGCGTCATTGTGATGATTAATCCCGGTTTAGCCGGGATTTTTTTTATCTCTAGAAAATAAGGTAAAGAGTTCAATCCAATAAATTGACAAGCACAATCTATTATTTTCCTTTATTCTTCTACTCTCTGGTTATCCTAATAAAATAACTCTAAGGAGTCATAGTATGAATGATGCTAAGTATGGTGTTCTTTTGGTTAATCTTGGCACACCTGATGCGCCGACAACGGGTGCTGTTCGACGTTATTTAGCACAATTTCTTAGCGATCCTCGTGTTGTTGATGTTTCTCCTTTGATTTGGAAACCATTATTACAAGGGGTGATATTACCGTTTCGTTCACCTAAGGTAGCTAAGTTATATCAACAGATTTGGATGGATGAAGGTTCACCTCTTTTAGTTTATAGCCGAGCGCAACAACGTGCTGTTGCGCAGCGATTACCTAATATACCCGTGGAACTAGGGATGTGTTATGGTAACCCATCACTAAATGAAGGGGTGGAAAAGCTATTACAACAAGGTGTTGAGAGCATTATTTTGTTACCACTTTATCCTCAATACTCTTGCTCTACTTCTGCTGCGGTATTTGATGGTGTTAGCCGAGTTTTTAAAGACATGCGTACAATACCCTCTCTTCACTTTATTCGTAGTTATCCTACACATCCTCTTTATATCAAAGCACTTGTCACCTCTATTGAGAAAAGCTTTCAGCAATATGGTAAACCCGATCGTTTAATTCTCTCTTTTCATGGTATTCCGGAGCGTTTTATCAAAACGGGGGATATTTATTATGATGAGTGTTGTCTCACAACAGAAAAACTAAAAGCGCAATTAGAAGAGCGGTTAGGTTATCCTAAAGAACAGGTTATGCTGACATTCCAATCACGCTTTGGTCGTGAACCTTGGTTATCGCCTTATACAGATAAAACGATGGAAAAGCTGGGAAGTGAAGGGGTTGAACATGTGCAGGTTGTATGTCCAGGATTTTCATCTGATTGCTTGGAAACATTAGAAGAAATTAATGAACAGAACCGAGAGTTCTTTATTCATGGTGGTGGTAAACAGTACGAATACATTCCGGCATTAAATGCTGAAATTGAGCATATTGACTTGCTAGAAGCGATGATCCGAGAGGTATGCGAAAAATAATTACTGAATTCGATAAATAAAATTATCGGATTTGATGATATATTAATTTGATCATATTTCAGTTATATATAAACTTATCTTTTCTCATTTTTTAAGTCTTTTAGTGGAAATCACTAAAAGTGCTGATAAACGGACACTGCATTACATAAATTTAGGCAGGAAAATGAATAGTAAGCTTTCAAAACCACAATCTTCAGAAATTGATAAAGGACATTTTGACGATTTCTATCTAAAACAGAATGATGAAATCGATCTTTTTGAATTATTTTCTGTTATTTATAAATCAAAGTTTGTCATTATTGGTATCACGTTATTATTTGCTATCGTTGGCTTTACTGTTGCAAGCTTTTTACCACAAAAATGGACTAGCCAAGCTGCAATTACCAAGCCAATGCTCGATGAAATGAAGCAATTAAGAGCAACATTGACTGAGCTTAGCTTAGTGGATGTTGATACAGGTGTGAATGGTTCATCTGTTTATCAAAAATTTATCAATAACTATAATTCTCGTGTTTTACGTGAAGAATTTTTAGTTAGTACTGACTACTACAAAAGCTTACTGGCAAAAATGGAAGAACCAACGCCATTAGATAAGCGTAGATTAATTGAAGATATTGTAACGAAAGATATTAATTTAAAATCATCGGATAGCAAGAATAGTGATGAAGAGTTTAGTGGGGAAATTAATTTAAGTTTTACTGCCCCAACGCCTGAAGAAGCTTACGATTTGCTTTCTGGTTATATTCGTTTTATTTCTACCAAAGTACGAATGGAAGTAAAAGACGAAATTGATGATCAAATTGAGCGTAAATTAAGTTTTGCACAAAAAGCCTATGAAATGGATTTAGAGCGTATCGCTAATGCGCGTAATGTGAATGTGCAACGTCTAAAATATGCGTTAGAAATCGCAAATGCCGCTGGAGTTAAAAAACCAATTTCCAGTGAGGGTGCACAGATTAAAGATGACCCTGATTATTCTATTGCCATGGGTTCTGATGCGTTAAGCAGTAAATTAGCCATTACAGAAGCTATCACAGACCCAACAACGGTAAGTTCTGATCTGAAAAACCGTTTATACAATATGAAGCAATTAGAAAAAGTAAAATTAGATGATCTTCAATTTGTACCATTCAAATATATGTTGAAGCCTTACGAACCGACTAAAAAAGATGCACCTAAACGTGCCCTGATTTTAGTTGGCGCCGCTTT
This sequence comes from Proteus faecis, assembly GCF_030286765.1. Classification (NCBI taxonomy): domain Bacteria; kingdom Pseudomonadati; phylum Pseudomonadota; class Gammaproteobacteria; order Enterobacterales; family Morganellaceae; genus Proteus; species Proteus faecis. Next base: position 67,806 of record NZ_JASVWV010000002.1, read on the forward strand.
TGTTGGTTTCATTCTGTCTGTTATGGGTGTTTTACTGAGCTATATGGCAAGAAGCCGTCGTAAAACTGCATAAAAATATCTTTAAATAAGTAGGTGTACTGACGTACACCTACTGTCTCTCCCATAATATTGTGTTAACATTGCGCATCTTTTTTAGCTGTGTAGCATCGTTCACAATGAAATTCCCTGGCAAACGAAAATCCAAACACTATTTTCCCGTTAGTTTACGAGATCCTCTATTACAACCCATCATCAATATGACGGAGAGCGAATCCTCTCGCGCTTATATCGTCGGTATTGACCAAACATTGGTTGATATTGAAGCGAAAGTTGATGAAGAGTTTATTAACCGTTATAACTTGAGTCAGGGACACTCTCTTGTTATTGAAGATGATGTCGCAGAGGCACTTTATCGTGAATTAACAGATAATAATCTGATAACACACGAGTTTGCTGGCGGTACGATTGGTAATACGCTACATAACTACTCGGTATTAGCTGATGATCGCTCTGTGCTATTAGGTACTATGTGTAATAACATTCAGATTGGTAGCTATGCTTATCGTTATTTATGTAACACATCTAGCCGTACTGATCTTAATTACCTCCAAGGTGTTGATGGTGCCATTGGGCGTTGTTTCACGCTGATCACGGAAAATGGCGAACGTACATTTGCGATTAGCCCAGGTCAAATGAACCAGCTTAAACCAGAAAGCATTCCGGAAGAGGTGATTGCAGAAGCTTCCGCATTAGTGTTAACGGCTTATTTAGTTCGCTGTAAACCGGGTGAACCGATGCCGTTAGCAACCATGAAAGCGATTGAATACGCGAAAAAATATGATGTGCCTGTTGTTCTGACGCTGGGCACAAAATATGTTATTGCAGATGATCCACAATGGTGGCGTGATTTCTTAAAAGAGCACGTTTCTGTTGTCGCAATGAATGAAGATGAAGCTTTTGAATTAACGGGACATGCAGATCCTCTGTTAGCTTCCGATGTTGCGTTAGAATGGGTTGATTTAGTGCTGTGTACCGCAGGTCCTGCAGGACTTTATATGGGCGGTTATACAGAACACAACTTTAAGCGTCAAACCACACATCCTTTATTACCCGGTGCTATTGCTGAATTTAATCGTTATGAATTTAGTCGTGCAATGCGTCGTAAAGATTGTGAAGAGCCAGAGAAAGTCTATTCTCATATTGAACCTTATATGGGTGGTCCTGAAAAAATCATGAATACGAATGGTGCAGGTGATGCAGCATTATCAGCGTTACTGCATGATATTACAGCGAATAGCTACCATCGCATCAATGTGCCCAATTCAAGTAAGCATCCTCGGACTTATTTAACTTATTCATCGTTAGCACAAGTCTGCAAATATGCTAACCGAGTGAGTTATCAAGTGCTAAGTCAGCATTCACCTCGCTTAACACGAGGCTTACCTGAAAAAGAAGACAGCTTAGAAGAAGCTTATTGGGAACGTTAAGTTTGTATAGTTTCTAAGACTTGTTTTATCTGTATGAAATAAAAAAACCTATCAACATTTATTGATAGGTTTTTTATTGACTTAAATCCATAGAATTTAAGTGATTAACTGTGTTTGATTATTGCGCTGCACTAGGTGCAATGATTTGTTGACCATTTTCAGGGGTATCATCAATAGCACAACCAAACTCAACTTCTTTAATTAGCATATCCGCCATTGCAGATGCGGTTTGATCTTCATCGATGATGACGTGATTTGCCCCTTTCTCAAGGATAAAAGACGCTTCTTCATCATAGTTAGCTCGTACAATAATATCGTCAAAATGAGCACGAACAATGATATTTAAATCAGGGTTCATACTTCTTGCGGTTTCAGCGATATCTGCAGCTTCATACCCATTAGGTATCGTCAGTAATAAAGATTTAGCGCAATCAATGCGAGCTAAAGCAAGTGACTCTTTAGTCGATGCATTACCCAGCACGGTGTTTAAACTTTTCTCTTTTAACTCAGCAAATTTATTACGGCTATTTTCGATAATAACTAATGGAATAGATTGAGCTAATAATTTTTCAGCAAGCATGCTTCCTGCACGTCCATAACCGACGATAATGGCGTGACCACAAATATCAACAGGGACAGGCATCTCTTCTTCCAGCTCTTCTTGTTGTAGCTGTTCCACTTCTTCTTTGGTTTCTGTTTTTGCCAGATAACGGTCTAATAAAGAGAATAGCACTGGGTTTAACATAATAGAGACTAAAGCACCGGCTAAAACAAGATTACGTGCATCTGGCTCTAAAACGTTTAGCGCCACACCTAGACCTGCAAGGATAAAGGCAAATTCACCAATTTGTGCAAGGCTGACTGAAATGGTTAAGGCTGTTCGTCGAGAATGCCCAAACATTCGTACAAGCACCAACGCGGCGACAGATTTACCAATAATAATGATAGCCAGTGTTGCTAAGATCCCAAGAGGATGTTCAATTAACACCATTGGATCAAACAGCATACCAACGGACACAAAGAACAGAACTGCGAAAGCATCTCTCAGTGGTAAAGTATCTTGAGCCGCTCTGTGGCTTAATTCAGACTCGTTAAGTACCATACCGGCAAAGAATGCGCCTAATGCGAAAGAAGCATCGAATAAGGTTACAGCACCATAAGCGATACCTAAAGCGAGAGCGAGTACACTTAATGTAAATAACTCACGAGAGCCTGTTGCCGCCGTTTTAGCTAAAATCCAAGGGATCAACTTACGACCAACAATCATCATAATTAAGATAAAGGCAACAACTTTACCGACAGTGATACCTAAATTAATCATAAGTTGAGAAATATTGGTTTGATCGCTACTTTCCAGCATATTGGCAATAGCAGGAAGTAGTACAAGGGCTAACACCATTGCTAAGTCTTCAACAATCAACCAACCAATAGCAATTTGGCCTCGTTGGCTGTCAATCAGACCTCTTTCTTCTAGTGCACGTAAAAGAACAACGGTACTTGCTGTTGATAGACATAAACCAAATACAATGCCACTAAATAAACCCCAGCCAAAAAATGCTGATAATCCCAACCCTAATAGTGTTGCTACTGCAATTTGAGCAATAGCACCCGGAATAGCGATGGCTTTTACTGCCATGAGATCTTTTAATGAGAAATGTAAACCTACGCCAAACATTAGCAGAATAACGCCAATTTCAGCTAGTTCAGGGGCGAGAGAGGTATCAGCAACAAAGCCGGGAGTAAATGGGCCAGCGAGTACACCCGCAGCAAGATATCCTACTAAAGGTGAAATTTTTAGCCGTTGAGCGATCATGCCTAAAATGTAAGCAAGTGCTAATCCACCAACAATGGTGGTAATGAGGGGTGTTGAATGCGGCATCAATTCTCCTTCTTTTTATAAAACTACATGTATCGGGGGGCGAGTAATATAGCAGGCTAATAGTTTAACGTATTCATGCAATAAATTCGCTAAAAATTATCGATTATTTATTAAAATAGCAAGTTGATTGAATTTTTTAATGCAAATACACTTTTCTGTGTTATTTTAATTAGTCTTACCTTTTAAAGTAAGAAATAATCTGTTTCTGGTTCATTTTAGTAACAGGGGTAATTACAAGTTATTCAGTTTTATTGCACCCAATCTTCGTAAGAAGAATGGGGAAAATACCTAATAGAGGGAGATGAGCGAAGATATGATAGACATATTCAATACTCTTCTGAACTGTAATATATCCTAAGACTTCAGCATTAATTCATCCATCCTAAAAGCAACTCCGAAGAAATGCGCGGAAATCATGCTCTTTTCACCTAAAATTAACTCTTGAGCATAAACTGAGATAGCAGAAAATGCTGAAGCCAAAATCACGCCAATGAATACAGTCAATACGCCCGTCCAGTAAAGGTTGGTATAAGGTCGTATCAGCGTAAAAGGTGCAACACCAAGAATAGTTCCCCAAATAACGTATTTTCTGCCAATTTTATCGTCTACTGGATCCACATTTATAGTGTTAGCTGCGACAAGCGAAGAGGAAAACAAACAGGTGTACTTTGTACTGAAGCGTCAAATTTAGGTATTAAGTAGAAAGTATAGTAGCTACTGATGCTTGTAAGATAAAAATGCTTAGAAAAAATAAGAATAAGTAAAATAGCTAAATAGCCCAAGAGGGGTTTACATGGCAATATTGCTTTCCTTTTTAGCGTGTTAGGTTATTTTTTCTGAGCATCTTGTTGAATTTTATACCTGCGACTAACTTGCAATAGCACTACAATTGCCAGCAACGTAACAAAGAGAATCAACGGATATTTACTTTCCTTTCCGTATTATTTTTTTGTAAATTATTTATGTTTTTATTGGTCTAGTTTACATCTATTTTGAATTGAGTGCTTTTATGAGAAATAGAGTTTGATTCATGTCTCAAAAAAACTATTGGATCAATGAAATAATAAAAAAATTATATAACCTACATCATAAAATACAGCAAAAGTATTTAACTTCTGTCTTCTTTTTCTACTGTAGAACCATGGCAGAACCTTCTCAATAAATAATATACATGGGGATATACCATGAGCTTATCTTTTAAATTATCAGCATGCGCATTGACGGTTTCTTTAGCGATGACGCCTGCGATGTCTCAGGCATGGGAAAAGGATAAAACCTACGAAATTACTATTTTGCATACCAATGATCACCATGGCCATTTTTGGCATAACGATCGTGGAGAATATGGTTTAGCTGCACAAAAAACGGTTGTTGATAACATTCGAGATGAAGTCGCTAAAAAAGGCGGCAGCGTGCTACTGTTATCGGGCGGTGATATCAATACGGGTGTTCCAGAATCTGATTTACAAGATGCAGAGCCTGATTTTAAAGGTATGAATCTTGTGGGGTATGATGCAATGGCTTTGGGTAATCATGAATTTGATAATCCATTAGATGTTTTGCGCCAACAAGAAAAATGGGCAACATTCCCATTCTTATCTGCGAATATTTATCAAAAAAGTACGGGTGAGCGTTTATTCAAGCCTTACACCATTTTTGATAAGCAAGGTGTAAAAATTGCAGTATTAGGCTTAACGACTGATGATACTGTGCGTATTGGTAACCCAGCAAACTTCCCTGATACTGAATTCCGCAAACCTTCAGATGAAGCTAAAAAAGTTGTAGAAGAACTGCGTACAACAGAAAAACCAGACATTATTATCGCAGCAACGCATATGGGTCACTATGATGATGGTAATCATGGCTCTAACGCACCAGGTGATGTGGAAATGGCGCGTGAATTACCAAAAGGCTACCTTGATATGATTGTGGGTGGTCACTCACAAGATCCTGTTTGTATGTCTCAAGAGAATAAAAACTACAAACAAGCTGATTATGTACCAGGCACTCCTTGTGCACCAGATAATCAAAATGGTACATGGATTGTTCAGGCTCATGAATGGGGTAAATATGTTGGTCGTGCAGATTTCGAATTCCGTAATGGTGAATTTACGTTAAAGCATTACCAATTAATCCCAATTAACTTAAATCAGAAAGTGAAGAAAGACGACGGTACAACTGAACTTGTTTATTACACAGAAGAAATTCCTCATAACCCTGAAATGATGAAATTGTTGACACCTTATCAAGAAAAAGGTGGTGAGCAACTGAATATTAAAGTGGGTGAGGTTGTTGGTAAATTAGAAGGTGATCGTAGTAAAGTTCGCTTTGTTCAGACTAATATGGCTCGTCTATTATTATCAGCTCAAGCTGAACGTGCGAATGCTGATTTTGCAATTATGAGCGGTGGTGGTGTTCGTGATTCTATTGAGTCTGGTGATATCACTTATAAAGATGTTCTGAAAGTACAACCATTCGCGAACGAACTGGTTTATGTTGATTTTAAAGGTGAGGAAGTCGAGCCTTATTTGTCTGCGGTTGCATGTATGAAAGTAGACTCTGGTGCTTATGCTCAATTCTACAATGTTAGCTTAACAGTAGATGCAGATTGTAAAGTTAGCGATGTTAAAATTGCAGGCAAACCATTGGATAAAACGAAGTCTTACCGTATGGCGACACTAAACTTTAACGGCATTGGTGGTGATGGTTATCCTAAGATTGATACTCATCCGGGCTATGTTAATACAGGGTTTGTTGATGCTGAAGTCTTAAAAGGTTATATCGAAGCGCACTCTCCATTGAAAGCCGCAGATTTCGAACCTAAAGGCGAAATTGTTTATAAAAAATAAGTTTTATCAATAACGCTTATATAGACAAAAGGCGACATTTTATGTCGCCTTTTATTTTGCTCTTAATCACGTTAATTTCTTATTTTGAGGATGAGCCTTAAAATAAAAAATCATTAATGATTATGACTCTTTACGAATAAGTGCAAATTGAGCACCTAACACTACACCTAAGTCTTTTGCAGATAACTCAATATCTAAGCCTCGTTTACCACCAGAAACAAAGATAGTGTTAAATTCAAGTGCTTGTTCATCAATCACTGTTGGTAGGCGTTTTTTCTGACCTAATGGGCTTATTCCACCCACTAAATAACCAGTGACCTTTTGTGCAATTTGTGGATCTGCCATATCGGCTTTTTTTGCTTTAAAACACTTAGCAACGAGTTTTAAATCTAATTGACCAGAAACGGGTGTTACTGCAACAGCAAGATTTTTAGCATCACCATTTAAAGCAACTAACAGTGTTTTAAATACTTGGCGATTATCTAAACCTAATTTTTCAACGGCCTCATCACCAAAATTATGCACATTCGCATCATGTTCATAAGGATGAAGCGTAAATTTAATTTTTTGTTTTTCCAATAAATTGACAGCGGGAGTCATAGTTATTCCTAATCACAATGTTTTTATGATTGACTTGTTAGTAAATCAATCAGATTCTCTTCACCAAATAAATGAAGAGCACCTACAGTTACCACATAACGTCCAGCCGGTAATTTTGATAAGATGCTTACCCATTTTTGGTTACGGCTTTCCATTAAAATATCAAATACAGCTTTACTAAAGGTATTCGGTAAAGGCGGTTGTTTCTCTTGGCTATTATAATTTAACCACCAATTGATCATGATTTGCAATGTACGTGCATTATCGTGCCAATTTTTTAGTGTATCCTCGAGTAATTGCTGACCATCATCAGGGAAGCTTAATAATAATGCGACCTGATCCTCAATGCCTTCAAGTTCTATAATGTTTTTTTTGTACTCATTAGCATATTGAATGACTTGGTAATCAATACCATATTGCGGTTGTAATCCAAGTTGCATTGCTTGGGTAGATTGTAAAATCAATGCAATCTGCCAAAGTGGTTTATTTTCAAGTTGATAAAGTGAGAGAGCGAGATCTTCACAATGACATGTGACTTGAGCAAAAAGAGAGTTATTTAAGCGTGTTTCTAGCGACTTTCTAAAAAGGGATGCTTGATCAAATGGTTGTACATCTGTGGAAATATCGGCTTCCACAATAATAGCATTTGCATTTTTTATTTCGTTGAGTAGCACATTGGAAAGTGGTGACATTGTGGAAACCCCCATATGGATACTCCCCACAAGGTGTAAAGAGATATTATTAGGTAGCGTAATATCAACAGCAGGATAAGGGTAATGGGTAGTATTTTTTATCCCTACCCAATGTTTGATTTTCTGAAAAATACCCGTCATTGATATGCTCCTTTTAGTGTCGATCACTCAGTCTCAGCATAACGGATTTTCAATGGAATGAAACAGCGAAAGCCAAGTATTTACTTAGCTTTCACTTTGTTTACTTTTTTGAGTAAAGTATTACCAACTGATCCCAACACCACCGGCTGAGACAAAATTATTTGAATCATTCCACGCCGTAGAAGCTCTGACTTTTACATTTTCATTAATACGATATTGCATCCCCCAAGCAAGAGCCGTTGCATTGCGATAATTACCAATACCGATAGCTGTGCTAAATGTTGCTGAGTCAGTAAAAGGTAAATTGCTCATTGCAGCTACAGAGGCAATACCTTGATTAGCGCGTTTTTCTACTTTATAAAAACGGTTTTGGGTTTCAGATTTAAAATGCTCAAAGTTATTTTTTAGCGTTTTAACTTCGCTTCTTGAGATTGATTGTTCCATATAAAGGGTAGCAAAATGGCTTTTTAATGAAATATTGCTTTCATTGATATTTAGATTATCGATATAGTTATCTTTAATATTATCAATATTTTCTTTGTTTATATTAATATCTTTTCTATTAGTGTCAATATTTTCTTTATTTATATTAATATCTTTTCTATTGGTATCAATATTTTCTTTATTGATATCAATGCCTTTTCTATTGGTGTCAATATTTTCTTTATTTATATTAATATCTTTTCTATTGGTATCAATGTTTTCTTTATTGATATCAATGCCTTTTCTATTGGTGTCAATATTTTCTTTATTTATATTAATATCTTTTCTATTGGTATCAATGTTTTCTTTATTGATATCAATGCCTTTTCTATTAGTGTCAATATTTTGTTTATTTATATCAACGCCTTTTCTATTGTTATCAATATTTTCTTTATTTATATTAACACCTATTCTATTGGTATCAATGCCTTTTTTATTAGTATCAATACTGCCTTCATTTGCTAATATTTTTTCTAAATTCATTTCGTGACTGGATTTATTAACTTTACTTATCATCTTATTAAGCTTAATTTGATTATCAAACTTACTTAGTTCAATATTGTTCTTTTTGATTAACGTAGTGATCTTTTTATTGAATTCATTTTCAATTGAAAATAAATCTCCTTGGTTTATCATATTGTTTTTTTCTCTACTAACAATATCATTGTATTGTTCAATTGTTAGGTTAGCTGATGCCGTTCGTGCAATCTGTATATCATCATTTTTATGTTCGTCTAGAAATTGAAGAACGGCTTTTTTATTAAATGTAATATATGAATCATCGTTTGATTCGAGAGTAGGGGGTTGTATTTCATTAAAAAGAGAAGCAATCTTTGATCTTATCTCTATATCTTTCGGTGAAATAATTAAACTATTTTTTATTTTAATGTTTTCTTTTGTAATACTTTCCCCAGATGTTGTTTTTATGTTCCCTATGTTTTTATTGAGTTTTTCTATTATCTCATCAGTTAATAATATTTTATTTTTTTCTAACTTAATATAATAATTACTTATTTTTTGATCAAAAGAAGAGGGAGATGTGATTATCGTATCTTGTTCAACGGTGATAAATGGAGTTTCATCTGGTATTATATAATGCATTTCATCTGAAAATACATGAGATGAATAAATTAATGGTAATATTGTAATAATAATTTTATTTACATTCATTTTTAAATCCTTTTAAAAGTGTTATTTTTGTGTAAGTTTTCTATTTTATTTAAATAATAGTTTTCTACAATAATAAAAAAAATTAAATGATAGTTTGTTCTTTTTTTAAAAACTATAATTTAAGTTTATTGTGCCGATAAATTTTAATGAAAAACTTATAATATATTGCTATTCTAGCGTTAAGAGAGCGGAGTGATGACTCTCTTGTATAATGAGAAATTCCTCTTTGACTGGCCGATAGAAATATCGGCTTTTTTTTTAACCTTTTGAAAATATTAATAATCATTGATAAATAATAAAAAACCCCTTTTACCGATAAGTAAAAGAGGTTTAAATATAATATTTATTAATATATTGTTAGGTGTTATTGCTTGGGTTTAAAACGCAATAAGCGGTTTGCATTGCTAACAACAGTAATTGAGGATAAGGCCATTGCTGCACCGGCAACTACCGGGTTTAATAATGTTCCCGTGAATGGGTATAAAATACCAGCAGCAATGGGAATACCTAAGCTATTGTAAACAAAAGCACCAAATAGATTTTGCTTCATATTACGTAGCGTGCCTTTTGATATTTCAACGGCATCAGCAACACCATGCAAACTATGGCGCATTAATGTGATAGCCGCGGTTTCAATAGCAATATCACTACCGCCACCCATTGCAATGCCGACATCTGCTTTCGCTAATGCTGGGGCATCATTAATACCATCTCCAATCATTGCAACACGACGACCTTGTGCTTGAAGCTCAGTAATAGCTTGTGCTTTACCTTCTGGCATGACACCCGCAATAACTTGGTCAATACCGGCTTCTTTTGCTATTGCATTCGCAGTAATTGGATTATCTCCTGTTAACATTACTAGGCGATAACCTTGATGATGTAAACGTTGTAATGCACTTACCGTATCTTCTCTGAGTGGATCGCGAATCGAAAGTAATGCCGCAATTTTGCCGTTTTGCGCTAACAAAACAGGCGTAACACCTTTGGCTGCTTGGGAATCAATCAATGAATTAACTTCACTAATATCAATACCGGATTCAACCATCAATTTAGGGTTACCTAAAAGTACTGTTTTACCATTAATTTCACCACTTAGCCCCATACCAGCTAATGTACGAAACTTGTTTACTTCAGGAAAATCAATGCCTTCTGCTCGTGTTAAAATGGCTTTAGCTAATGGATGATTAGAACCATTTTCCAAAGAGGCCGCCAATGCCAGTGCTTGAGTTTCATCTACTTGATTGAAAGTATGAATATCAGTGACTTGAGGCATACCTTCTGTCAGCGTTCCTGTTTTATCAAACACTAAAGTATCTAGCAGACTCGCTTGTTGTAGTGCATCGGCATCACGAACTAATACGCCATATTCAGCCGCACGACCGACACCTGAAATAATTGACATAGGCGTTGCTAAACCTAAAGCACAAGGACAAGCTATAATAAGAACAGTTGTGATAATCACTAAGGCATAGGTAATTTGTGGCGATGGGCCAAAGAAATACCAAATAGCACCAGCAATAAGGGCGATAGCAACGACAATGGGTACAAATACACTTGATATTTTATCAGCTAGCTGTCCTATTTCAGGTTTACTACTTTGTGCTTGGCGAACTAATTTAATAATACGAGCAAGTGTTGTTTTACTTCCCACTGCTGCCGCTTTAAATAGCACCGAGCCATCTTGAACCGTTGTTCCAGCATGAATAGTGTCACCCACTGTTTTTTGTTGTGGAATGGGCTCGCCTGTCAACATTGCTTCATCCATCCACACTTCACCTTGGATAATTTCACCATCAACTGGTACTTTATCACCCGTTGCTAAACGTAAAGTCATTCCTTGTTTAACATCAGCTAATGGCATTTCAACTTCACCATTTTCAGTGATGACTCTTGCAGTTGGTGGCGTTAAATCCAATAGTCGCTCTAATGCTTTAGATGAACGCTGACGGGCTCTTTGCTCAAGCATATGACCCAGATTGATTAAACCGATGATCATTGCACTGGCTTCATAATAGAGGTGACGCGCTTGAGCAGGAAAAATGTCAGGCCATAAATTTACGGTAATGGAATAGAGCCATGCGGCACCTGTTCCTAATGCTACTAAGGTATCCATTGTGGCACTACGGTTTTTTAAGCTCTGCCATGCGCTACGATAAAAATGTCCCCCTGCAACAACCATTACAAACAATGTTGTAATGCCAATTGCTAACCAAATACTGTGGTTAGCTTCGGTGAGCATCATATTGTCGCCGATCATTCCCCAAATCATCACAGGAATACCGACAATTAACGCTAGTGCAGCTTGCCAGCGAAAACGTTTCATATTGGCAACAGCAACTTCTTGCTGACGTTCTCTACGTTTTATGTCGTCTTGGATAATTTCAGCACCATAACCGGCTTTTTCGATGGCAGACACAAGTGCATCATGATCGATTTCACCGGTCACTAATGCACTGCGCTCAGCTAGATTTACACGCACATTTTCAACACCATCAACGGATTGTAATGCTTTGTGAACCTTGTTTACGCAACTTGCACAAGTCATACCATCAATTAAAAGCTGAACACTGTTGTCATCGTCAATATTGATTTCAGCGCCATTATCAATATCAGCATTCTCGACTGGAACATCACAAACAGCCGCTGACGATGCTTCCAGTTGTGCATGCGTTTGCGCCAGCGGCTCAGTTTTTGGGAAATCAGTACCCGCTAGTTGTGCTTCAAAACCTGCCTCTGTAACGGCGGTAATTAAGGTTTCAGCGGTTGCAGAACCCGTTACTTTTGCGTGTGTTAATTCAACTTCAGCAGTGTCAACACCCGCTGTATTTTCTAGTGCTTTTTTAACTGAACTGACACAATGCTGGCAATTTAAGCCAGATAGAGTTAAATAAATTACGTTGTCAGTAGGAGCTAAGTTTGCTTGAAAACCTTCTGCAGTAATCGCAGCAATTAAAGTATCCGCATTTGCGTCACCAAAAATTTCAGCCGACTCTTTCGTTACATTAACGGCAACAACACCTTCAACGGCTAATAATGCTTTTTCAGTTTTACCGACACACTTCATGCAATTAAGGCCACTTAGGCTTAATTTTACATCGGGTTGTGTTGCCAGACTTGCTTGATAGCCTGCATCTTCAATGGTGTTGATTAAGCTTTCAGCAGTTGCATCGCTGTCAATTTTAGCGTATTGAATAGTTACTATTGCCTGCTCTATGTCATTGCGAGCATCAAGTGCTTTTTTTACACTGTTAACACAGTGGGAGCATGAGAGTCCTTTCAATGCGAGTATTACAGTTTTTGCCATGTTAATTATCTCCATCATAAAAGCGTTACCTCTATTATTGCGCAATATTCGGTAACTTGCTTTCTTTAAAGGTTTTTTCTTATTGAGATAAAGGCTAAACCTTTCCGCAAGGGGAAGGTCAAGGGGGAATTTTGAATATTAGTGAAATCGCCAGTAAAACAGGATTAACGGCTAAAGCCATTCGGTTTTATGAAGAAAAAGACTTGATAACCCCACCGGGAAGAGGTGAAAATGGCTATCGCTATTATCAGGCTCAACATATTGAAGAGTTAACATTATTACGACAAGCGAGAGAAGTTGGCTTTAATTTAGAAGAGTGTAGAGCTTTATTGATGTTGTTAAGAAATCCTTCTCGCCATAGTTCTGATGTGAAAGAAGCCACCTTAAAAAAAGTGGCTGAAATTGAGAAAACAATTAATGAGCTCAACGATATTCGCCAACGGTTACTTCTGTTAGCCAGCGAATGCCCCGGTGATGACGGAGCCGATTGCCCGATCATCGATCATTTGTCAGGGTGTTGTCATCACCAGAAACAGTCTGTTTAAGCGTAGTCACTTGTAAGGTAATACCATCAATTGCGATTACTGTTACTTTATCGCCGGCAACTAATGGCGTGTCTGAATAAACACGCCAACTGCCATCAGCTAATTTTACGCGACTAAAACCGTTTTCAGTATCTGATAATAAAACCGCGTGAACACCAATCAGTTGATGCGTTTTCTGATTTAAGTTTTCAGCTTCTTTTGATAGTTTTCTGCGTTTAAGCCAAAGGTGCCAAAGTACAGCACTAATAACCGTTAATATCGCAAATAGAATACCTTGAATAGGCCAGCTAACAGGCAATATCCATGTGATCAACGATACGCATAGAGCCGCCATTCCTGACCACAAAAGGTATCCTGCTGTTCCTAACATTTCTGTAATTAACAGCAAGCCACCAAGACAAAGCCAGAAAAGTGCAGGTTGAGCACTAATCCATTCAATCATAATTAATTGCTCTTGTTGCCAGAGTCACTTTTTTTGGTATTGAGTAATTCAGAAATACCACCAATCGCGCCCATGAGATTACTTGCTTCTAATGGCATCATAATAACTTTACTGTTATTAGCTGAACCAATTTGAGAGAGTGCATCAGTATATTTTTGAGCAACAAAGTAGTTAATGGCTTGCATATCACCTTTTGCAATGGCCTCAGATACCATTTGAGTTGCCTTAGCTTCTGCTTCTGCTGCACGTTCACGGGCTTCTGCTTGTAAGAATGCAGATTGACGCTCACCTTCAGCCTTCAGTATTTGCCCTTGTTTCTCACCTTCTGCTTTTAAGATAGCCGCTTGGCGAATACCTTCAGCTTCAAGAATGTCGGCACGTTTAGTTCGTTCAGCTTTCATCTGTGCGTTCATTGCAGAAATCAATTCTTTTGGCGGGCGAACATCACGAATTTCGATACGAGTAATTTTGATACCCCAAGGGTTTGTTGCATCATCAACAATTAGTAAAAGGCGACTGTTGATTTGGTCACGTTGAGAAAGGATTTCATCAAGTTCCATGGAGCCTAATACTGTACGGATATTCGTCAATGTTAAGTTGATAATTGCAAGTTCAAGATTATTAACTTCATACGCAGCTTTCACAGGGTCGATGACTTGAATAAAGCAGACCGCATCAATGCTAACGTTGGCGTTATCACGAGAAATGACTTCCTGAGACGGAATATCAAGGACCTGTTCCATCATATTGATACGACGACCAATACGATCAACAAATGGTATAAGAATTTGAAGTCCTGGCGCTAGAGTCCGAGTGTAACGACCAAAACGTTCGACAGTCCACTGATAACCTTGTGGAACGGTTTTAACACCACATAAAACTAAAATAATAGCGAATAAGATGATAATACCAATGACTATTTCCATATACCTGTCCTAAGTCTGCTTTTATAAGATAATAAAATTAATAAAGTAAAGAATACACCATACGACGATATTTAGACGCTAAATTATCATTAGTACCTAAGGCTGATAGAATATCCATCAGGGTTTTCTTAACTTGCCCATCACCTGCATTGAGATCTTTTTTGATAAAACTAAATAGCAACTCTAGCGCCTCTTCATTACGAGCAACTTCATGTAATTTTAGTGCGAGTTGAATAGCAAGATCGGTATTTTCAGGTTGTTGATTAAAATCGTTTTGTAGCTGTTGAATTTCAGGTGTGTCAGCAGCCTGTTTTTGTAATTCAATTTGCGCTAACAAACTATGGTAGTAACTGTCTTGATCTTGTAATGGGATAGTAATTAATAGCGTTTGAGCTTCTTCATTTTTATTTAAAGAAATTAATGCACCGGCTAGCGCAAGCGTAATTTCACTGTTTTTAGGAGCCAGTTGATGAGCTTCTTTTAGCAGAGGTAAAGCTTCGTCGGTTTTTCCTTCAGAAAGTAATTGCGAGGCTTGTGCTGCTTTTAATTCTTCTGGTTTTGGTAATACATTGGCTAACACTTGGCGAATTGCTTCTTCAGGTTGAGGGCCTTGGAAACCATCAACAGGGCGACCTTCTTGCAAAATGTAAACAGTAGGGATCGCACGTAGGCCAAATTGTGAGGCAATCATTTGTTCAACATCACAATCCAATTTTGCCAAAATAAATTGATCAGCAAATTCGGCTGCCAGTTTATCTAATGTTGCGCCAAGCTCTGCACAATGAGGGCTACGTTCTGAATAGAAATACATCATGACCGGTTTAGTCATAGATTGTTCTATAACTTGTTGAATATTTGATTCATTTACATCAACAATATGTGCAGTTGCTAACATTAACTTGCCCCTTTTTGAGAGTTTTAAATATAGATGCGATTTATAACGCTATTTTATTAATAAGTAAGGGTGGATCCTGAAAAATCAAGCCTTGCCACTTTGGCGACTGAGAATAACATCCATTAAAGCATCAGGTAGAAAACGTTTTAGTATTCTGACGGCGTAAGTCAGTAAGGTTACGGGATAACGTATCTTAGGTTTTGGGCTTTCTAAAGCATGAATAAGCTTTTTCACAACATCTTCAGGCGTTAATGTGAAACGACTCGCAATCCCCGGATTTTTTACGGGTTTATCTTTTTCGGCTTGAGCGACATTTTCAGTAAAACATGTTCGTATTGGACCTGGCTCTATTAAACTGACTTTAATACCTGTATGCGCAATTTCCATTCTTAGCGCATCAGACCATGCTTCTACTGCATATTTACTGGCTGCGTAAGCACCTCGACCCGCTGTTGAAATAATCCCCATAACAGAACTGGTTTGAATAATTCTTCCTTCACCATGAGGTAACATTGCTGGCAGAAGTAATGTAGTAAGCTGATGTAAACCAAAAAAGTTAGTAGAAAACTGTTTTTCCATTTGTTGGCGGGTAATGGCATCTAGTGAGCCATAAACACCAAATCCACCATTATTAAATAATCCATATAAACGACCGTTTGTTAGGCGAATAACTTCTAATGCCGCATTTTCAACGCTTTTTGGATCATCAAGATCAAGATAAATAGGTTCTAATCCCAGCGTTTCCATGCGTTCAAGATCTTCGCCTTTACGGCAAGCAGCAAGAACTCTATAGCCTCTTTTCTTTAGTGCTTTTGCCGCACAGAGTCCTATTCCACTGGAACTTCCTGTAATCAATACCGTTTTTTGCATAATTTTACAATTAATCTCGTTTAATCTACGTCAACTACTGTCAGAATAGTCTAACGTGTTAAGTAAGGGGATAATGTTTCATCCATCCACTGCGTAATAAAAGGCTGAGCATCTTCATTGGGATGTATGCTGTCATTTTGCATCCACTCAGGTTTATCTGCGATTTGCTCCATATAAAAAGGAAGCAGAGGAAGCGCATTATCTTCAGCAAGCTTTGGATAGATCGCTGAAAATGATTGTGTATAACGTTTACCGTAATTAGGTGAAATCATTATTTGCATAAAAAGTGGCGTAGCACCGGCATCTTTTACTTGTGTAATGATGTTTTGTAATGCCTCCTTTGTTTGTGCAACAGGGTATCCCTGTAAGCCATCATTTGCACCTAATTCAATTAAAACCCAGCGTGGTTGATGTTGTTTTAACAAATCAGGAAGCCTATTTTGCCCCTGAAAGGCTGTTTCACCACTAATGCTTGCATTAACAACATTAATTTCAGGGTAGGTTGTTTTCCATTTATCAGCAAGGCGTTGTGGCCATGCACTTTCAATCGGAAGACGATATCCTGCACTCAAGCTGTCACCAAAGATTAAAAAGGTATCAGCAGCAATAGCCTTAAAGCTAAACATCATCATAATGATAAGGAAAAATGTATGTCGACGGAAAAGGTTCTTGAAGTTCATCAGTTAACCAAACAAGTAGGACAAGGTGATAGTCAGATCTCTATATTGCAGGGTGTTGAGTTAGTTGTCGAGCCTGCTGAAACAATTGCGTTAATTGGTGAGTCAGGATCGGGGAAATCGACGCTTCTAGGGATCATTGCTGGATTAGATGATGGAAGCTCTGGCAGTGTGCATTTAATGGGAGAAGATCTCACAAAAATGAATGAAGAAGAACGTGCTAAGTTACGAGCCCAACATGTTGGGTTTGTTTTTCAATCATTTATGTTGATCCCAACATTGAATGCGCTCGAAAATGTGCAGTTGCCCGCATTATTAAAAGGTGAGTCAGAAAAGCATAGCCATGCGCGTGCAGTTGATTTACTTAAGCTGTTAGGATTAGGCGAACGTTTATACCATATGCCAGCACAACTTTCTGGCGGTGAGCAACAACGCGTTGCATTAGCAAGAGCATTTTGTACTCAGCCCGCTATTCTTTTTGCTGATGAACCAACTGGGAATCTTGATCGTAAAACGGGCGATAAAATTGCTGACCTGCTGTTCTCTCTTAACCGAGACTATGCCACAACATTGATTTTAGTAACACATGACAATGAGCTAGCTGCTCGTTGCCAAAGACGATTACGATTAGTAGATGGACAACTTAAGGAGGAGTCATGATTTGGCGTTGGTTTTGGCGTGAATGGCGTTCTCCCGCACTATTAATTGTTTGGCTTTCTTTAGCGCTTGCGGTTGCTTGTGTGCTTGCTTTAGGGCGTATAGGTGATCGCATAGATAAAAGCATTTACGCTCAAAGTCGTGATTTAATTGCTGGCGATTTAGTCTTACGTGCGTCTTATCCCGTTGATGAAAACTGGCTTACAGAGGCGAAGAACGAAGGGTTAACGCTCAGTCGCCAAATGCAATTTACCACGATGTCTTATGCTCCTGAAGGTGATACACCCCAGCTCGCGTTGGTGAAAGCTACGGATAAATTATATCCACTGTATGGTGAGTTGGAAACAGAGCCAGCAGGGTTAAAACCTGAAAAAGGAACTGCGCTTGTTGGTGCTAGATTACTCGAATTACTTGATATCAAAGTCGGCGATAAAATTGATGTAGGCGATGCATCCTTTACGATTAGTGGTGTATTAATTCAAGAGCCAGACAGCGGGTTTAATCCTTTTCAAATAGCCCCCCGTATTTTAATTAATCTTGATGATGTTGAAGCAACTGGAGCAGTACAACCCGGAAGTCGCCTAACTTATCGCTATATGTTTGCCGGTAATGAGTCCGTAATTGATAGTTATCAACAACGCTTCGATCCACTATTAAAACCCGATCAACGTTGGAATAGTTTAAAACAAGATAGTGGTGCGCTTTCGCAATCAATGGAGCGTGCTAAAAACTTTCTTTTACTTTCAGCTCTATTAACGCTATTGCTTGCTATATCGGCAGTTGCGGTTTCCATGGCTCATTATTGTCGCAGTCGTCATACCTTAATTGCGGTATTAAAAACATTAGGGGCAGATAAGCGTGCATTAAGAAAATGGATCATTGGGCAATGGGGCGTGATTTTGATTGGCGCTATTATTGTTGGTTCATTCGTAGGACTTATTTTCGAAACGATACTGCTACAAATTTTAGCGCCGGTGTTACCGAAAAGTTTACCCGATGCAAGTTTCTTACCATGGGGATGGTCTGTAGGCTCTTTATTGCTAATTGCATTATTAACGGGAATAAGGCCTTACTACCAATTAATGGCAACACAACCTTCCCGTGTATTAAGAAGTGATACTACGGCGCCTATATGGCCTCTTCGTTATTATTTACCGATAGTAGGCCTAATTGTTGTCGGTGCCTTAACGCTTTTTGCGGGAACAGGTGTTTTACTCTGGTCAATTCTATTTGGTGTTGTTGTTATCGCTTTTTTACTTGGAATAATTGGCTGGCTAGGGTTATGGGTATTAAAGCAATTTAAATTCCGTCAACTTAGTGCGCGCTTAGCCGTTACTCGTTTATTACGACAACCTTTTCAAACGATGACTCAGCTTGCGGCTTTTGCGCTTTCATTTATGTTATTAACGCTTTTAGTCCTTATTCAAGGGGATTTACTCGATAAATGGCAAAAGCAATTACCAGAAGATAGCCCTAATTATTTCCTCATCAATATGTCTGAGCCCCAAGTTCAAGAAATTAATACTTTATTGGCAAAGCATAATGTTGAGCCTACAGATGCATTCCCTGTGGTGTTAGCGCGTTTAACACAAATTAATGAGCATAATGCTAAAGAGTGGGCAGATAAACGTGATGCAGGTAATAACACCGTTCGTCGAGAGCTTAACTTAACATGGCATAGCGAATTGCCAAAAGATAACGTGATTGTTGAGGGAACATGGCCTCCTGAGGAGAATGGAGTTTCTCTGGATCAAGGTGTTGCAGAACAACTCGAGATTAAATTGGGTGATGAATTAACATTTGTCGGTGATACTCGTGAATTTAAATCCATTGTTACAAGTATTCGTCATGTTGATTGGGAAAATATGCGTCCTAATTTCTTCTTTATCTTCTCTGAGGAAGGGTTAAGTAATCAGCCAGAGAAATGGATGAGTAGTTTTTATTACAATGGTGAGGGTGGATTAATTACGGCACTAAATCGGCAATTTCCAACGGTAAGCGTGTTAGATACTGGTGCATTAATTCAGCAAGTTCAACAAATTTTACAACAAGTCAGCCGAGCATTAGAGATTATGGTTGGATTGGTCATGATCTGCGGAGCGTTATTGTTAGTTGCTCAAATTCAGGTAGGAATGACACAACGACGTATTGAGCTAGTGGTGTATCGAACATTAGGCGCAGGTAAATCATTATTAAGACGGACTCTTTGGGCTGAATTTGCATTATTAGGTTTAATGGCGGGGTTAGCCGCTGCCATTGGTGCAGAAGTCGCATTAAGCTTATTACAAATATCAGTGTTTAAGTTCCCGTGGCAACCGCAATGGGGAATGTGGCTCACTGTACCTATTGTTGCGGCATTATTACTTTCATTATGTGGCAGTATCTTAGGCGTTAGGTTGTTGCAAGATAAAGGTCAATATCGACGGATACAAGGCGAATAGTTAGAATAAATAAGAGTTATAAATAGTGTTAAATAAAAATGCTGATGCCATTAAGCATCAGCATTTTTTATGGGAAAGGATAAGATAATTATTCTTTTATAACATAAGCATAAATTTGCTTACTGCCATCTTCTTCATCATAAATATAGACCCCTTGAAGTTCAGTTGAAAAGCCTGGAAGCTGATTAATCGAGGCTTCAAGTGCCTGAAAATAACGTAAAACAGCACCTCCCCAAATTTCACCGGGTACAGCACATAAAACGCCAGGCGGATAAGGTAAAGCACCTTCAGCGGCAATGCGTCCTGCTAATTTATTTAAAGGTAAAAATTCAACATTACCACGAACAAACTCAATATTAGCTTGTTGCGGAGTTAATGCTCGTTTAGGAAAGTGACTCTTTCTAAACATCTGTTTTTGCAGTAATTTAATATTGTATCTGACACAAATATCATGCATTTCCTGACAGAGTTGTCGTAATGTATACCCCTGATAACGAGATGGATAGCGACGACACACAGAAGGCAAAATTTGTTCTAATGGCACATCTTCAACTAAGTGTTTTTCAAATTGAACAATCAAAGAGATTAAGCGATCAAACTTCGCTTGATGTTCTGCGGGGGTCAGCAAAAATAAGATTGAATTGAGATCGCTTTTTTCAGGGATAACGCCGTGCTCACGTAGATAATTTGCCAAAATAGAGGCTGGTACACCAAAAGATCCATATTCCCCTGTATGAGGCTCGATACCCGGCGTTGTAAGCATTAATTTGCAAGGATCCACAAAGTATTGATTGGTGGTGTAACCTTCAAATGAGTGCCAATCATCATTAGGAATAAAATTAAAAAAACGCTGATCGTGTGCGATTTCATCTGTGTCGTGATCTTGCCAAGCAATACCATCAACCACTTCAGGAATAAATGGCTTAATAAACTGGCACTGCTTTAGTAATGATTTACGGGCTTCAATGCCTTGCTTTACGCAACTCATCCACATAGCTTCACCACTTTTGCCTGAGTGCATTTTTGCATTGACATCAAGAGCGGCAAAAAGGGGATAAAATGGGCTGGTGGATGCATGCATCATAAAAGCATTATTCATACGTTTATGATTAACATAACGAGATTGCCCTTTAAGATGGGCATCTTTTTTATGTATCTGTGAGGTTTGTGAAAATCCCGCTAACTGCTTATGAACAGATTGAGTAACGAGAATACCAGGATCGTCTTCATTCAGTGTTAGTAACAAAGGCGAACATTGTTTCATCATTGGAATGAATTGTTCATAACCCACCCATGCAGAATCAAATAAAATATAATCACAAAGATGACCAATTTTATCGACAACTTGCCTCGCGTTGTAAATTGTACCGTCATAAGTGCCTAGTTGAATAACCGCTAAACGGAAAGGGCGTTTAGCGAATTGACGTTCCGGTGTAATTTCTGCAATTTGTTGGCGTAAATAGTGCTCTTCAAAGCAATGAGCATCGATACCACCAATAAAGCCAAAGGGATTACGAGCTGTTTCTAAATAGACAGGTGTTGCTCCAGCTTGAATTAGTGCACCATGATGATTGGATTTATGGTTATTTCTATCAAACAGCACTAAATCATTTGGTGCCAATAACGCATTTAAGGCAACTTTATTAGAGGAGGATGTCCCATTTAAAACAAAGTAGGTTTTGTCGGCATTAAACACTTGCGCGGCAAAAGTTTGGGCATCATAAGGCGCTCCTTCATGAATAAGCAAATCCCCCATTTCTACATCCGCATTACAGAGATCAGCGCGAAATAGATTCTCCCCAAAATATTGATAAAACTGTTCACCTACGGGATGACGACGGAAAAATTCTCCACCTTGATGACCGGGGCAATCAAAAGCAATGTTCTTTTCGGCAACATAATTCACTAAACGTGAAAAAAATGGGGTGGATAGGCTCTCTTCATATTGCTGCACCGCTTTATTAATTAATGTACTATTTTTTTGATGTGCACTTTTATCTGTAATGACAATCCCTGAAACTTGATTAAGCAATTCAGCACTGATTGCATCATTAAGATTAACAGCTATAAATACAGGGAGTTGAAAGCCAGTTTGATGAATGCGATCTAGTTCGCCGGACTCAATATCTGATAATGACAACACTACTGCTGATACTTGCGTTAAATTTGCATCAACAATATCAACAATCGGACGTTCACAATAAAAATAGTGTGAAAGAGTAGGGTGACACGCCAACTTCATTTTTTTCATTATACTCGCATTTGCATCAATAGAAGAATTGGCGACCAATATACTTGGTTGTGAATATGATTGAAATAAATTAAAAGTTAGAAGCAATGGTTTTATGCATATAAAACGCATAAATTCACATTGTAATAAATCGGTAAATGGATAAGTCTATGGGAAATAAACTTATCCATTTTCTATTATTGGGTAATTGGAGAAGGTTTTTCGAGATAGATTGTTTGAGAAGGAAAGGCAAAATCAGCGCCATGTTTATGCACAATCTCAATCATCTTTAAATAGACTTCTTGCTGAGCTTCAAGCCACTGTGCCCATACCGTTGTTTTGGTAAAACAATACACCATAATATTGAGCGAAGAGTCTGCAAATTGATTAAAATAGACTAACAACGTTTGTTGTGTATCGATTTTGTCATTTTGCATTAGCATGGTGCGGATCTCTTCAACGATAACTCCAATTTTATCTGAATCTTCATAACGTAAACCAATTTCAGTTTGGATCCGTCTATTTGTCATTCTTCCCGGATTTTCAACACTAATAGATGAAAAAATGGAGTTGGGAATATAAAGAGGCCGATGATCAAAAGTAATGATTTTGGTAATACGCCAGCCAATTTCGACTACAGTGCCTTCAATATTACGGTCGGGAGAGCGTACCCAATCACCAATATTAAAAGGACGATCGAAATAGAGCATGACGCCAGAGAAAAGATTGCTTAATACATCTTTACTTGCCATGCCAATAGCGATGCCACCTAATCCTCCAAATGTCATTAAGCCGGATAAGCTCATACCAAAATGCTCACCGAACAATAAAATGATAATAACGAATAGAGTGATTTTGAATATGCGAGAAATAATACGAGCAGAAGTAGGATCACTGCCTTTTTTAATTTGAGCTTTTTCTAGTCGGTTAATTAGTAAGAAAAATTTCCTCATTAAAATTAATGCAATGCCAACATAAGTAACGAAATTAATCATCCTAAAAGAGATAAAATGGAGATTAAAATCAACAACAGCCATTTCACAATATTGGCTTAAGATAATCACTAAACTACAAAGAAAAATAGCTTGGCTGATATGAACAATAATATTTCTGTGGCGTTTTTTCTTTTTGTCATGAAAAAGAGATACGATGACAAAACCAACAAAACAGGCTAAAGCAATGCCAATACCTATTGAGTATTTTATTATTAATGCATCATTCATCAGCTTAACGCCTCCTTAGAAAATGCGTTTTTATAATATGAAACTCGCTATCTTATTTATTTAATGGTTATTTTTCTTGCTCACTTGCATGCTGAAATTTAGGGTAAACCGGTGGTTTCATAAACAAAGTGACCACTAAAATCAGTAAAACAGGTAGAGTTAAAATCAAGAATGCAGGTGTAAAACTACCTGAAATATCTTTGATTGCCCCAGCAAAGAATGGCGCTAAACAAGCCAATGTTGAAATTAAATTCATTACTGAAAATAGCTCAAGATAAGGGGAACGACCAAAATAGTTAGCAAGCAATATACTGGATGCTAAGAATGTCATGCCATAACCAATACCGACACAAACTGTAAATAAGATCAGATAAATCCAAGTGTTAGCCATGCTTAGTGCGAGCAAGCCAATAATAATAATACTTAAGCTTGCAATAAGTAATTTTTTAGGTTCTAACCATTCACCAATAGCTCCCCCCGCTAAGCGTGAGAAGGCATTGATAAATGCCATACTACTTAATAGTGTCGCGGCAATAGTTTCACCAAAACCGTTTTCAATAATATGTGCAACAGCAAAACTATTGACAGTGATCCCACACCATAAAAAGGCCGTGTAAGTCGCAGCAATAACATAGAATTGCCATGTTCTTAAAGCATGACGAGCTGTCCATATCTCTTTAGTTTGATAGATACGTTTTGTGGTTTGAAGTTGGCTAATTTTTTTTGCGTGTTCTTGCTCTTTACTACCTTCGCGTAAAAATAAAATGGTGATAAGCGTAACAATGGTAAGTGTGATCGCTGAAATAAGCCAATGCATTCGCCATGTATGCCAAAAGTGGGTTGCCAAAAAGTAGATCCAAGGTCCGGCAACACCACCTAATCCACCAATCGTAAAATAGACGCCAAAGGCAAAGGACTGTTTTTCAAATAAGCGGGAAATAACATAAGTACCGGGTACGGTAGCCAGTAGTGTAAAACCAATACCTAACAGTGCAGTACCTAAAAAATAACGCGTAATGGTGTATGTTTCGTAAAGAAAATAGAAACCACTGACAAAAATGCTCAACCCAATCAGTAGTGTAAGGCGAACACTCAATTTACGGATCAGTAAGGTAGGTAAAAAACTCGCAAGGCCACAGGTTAACCCTAATAACGTAAAGCCAAGTCCTGCTTGAGTCCAGTTCCACTCAAGTTCATTTATCATACTAGGAAGAACAACACCTAAAGAGGTAAATGTGGTTGCGGTAGCTAAAAAATACACAAAGCCCAATAATATCAGCATACTCCACTGATAAACGGGTCCAAAAACCTGTTGCGTGACTTGCATCCTGACTCCAACAAATGGGTGCAGTAACCTGAATAATCAGGAGAAAATAGCGAATAACAGACCTCTTTATTTGAGGTCTGTTCGTTTAAAGGCTATTATTCTCTAACTTTATGAGTCGGACTGCTAGCTTAATTTTTCTAAAGCCCACTTGATAGGGTACTGATAGGTATCATCAAGCATTGAGCTTAATGATTTGAGTGTCTCTTTCAATGGTTGGCTATCACAATGAACAAGATTGAGATGCCCCACTTTGCGAACAGGGCGAACTTCTTTTTCATACCAATGTAAATGAACTAATGGCAATGAAAGCCATTGAGGATTGACATCAGTGCCAATCAAATTAACCATTACTGCCGGCTGGCAAACTTCAGGTTTTGGCATAGGTAAATCTAAAATTGCACGTAGATGTAACTCAAACTGGCTAATTGAGGCGCCATTTTGTGTCCAGTGGCCACTGTTATGAACTCGAGGAGCTAATTCGTTGATAAGCAATTTGTTACCAACAATAAAACACTCCATCGCCATTACACCGACATAGTTGAGTTTATTAAGGATGGCGGTCAGCATTTTTTCTGCTGATTGTTGTAATTCTGACGCAGGCGTTGGTAATGCAACACTCATGCGTAAAATACCCTCTTGGTGAAGATTGTGAGTTAAAGGGTAGAAAACACAGTTTCCGCTACAATCTCTTGCACCTACTAATGACACTTCACCAGAAAAGGGAATACCTTGCTCAACAATACATTCACCATAGATTTCAGCAGGTAATTGCTGTTCTTCACCGGGATGAATACGCCATTGACCACGGCCGTCATAACCACCAACACGGCGCTTTACAATAATAAAATCACCCAGTTGAGAGAAGATATCAGGCCATTGTGTTGGTGCTGTTAATGGTTGCCAAGGAGCCGTTGCTAAGCCCAGTTCATCGAGTAACTGTTTTTGAGGTAATCTATCGGCAAGCAATGGAAAAATATCACGGTTTACAAAGTTAGTATGGCGTTCTAACTCTTTGGTGAGTGCGGTTTCAGGCCAGCGTTCAATTTCTGCTGTGATTATACTTTTTTGATAGGGAACGGCTTCAGGCTCTGCATCTAATCCTATTGGATAAACCGCAATTCCCAAAGGTTCTCCTGCTTGTCTTAGCATTCGCCCTAATTGACCATTTCCCAGAACACAAACAGGCTTCATAGTGCCTCCCTTGGATCAGGGTTATTTAATACATCGTCAGTTTGTGATGTACGCCATGCCGTTAGTGCTTCAAAAATAGTAGGAGAGTGTAATGCTAAAATTTGAGCCGCTAATAAGGCAGCATTAGCTGCGCCTGCTTTACCAATCGCTAATGTTCCCACAGGAATACCTTTTGGCATTTGTACAATAGAGTAAAGACTATCAATACCACTTAATGCAGCACTTTGAACAGGAACACCCAATACAGGAACGAGTGTTTTTGCTGCGAGCATACCGGGTAAATGGGCTGCACCACCTGCCCCTGCAATAATAACATCAAAGCCATTACTTTTTGCCTGTTCTGCAAAGCTAAATAGCTTATCAGGAGTACGGTGTGCAGAGACAATTTCAACATGATAAGGGAGTTGTAGTGCGTCTAGTACATCAGCGGCATGAGACATTGTTGCCCAGTCACTTTTAGAGCCCATTACAATGGCGATTCTAGCGGAAGAGGTATTTAGACCAACTTGAGAAGACATTACTTAACTGCTCCTGTAAGCATAAACGGATATAGCCTAATAAACTGAGCATGATAGTATCACGCTAATACGCATAGGAAAACGTTTGCGTAAAGAAAAAAATGGCTTTTTATAAGGAAAATAAACGGAACAGCTTAAAAGGGAAAATGAATAAGTTCTATTTTTTCATCTGTTACTTTAAACATAGAACCTTCAGTATGCCAAGCACCTAATACACCACGATAATGTATTTTATCATCAATGTTGACAGTATGAATTGCTGGACGATGCGTATGACCATGGATCATCCATTCTGTATTGAAATGTTTAAAAGTATCAATCACAGCTTGTGGGTTAACATCCATAATAGCATCTGATTTGTACTGATTTTCGTGCTGGCTACGTGAGCGCATTTTGTCAGCGATACGCAGTCGAATAAATAGAGGCAGGAGTGAGAATAAGCGCTGAATAAATTTATTATGTACTTTTTTACGATAACGTTGATACGCTTCATCATCCGTACAAAGTGTATCTCCATGCAAAATTAATATGCGATTTTTTCCAATTTCGAGCACTTTTTCTTGTGGAAGTAAGGTGATACCACACTCTTTTGCAAAACGAGAGCCAATTAAAAAATCACGATTTCCATGAATAAAATAGCAAGGTACTCCTGCATTTTTTAGTGTCATCAGAGCTTGAGCAATTTGTTGATGTAAAGGATTGGGAGCATCGTCACCTATCCAAAAATCAAAAAAATCACCTAAGATATAAAGTGCTTTTGCATGAATGGCTTGTTCTTTTAAAAAGCGAAGAAAACCGGCAGTGATTGCCGGTTCATGTTCACTTAAATGCAGGTCTGCAATAAAAAGCGTACACATAAAAAGTGAGGCTTATTCGCTAACCGTTACACTTTTAATGACGATATCTTCACGAGGAACATCTTGGTGGAAACCGCTACGACCTGTGGAAACAGCTTTAATTTTATCAACAACATCCATGCCTTCAACAACTTCAGCAAAAACACAATATCCCCAACCATTTGCGTTTTCAGCACGGAAATTTAAGAAATCGTTGTCTGCAACGTTGATAAAAAATTGAGCAGTAGCAGAATGTGGATCGTTCGTACGAGCCATTGCTAATGTACCGCGGTTGTTTGCTAGGCCATTATTTGCTTCGTTTCTTACAGGTGCTTTGGTCGCTTTTTGGTTCATACCTGGTTCAAAACCACCACCTTGGATCATAAAACCGTTGATGACACGGTGGAAAATAGTGTTATCGTAGAATCCTTCTTTACAGTAGTCTAAAAAATTTTCTACGGTTGCAGGTGCTTTGTCTGCAAATGTATTAATCACGATATCGCCGTAATTGGTATGAAAAGTAACCATATTCAGATCCTAATATAATTTTAGCTTTACCCAGATTTGGGCATAAACAACAGTCCCGTTTTTATATCATAGTTGCCTAATTTAGTCAGTATGCATCTTTTTCTTACGCTGTTTTTTCTTGCTAACTAAATCAGTAATAAAAGGAAAAAACACGTTTCGCTAAAATTTAGCCAAATAATAGAAGATTGATTGTTCACTAGCCGCGATTGAGCAGTGAAAATAAGCGCTAAGCAGAGTAAGATAAAAACCCTAATCTTGAGTTTGCTTTGCCTTCAAGATCCAATATTCTAATTAATATCATGCTATAGTAGTTGTTATTTTCTTTTATATAAAAACGTAATAAACACGTACAGTTGAAAACGGGAACGTCCACTGATGCTAAAGATTTTTAATACTCTCACTCGCCAAAAAGAAGAATTTAAACCTATCCATGCAGGAAAAATAGGTATGTACGTGTGTGGCATCACTATTTATGACTTATGCCATATTGGTCATGGACGTACATTTGTGGCTTTTGATGCCATAACCCGTTATCTGCGTTACTTAGGATATGATGTTAACTATGTCCGTAACGTAACGGATGTAGATGATAAAATCATCAAACGTGCGATTGAAAATAATGAAACATGTGAACAATTAACCACACGTATGTTAGCTGAAATGCACAAAGATTTTGATGCATTAAATATTGCTCGCCCAGATTCAGAGCCACGAGCAACACATCACATTGCTGAAATTATTGAATTAACAGAAGCGCTAATTAAACGCGGACATGCTTACGTCGCCGACAATGGCGATGTGATGTTTGCGATTGATACCGATCCTGATTATGGCTTACTTTCGCGCCAAGATTTAGAGCAACTACAAGCTGGTGCTCGAGTTGAAGTGGCTAACGTTAAACGCAATCCAATGGATTTCGTTTTATGGAAAATGTCTAAACCGGGTGAACCAAGCTGGGAGTCCCCATGGGGAAATGGTCGCCCTGGTTGGCATATCGAATGTTCTGCTATGAATAGTAAAGAGTTAGGGCACCATTTTGATATTCATGGCGGTGGTTCAGATTTAATGTTCCCTCATCATGAAAATGAAATAGCGCAATCAACTTGTGCTCACGATGGCCCTTACGTTAATTACTGGATGCACTCTGGTATGGTGATGGTAGACAAAGAAAAAATGTCTAAGTCACTGAATAACTTTTTTACTATTCGTGATGTGTTAGCTTATTACGATGCTGAAACAGTGCGTTATTTTTTATTATCAGGCCATTATCGTAGTCAACTTAATTATACTGAAGAAAACCTAAAACAGGCTCGTACTGCATTAGAACGCCTCTATACTTCATTACGTGGCACAGATGAAAATGCACAGCCTGTGGGTGGCGAAGCGTTTGAAGCGCAATTTATTGACGCAATGAACGATGATTTTAATACACCTGAAGCCTATTCCGTTTTGTTTGATTTAGCGCGTGAAGTTAATCGTCTAAAAGCGGTTGATATGAATGCAGCGAATGGTTTAGCCACAGTATTACGTAAGCTTGCTAAAGTATTAGGTTTATTAGAGCAACAGCCTGAGCATTTCTTACAAAGTGGCGCTAAAGCAGATGACGCAGGTGAAGTTGAAAAAATTGAATCATTAATTCAACAGCGTAATGATGCCCGTAAAAATAAAGATTGGGCAGCGGCTGATGTTGCTCGTGACGCATTAACAGCGATGGGGATTGTTTTAGAAGATGGTCCTCAAGGAACGGTTTGGCGCCGTAATAATTAATACAATAATTGAGTATCGTGTTTAATATAAAAATATCGGATATTTAATATCCGATATTTTTTTGTCTAATGATTAATTTATTGACTAATAATACTTGTTTCTCTTTTGCTATCTTTTTGTTTATATTCAAAATAAGTAATTACATTTTCAGAGAAAAAGAGTCGATGTGTTAAGATCACGATAATAGAAAAAACTACAAAGCTAATTTCCGATATATTTGTTAATGACATCGAAATACTAAGTATAAAAAAGAGTGAAATAGATAAACATACCCATGATATTTTTAAAAAAGAGTAAGCATTTCTACTATTTTTAGCGAGTTTTATCCATGCTGTTACTTGCATGATCATCGTTATAATTAAACACAGCATGATGAACAGTCCTGCTAGCATTGTTTGGCCTCCCCCCATTGCCATTGCCAATAAATAAATTGGTGCTCCAGCAACTAATATAAATAAACTAACACCTAAAAATAATACTGAAATAACTTGGATCCATAAAAGTATTATGGGCCTTTCCATAACTTCTCCTAAAAACAGAAATAAGTTTTTATTGGTTTGAGAATATCTTTGTTAAATTTTATTAAAGTGAAGTTTATCGAATAAATAGAAAAAATAAAGTTTGATTTAATAATAAAAGAAATTAATCAATTAAAGAGATTCTATTTTTGATGTTTTATAGTAGAACGTTAATCTATTTAATAGAGGAGTTGGTAATTCTACTTAATATTATTCAAATTACCATAGAGTATGATTACTTATAATTTTAGCGGAGTTAATTCTACTTCTGTCATCATTTTTGCTAATTGTTCGCGATCATGAATACCAACATTGGTTTGGCTCACAGCAAGTGCAGAAACGGCAGTCGCAAGACGTAAGGTATGTTCACTGGTTTGTCGCATCATTAAACCATAAATTAAACCACCAACCATAGAGTCTCCAGCTCCGACGGTACTTACAACATCACATTTAGGTGGTTTAGCCATCCATGCACCAGAGGCATTAACCCACATCGCACCTTGCTCACCTAATGAAATAACAACATGAGCAATACCTTGCTGACGCAATGCTTGAGCTGCTTGCACAATATCAGAAAGTTCAGGTAAGGATCTACCCGCCCAAATTTCTAATTCATGATGATTAGGTTTAACAAGCCAAGGGGCAGCTTTTAATCCTGCGACAAAGGCATCTCGACTACTGTCGAAGATCAAACACATACATTCGCTACGTAAGCGTGTCATCCATTTAGTGAAATCATTGAGATCAATGCTAGGAGGTACACTACCACTGACACAAATCATATCAAATTGACCCGCCCAACTTAGCGTATCATTGACAAAGCGAGTCCAGTCTTGTTTTGTGATTTCGAAACCAGAAAAATTGAAGTCAGTCACTTTACCATTGGGTTCTGTGAGTTTGACGTTAATACGAGTACGACCTTCAACCATTTGAAAACGGTTAGCAATACCCGAATCACTAAACTCTTTTTGGAATCCATCTTGGTTTTCTTTGCCTAAAAAACCCCCAACAGTAACATCAACACCAAGGCTTTTTAAAACCTTAGCCACATTGATGCCTTTACCCGCAGCATGGAAGCCTGCTGTTTTAACTCGATTAACTTCACCAAGTTCAATAGGAGCACTTAAACCTACAAGATCATATGCAGGGTTGAGTGTGATAGTTGCTACTCTGCGTTTCATGCTAGTTCCTTACCTTAAATAAAAGAACAGGCATCAATTTTTGCTGTAATTTAGCAAAAACAGAGATACCTTGAGTGGGTAAGTCGAGCATAAAATCTCCTGTTAGATAAAGGGTAAAATGATGTAAATATTATAAAATAACGACTCAAATCGTATCATTAAGCTGAATCGTTTCAAATTATAACCTGTAATTTAGTACAAACAATGTTCTTTTGCCTAATGAAAGTAGAAATAAATTAGATCTAAATCACATTTTAATGCATTTAAACATGAATAAATGGATAAAAGTATCAACAAAAAGGTTTGTTGCTGAAGTTTTACAGTAATGGTTAAAACGTGTTATCTGTATATAAAATAATAACTTATAGCATTTCTTTTTATCTATTTTTTTATAAAATGTACAATTTGCTGAACGCTGAAAGGAGATTATAATCATAGATAAGTTTAAAAATAATGATCTAAATTTAAATATATTAAATTAAATTTAATTATTTTATTTTAATTCAATTGGTTATGTTATTTCCTTTTTTTTTTTACGTGATTAAATAAGAAAAAAGAGGAAGAAAAAGTCTATTTAAGGTAAAAAAGGATTAAAAAGAAAAAAAGCGAGGCTAAGATAGCAACGCTTTTTCAATATTAATTGATTTGCTGATTATTTGCTGACGCTAACGGAAAACTCACCAAAGGTGACAACTTTTCCTGCAACAATTTTACAGCGTTTACGAGTTTCAACTTCACCGTCAACACTCACTAAACCTTCAGCAATGACACTTTTAGCAGCTGCTCCGCTTTCAGTCCAACCTTGAAGTTTTAATAAATCACAAAGCTCGACATAGTCGTGCCCATCTAATTGAAATGTTTCCATTGATTAATTATTTCCTGTTTCAGGGTCGTGGTATTCTTCGCATGCTTGCAGAGTGTTTTGAATAAGCGTTGCGACTGTCATTGGGCCTACACCTCCGGGGACAGGAGAAATCCAGCCCGCACGTTGAGAGGCGGCTTCAAAATCAACATCCCCAACAACTTTACCACTTTCAAGGCGGTTTATACCAACATCAATCACGATTGCACCAGGTTTAATCCATTCACCAGGAATAAAGTTAGGTTTACCTACTGCTACAACGACTAAATCTGCATGTTCAACATGAAAACGTAGATCTTTAGTAAAACGGTGGGTAACTGTAGTTGTACAACCTGCAAGTAATAGTTCTAAGCTCATTGGGCGACCAACAATATTTGATGCACCAATAATAACGGCATTTAAGCCATTCATTGGAATATTACAACGCTCGAGTAGTGTGACAATTCCACGAGGTGTACAAGGGCGTAATTTAGGTGCACGTTGGCATAGGCGGCCGATATTGTAAGGGTGAAAGCCATCGACATCTTTATCAGGATGGATACGTTCTAAAACCTTAACATTATCAATTCCAGCAGGTAAAGGGAGCTGAACAAGGATACCATCAATGGTATTGTCTTTATTAAGTTGGTCGATCAGATTCAATAAATCAGCTTCACTGGTTGTATCTGGTAAATCATAAGAGCGAGAAATAAAGCCGACTTCTTCACAAGCACGGCGCTTACTTCCGACATAAATCTGTGATGCTGGGTTATCTCCTACTAAAATAACAGCTAAACCAGGCGCTCGTTTTCCTGCATTAATACGTTGTTTTACTTTTTCTGCAACTTCGCTTCTGATGGTCTGCGCAATCGATTTCCCATCTATAATTCTTGCTGACATCTATACATCCAAATTATTCAATTACGGTATTGGTCTATTTTGTCAGATCAGGAGCAATCTGTCAGTCGAATACTTGCCATATTTTGACCATATAGTTTGATATCGTTGAAAAATCGTTGACTCTCAGAATGTTGAACGTATAATTCACATCCGTTATCAGCACTCTTGCTGATGTCTAAAGTTCTTCTTGGCGCCCTTAGCTCAGTTGGATAGAGCAACGGCCTTCTAAGCCGTAGGTCACAGGTTCGAATCCTGTAGGGCGTACCATTTCAAATCAATAGCTTACACTTATTTTAAATTCTCTACTTTTCTTAAGTGGGACGTTTTTGTATATCATTAAAAATGTCATCAAAATTACGTGCATGTTCTGTTAAGTGAGTGCATTTTATCAAGCTATAAACTATTATCTTGTTTCTATCAAATAAGCATTTCACTATTAAATTCTTTCATTTATATTTCTATAAATAATCCAAATTATTATTAATAGTAATTTATCCAATTACAGCCATATCAGAGCTAGAAAAATAGTGGTTTATTTAATTACATGGTTAAATAAAATATTAATTAATGAAAAAACACTATGGTATTTTTAGATTGGTATTTTATAGGTGTAAATAAGAGAGTGTAGATTAATAAATAATCACTGTTAATATTTTGTGGGTTTTATGTTGTAAATCAAGTAATTAATCAAACGATTGATTTTGTAATGACGTATTCTTATTTTAATCGGTGTATTAGTATAAAAAACAATCTTGTCCTTAAGGTTATAATTTTATTTACCTTATTAAAAAACAACAAATCTAATAAATTCAATATGTTGTATATATTTTCTTTCTGTGAAATTAAGTTAAATTTAAAACTATAATTTTTTATATTTTCTTATTTCAGATGACGCCTTTTTTTATTTCTCAATACAATGACATCACTTGAGTATAATGTTTTTTCTGTCCATGCATTAATCATTGGTGACATTATTTCAGTGGTAAGTAATAAACTTTGTGGTGATACACCAAGTATTAAGGAGATTGTAATCAGCTGATCTACGGTTATTTTTATATGCCCATTTTCTAAGCGAGAATAATGTTGCTGGCTGATACCAAGGCGTCGCCCCATTTCAATTCCAGTTAGTTTTAGTTGCTTTCTTTTCTGTTTTATTCGTTGGCCAACAATAGTGTTAAGTTCACTCATATCTATATCTCCTATTTTTTTAAATAATAACGTAAAAAAATCTCAAGATCGATATAAACGATCAAATGGCGATTATCAATAGGCGTTGACTATTAAATGTTATTTATTAACAGTTTTAAGCAGTTTTACTTAAATCAAATAATTAGATAAATTACATTAATATTTAATAATTTTTTCGCTGTTTAATAATGTAACAAAAGTGTTAATTAAAAATGATTTAAGATTATTTGATATTATATAGGCAATAAAATATTTTATTGCATTTTGGGGTTTTATATAAAACCAATTGAGATTATTAAGAGTATTTTTATAGTTGTTTTTTAATAATTATCTTTTCATTCTAAATAAAATATAAAGTTATAAAAATAAATAATATAATACTAAAATAGTCTAAATTTGATCATTGAAAATGGGGGGTAATTAATCAATATAAATTATCTTATTTATATTTTGATGTGTTTTTTGAAAAAATAAAATTATTTTTTAGTTGTTTTTCTTAGCTTTTTATATTTTTTATTTAAAATAACTTTCTCTTTTTCTATAAAATTATAACTAAAAATTAACTAATTCACTGATATTTATTGATTATAAACTCGATATTTAATACTATAGTGTTACTCTAAATATGATAAAGATTAAAATAACATATAGAAATGTAAATTATTTTAAATTTAAAATATCGGAATAACCTTATTAACAAAATTAGTGAATATAAGTAATGTTACGATTATTCACTAGCTAATGGTTAAGTATTTTCAGTTTATGGTTTGATAATTTATAAACTATAATTCGGTAATTTATCGATGTAATCATCTAATGATATAATGAACGAAGGGGAATAAAGGGATGATTAATACCAGAGTTGGGAATAGAATAAAAATGATAAGAAAACAATTAAAGATAACAGAAAATGAAATGTCTGAGAGGTTGGGAATGACAATGCTACATTATTCTCAATTAGAAGATGGGCATATAAAAATAACCGTAGATCAGCTGGTTACTATTTCTTATATACTTGGTGTTACACCTCAAAGTCTTATTTTAGAAGCTAAGGAAACAGACTTTATGGTATTTGAGGATAAGAACTCGGTAAATCAACCGAGTGAAATAGTTATATTTAGAAAGAAAAAAGTAATTTAAAAAACATTAGTACATTACTTTTTGATATTGAGTTTTAATAAATATATTGATCATTTTTTAGTTGTATTAATTAAAATTCTATTTCTCAAAACCCAATAACTAATAGCACAAAAGCCATCTTATTATAGGATGACTTTTTTATATTTAATAGCAGGATGTTGTACCTGTTATATGATTTATGGCACCATTTTTAATCAATAGTTTCTGCATATCTTCAAGATTATTTTGACAAGCATAACTTAACGCGCTGTGGTTATAAGAAAATAATGACTTATCTTGAGTCGTCGTAATAAGATTAACATCAGCACCTTGAGAAATAAGGTATTTTACAGTATTAAGACGATTATTACTGGCGGCAATCATAATAAATGTTTCACCATCATTTTCTACTCTTTGATTATTGAGTTCAATATCACTTCTCATTAGGTCGTGGATCTTTTTTACCACATTGACATTATTTCCTAATACGGCTGATTTAAAAACATTATAAACATCGTCTTTATCCGTAGCCCAAAGGTTCGCACCTTGAGAGATGAGATAATCAACCATCTCTTCATCACCAATAAACGCAGCCCATCCCAGGGCTGTTTGCTCTAAGCTTCCTGTGTCTTTTGCTTCAATGTTTTGACCATTGGCCAGCATCTTTTTTACTTCATTTAAATCACCGTGTTTAACAGCATCAAACCATAGTGCATTTTTGCCTGTACTTGGTGAAGTATAGAATACCCGATGTGGTAAACGCGATTTATTAGCCAACTCAATCATATCAGAATAATTTGATTTAAAAGATTGATACTCGGGTGGATTATTTTCATTAATAATCAATGCTTGTGCGTTAAAAGAAATTAATGCCAATGAAATAACAAATTTTTTTATATTCATTTAAACACCTTAAAATATAAACGATTAACAAATCTAATTGTAATTAGTTTATTAAAATTTAATATTTATTAGTGTTGTTAATTGAAACAAAATGTAAGTAGGGTGTGTTTTATTAATACGTATTTATAATAAGGATAAATCTTATTAACTAATTTGTTTATTTCGCAATCAAACGTACGTAATTTTACTTGTTTTTTTGAATGTAATAAATTTTTTTGTTTTTTGTCATTATATGACGATTTAATTATGCTATATAATTATGAGATGATAGCATGGTTTATTATCATCTTATTTCCTCCTTTTTAATTTAAAGATTATCCTGTAATAATTGGTTACTTTTTAATGGATATTACTATCACTATAAAAAATAGTGTAATGATGATTTTTTGGATTTTAACGTTTAATATTTACTTTTGATTTTTTATATATTCATTTTTGCTGTGTTTTATTTCTAATTAAATCTGTGAGGGTAACAAAAGTAGAACTACCATAAAGTAAAAATGTAATACAGCTACTAAATAAACTAATAATACCAATAAGTATTAAACTACTTATCAAGAACATATTGTTACTTATTTAGAACGTAATAATGAATATCGATTCAATAGTTGTTTAAAATGATTATCTATTTTTTGGTATTCATAGTCTGAAATTGAATTTTGTGTTGGTTGTTTCTCAAGTAAGCGTAATTCTTCTTCTAAAGGTTTGGCTTGATTGAAATGTTGGCGAGCTTTGAAAATAATAGATTTTAATTCAGAGCCTGTGATGTAATTTTTAGGATTACCATCAAAGCTATCTAATCTTTGGCTTAATCCATCAAGTTCAGTCATACCTTTAGACCATTGATTGAGTTGTTCATCCGGGGTGGCATTTATTTTTAGATTGTTTTTCCAAAACTGTGTAAATGCTAAAAGCTCTGGATTATCTTCATACTGCTCGTTTAAATAGTTGATGACTTCAAGCCCATAACTCTGTGCCCATGTGGGAGAAAGTAATGTGAGTTCATCTAAACGTTTTTTGATCACATCAATTTGTTCGGAATTGAGCGTCTTTGTTATATTTTTACCATTTACAGTTTGTTGTTCAATAAGAGAGCCTGCGTGGGAATTAATGGTTGGAATATAGGGGAAAGCATCTGTTAGATTGTTATTTTTTAATTCAGATAACCAAAAATAAAATAGGATAAAAAATAATAAACTACTGGTTAGAGTGCCAATTAAAATACCTCGCCATAGCTCCTGCCGACATGTCTTTTTTATGGGAGTTTGTAATGAAATGGATGAGGATATATAGGTTTTTGGTGACGTATTACTTTCATTGGCATTAAGGGAAGTAGATAAAGTCGTATCGATAATTTGAGGTGAGATCTCATCTTCTTTATTGACAATAATAGATAATTCGGGAGAATTAAAATTACTATCTAATGTGTCTGCATTTTCTAATTGCCTAGCTTGAGCAATAATTAAGTTCTCTAGATAATCAAATTGAACAAGATGTTTAATTTCTAATATTTGAAGATGATGATTGATACTTTTTAATAATTCTTCAATTTGATAAAGGATCGGCAGGTCAGAATAAACAAAAGTCGTTCCACGAATACCTGAGACTAACTGTTGACTTAAGGACGAAAGAATATTGATACGCGTATGTGTTTGTACTGGCCATAAGGTTTGCCAATGTTGGATCAATATTTTATGAGTAAGGTAAAGTCCTTCATTTAAACCATCAAGCCCAGCTTGATTCTGGCGACATACAACAAACCAAGATGCAGTTTGAAGATCGACACCATTTTGATTAAATAAAGAAATACACAATTCATGGACATATTGCCAATTAATATCTGGGCGAGCTGGATGAAAACGTTTATCAAGTTCTTCTTTAATAGCAATAAATTGATTAAATACACGAGGATCACCTCCAATTGAAAGTGAATCTAAGTAAGAATTCATATTTTCCTCAAGGTAACTGATGATCTTAATAAGATAAAAACAAATCTAAATAAAGAAAATTAAAAATAAGTAGCAAGAAATAACATTATGATAAATAAGATTGTTTTTTTAAATGATGAAGAAATATTCTTCCATCAGGTGAGAACTCAGTACCATAACGTATAAGCCCTCTTTCATGTAATTCAATATCTAAAGAATAACACAATTTTCCAAATTCATTTTCAGGTAATATACTTAGTGTGACTGATTTTATTCTTGGTTCATATTTTAGTAATGTTGTTGATAATATAGACATTACTTTATGTGAACTTCCTGGTAGTCCTTGAATTATTTTGCTCATATCAGGTAAACCATAATCAGGTAGATGTTTTAATGTTCCTGCTCGTGAATTTAATATTCGACGAATATTATCCATAATAGAAAGAATAACCTGATCTTCTTCTGATATAGCGTCAACAGGTAATCCCCCAGAAAAATAACCCGTTAGCATTTCATAGAGTGAAGGTTGTGACATCGTTATTTTTTATCCAAAGGTTGTAATATTAGTGTGTTTTCAGAAAGCACAATTTTACGTGCTTTATCAGGATCGAGTTCGTTTTTCGGAATAACAATTCGCCAGTTGTTTTTGGCTTCATCAGGTGTATGAAACATTGTAGCAATAGCGACAAATTCAGTTTCTTTTTCCATTGGCATATCGAGAGAAATAGATTCACCAGGGCGAATACGTAAATCTTTTTGTGCTAATAAAGAGGATTTTAAAACCTCATTATTTTGATTAAACAGTGAAAGATAATCGCTATTATTAAAAGTATCTGCTGATTTTAGTTGAAATATTCGCACAATGACGGAAAGTGATGAACCATTATCATCAGTATTAAGTGCCTCTCTTGCGGTAAAGTCTAAATGCAATATTTTGACTTGTTTATAAAAAATAGATTTTGTTAAAGAGACCGTACCATCACTGATGGTTTGAGTTAAACCACAACCTGCAATTGTAAACGTTACAATAAATAGCAGTGCTAATCGGCGGGCAGAAGAAAGGAATGTTTGCGATTTAAAATTGATAATTGCCATATTCATCACTTTTATAATGTTGAGTGCGGGGTGTTAGATATTGATAAAAACCAAGTCCAATGGTGATAAAAGATGCTGGGCGTGCTTTTTCAATCTGGCTGTGAGGCCGCATAACGGCGGTTCTACCTAATTGTACCCCTTGATTTTTAGAGGCACTTAATGTTGCATCAGGTAATAAATGTCTAGGTAATGTTAAACGTAGTCGTGCATTAACTCTTGATCCCAAATAAACACGAAGTAATGCCATAAAATCCTGATAAATGCTGCCATCAGGTAACCAACCTTTTGCTTCTTCCTTGTTTTCGGTGTGTAGTTTTATTAATACTTGGCTATTTACATCAATAGCATAACGACCTAAAACGGGTTTATTTTCTAATGTTGTAGGTTGTGAGCACGACATAATTGTAGGAGTGTCGAGTGCAATTCTTCGGGGATCATGAGGTACAATACTGACTTTTGTTGATGGTGCTAATAATTTTACTAATGCACTAATACCTTCGGCTGTACGTGTTGGTAAACGTAAGATCCCTAATAGTGCTAAAAAGCGAGATAAAGGTGATTGCACATGATTAGCACAACCAGGAATACCTAAACCAATTAAGCCATAAAGATATTGCGATGTTTTATCTGATCCTCCTTCTCCAAAAGTCGCAGGATAAGAATATTTGCGCCAAATACGATAAAATTGGGTAGTAAGACGGTGGTTAAAAATATCTAAAAAGTCAGTGAGTGAATCTGTACCATCACGGTATTGTGCAATATCGTCAAGGTAAGATGTTGGTAGTGGTGATGTAATACCATAAAGTCCCAAAAAAGTAGTATGTAAGCTTGGTATTGTGCTTTTTCGATATTTGTCTAGGGGATCAGTTCCTTTGATCTCTGTGGCAGGAAACCCCATACCACGATGTGGGCGAAAACGAATAGGATCAGTTTTCGGATCATGAGAACTTCCTAATTCAGGTAATTGGGGGTTGGATTTTTCAAGTAATTGGCAAAAGCGATAGAAATTTACATAAGGTAATTTATCGCCTAAAGCCTGAATCAGCGAGGTAGCTGTGGGTTGTGGCTTTCTTTCCATTGAATTCGTTTTCCTGTTGGCAAAATAATCAGTGTTAATTGATTAAAAAGATGAACATCAGCATAAAGCGCAAAAAAACGATTAAGCATTTCTCCAAATAAATGAATATCACCTTCACCATTAAAACCATTGCTATCAATCGTGACTTCGATATCAATACCTCGCTGTAAAAAACCTTTCTCAAAGCGTTCAATTAAATGATGTTCGACATGAATAATGGCGTCGAGTTTTCTGTGGTTCATATCATCATCTCGCCAATCATAAAGTGCGAGAGTGCCTCGTAGCACTTCAGCATTATCCATCATGTTAAGAAAGCTAGAACCTAAATGGCTTAGCACTCGCCAGTGGAAGCGATCTTCTGAAGGTGGATAAAGAGGAAGTGTTGGCTTGCACAAATTACATACTGTTAATGGGATCTGTAAGGTTTGTTCTGTTCTATCAAGTAAGGTACTTTGCAGTGCTTTGCGAGGTAATTGCCCATTCGTGCCAGTAAGTTGTAATGACAGGGTTTCTGTTTGAGTTGCTAAATCAATCTCTTGTTGTTCCCCTCCTAGTATCAGCCAAGTATCATGAAGGCCCGTAACACCACGCTTCACTCGGGTGTGATAATAACGTTCAGGTGCATTATGCCGTAACATGCCACCACGATGACGAAAGCTGGTAAAGGGTACATAAACTGCTTCATTTGTACGTTGAGAACCATATACGCTATCAACACTATAGATTTCAGTATGCCCATCTTGAACACGGCGAGGTCGTAATAAATATTCACTTTCCAATCTATTAACAGTCAGTGGATCGGCTTCTATATTAAAAAGGTTGATAACGGGGACACAATGTAAACGTATATTTTCCTCATTTAATGTAAGAGTGTTATCCCACAATGTATTGAGAACAATATCTAATTCAAATTCAGATGTTTCTTCAGGAAAATGGATATCATCTAATCCATTAAGTGAAACAAACATAAACTTTTCACGGAAAGAAAAATATTCGAGTAATAATTGATAACCACTAAATGTGGTGTCTCCTTTAGGCCAAAGAGTGTCTGTATTCTTAAATCCTCCTGGTGAAAAATAGAGAGGGATTGCTATTCTATCTTTTGACTGAGGAAGCTTTAGATAAGTTTTGGCAACTTGTTTAGTTAATGCTAAATGCAGTGCATTAGTTGTTGGAATATCGCCAGATAAATAAAACGAGAGAGCATGAAGGCTTACTTCAGACCAATTAATTATTTCACTGCATTTAAATTTTAACCGAATAGCTGAACGCCCATCTGGCTCGGTCGTTAAATTTACAGCAGCAATTTTTATTGGATTAAGCGTTAAATCTTGTGTTGTTCGATAGTGACAAATCGTTTTTTTAGGACCAATAGGGCGGGAAAGAACCTCAAATTGAGCAGGTATTTTATCCGTCATTTTCATTTTTTGAATGTCAGGGGCTAATTCAACAATGGATAATGATGGAATCGTTTGTAAATAGTGAGGCCATAATAAACTGACAAGACCTTCTGTTAACTCAGGTAAATCATCATCAATTTTTTGTCTTAATTGCCCCATAGAGAAAGCAAAACCTTCAAATAAACGCTCAACAAAAGGATCGGGTGTACCGGCTTTATCTAAGTCGAGCATTGCCGCTCTATCGGGATGTGCTTGCGCAAACTCTTTTGCGGCTTCTCTAAGATAGCGCATTTCTGCATCAAAATAGCGAAGGGTTAAATCATCCATTAATTTGATACCTTGATTTTTCGAGTAAAAGATTAGGAATATAAAATTGCAGAGCGAACGGGATCGATTGCAGTTAATTCACTGAGTAACAGTTCCATCTGTTGTTCTATACGGGGCTTATCTGAGGTGTTACGTTGAATTTTGGCTCGGAAAAGATGAAGCTGCCGTGCTTTCACTTCAAAAATATAGTTGGGCTCCCATTGTGTTAACGACATAGAAAGTGCTTTTTTATCGAGTTCACGTAATAAATTTAATGCCAGATCGTGGCGAGCAAATTGTTCTGCTATTCGTGCCATTATGAGGTTTAATAACCATTTTTGTCTTGAAGTGCTGATATCAGGGCGATGTTGTAGCCATTTTAATGCAACGTCTATACCTTCATTATCAGCTTGTGTGATAGCTTCGGTTTCTAATGCCAGTATTGATTGATCTTCAGATTGATTAGAAACATTATTTGATAATCCTTGCATGACATCAAAATTTTCTTCCATAACCTGTTGTTTTATCCAACTTAATGTGACTTCATCGGCAAATGGTGTGCCATCTTCCCATGAGAGTTTCTCTAAATCAGGAAGACGAGTAAGGAATTGTTTTAAATCGTTTTTTATAATATCAGACCATGCATTCCAAGGTGCAGGGGATTTACTAAGTGCTTGATAGAGATACCACTGCACATCTAACCAAAAATGGTTAACACCTTCTGCAAAAAGCTTATCCGCTTGCTCCGCCAGTTCCCCCCAACTTTGTTGTAAATAGAGGCGTTTAAGTTGTGCTCTTGCATCTGTTCTTGGTGGCGAAAGGCGAGTACGACCTTGCTGATCTTGTGGCGGAAGTTGATGAATTGTATCCCATCTCACCACTTTCATTAATCTATGTCCTGCTAACCAACCATTAGATTGATTACGTAGATAATTAGCGAGCATTTTTGATTGATCTAATAATTCACGACCCGACTGTATGGTCTCTATTGGTGTGCTCTGTGAAATTGAAGGAGAGGTAGGACTGTTGTAAGTTGGGTCAGTCCGGCTAATGTTTTGTGGGACTAATGAATTTGTCCCGCCTGATTGAGCTAGGCGTTTTTCGAGTGCTTGATATAATCCTGAAAATTGTGGTTTTTCATTTTCATTCCATGTTTCAATCTCTGTTTCAATGGTGGTTAATAAGGCGATAATACGAGAAAATTCATTATGATCGACCTCGGGATAAAGCGATAAACTATCTAAAACACGTTGCCCAGATAACCACTCTAAAGCAAATTTTCGACTAGTGGCTCGGCT
The DNA here is from genome assembly GCF_030286765.1 of Proteus faecis. Classification (NCBI taxonomy): domain Bacteria; kingdom Pseudomonadati; phylum Pseudomonadota; class Gammaproteobacteria; order Enterobacterales; family Morganellaceae; genus Proteus; species Proteus faecis. Next base: position 111,242 of record NZ_JASVWV010000002.1, read on the forward strand.
CGGTAATAATGTGTCGTGATAGCGAATAAGCAATCCAGCCAAAAGCCCCAAAGAATCGGCAAGTCCGTGTTCACCTTCTTTGTGCAAGCGTGCCCAAATATAATAAGTTACAACGCGCACATCTTTGCAGGAATTGAGCAGTAAATTTTCAGCAAGTAAGCAAATAAGCTCCGTATCGGCACCAGAGAGTTTATTGACTTCTTCTTTCATGCGCTCAAAGTCATCTTCATAGCTGGGATCATCACCCACAGGTTGATTAGGCGTAATGGGTAATAGCCAACGATCCCATAAATTGATTTGTTGTTGAGCAAGTTGTTGCACTTTGTTTGTATCATCAGCAAAGCATGATGAGATTAAGGTATCCAATAAGGACATAGTGAGCGTATTTCCTTTTGAGATATTAGGGAATGTGATTTTTATTTAATCCAAAAAAATCTTTTCCGGTAACACAAAATTACGGAGTTGTAAGAGTGCAATTGGACCATCACCCATTTCTGTTCTTAAGGTGTAATTAAGAGATTGTCCATTTAAGGTTTTCCAATTGACTGAATAACTGCTTGTGCTACCGGCATAAGGGGTGATATTGGCATCTTCCAATAAACGAATAATGCCCCAGACGCCACGATAATCGCCATAAATACGTGTGCCTGTATTGGTTGTGATCCAACTCAGTGATGCACCAGAGGCAACGGTATCCGCTGGCCAGACAAAGCGTTGCCATTGTGGTTGTTGGTTATCATAGATAAGAGACTGTTTATCTATCATAAGATGGGTTTGCATAATATTTGGAGAGGTACCCGGACGTAATTCAAAATAAAGGCGTGCTTCACCATTCGCAAAAACCACATCCCCTAAGTAGCTTAATTTATCTAAGGCTTTTAAGAACTCGGGATTAAAGGTTAAGCCTTGAGCATTGGTGGTATCGGGTACCCAATGTGTCCCCTCTTTATGTAAAACACCATTAAGGTGAGTTTCAAGAAAACGTTGAATACGTCCATTATCAGGGCGTAAATATTGCGCCATAAGAGGCAGTGAGATCTCACTTTGCGTATTTTTGAGTGGATAACGTCCACCAAAGGCGCTATTCCAATCATTCACAACCGCATTTCGCCATTGGGTGTTGATACCTTGCGAAGTCGGCGCTAATAGCTGTTGCCATGCTTGAGATAGGGGTTGTACCAGTAGTGTTTGCCCAAATCCATTCCACTCTTGACCAAAGCTTGCGGCGATTAAGCTTCCGTAGTCTTGCGTTTCTGATAAATCGACCGTTTTTCCTTCAAAAACACTTCTTGCTAAGGCTTGAGACATCGCTTGGGGATCGGGGGCATTAACCACTTGTTGCAGTTTTAAACGCACTCGCGTTACCCGTGTGAGATAGGCTTGTAAGCTTAATGTATCACTATTTTGTACTGCAGATTGCGGATCAGTAAACGCCAGTATTGGTGCAAAAACAGGCTCTAAGGGACCTGTGAACTCGGCTTTTTGGCTAATTACCGGTTGTTGCTCTTTGTTTAATAAGTCTTTGGCGGAATTCACAAAAGAGTCAGCGAGCTTTTCTTGCTGACGACCCGTTTTGCCTTGGTAAGAAAGCGTATTCATCAACGCAATAATGGGGGACTGTCTGATATCGCTCATGAGTGTGAGTTGATCAATCGTATCGGATAAACTCTGTGTTTCTCGCCACTGTAAGCCATTAAGAAAGCTTAACCAACTGCCCGAAAAATCATTAAAATAGCGCTCGGTGAGATTTTGTTGCAGTTTTTCAGGTGAGATATCAATATCGGTCTCTTTTTGTGTATCACTTAATACCCAATCTATTTCTTCTCGTCTTTCATGAACGGCTTTTTTAATCGCCGGTTCAATCGACTCTTCCCACGCTTTGCGCGTAAAAATACCGGGTATGGTTTCAGAGGTGCTGAGTAAGAAACTGACATCGGTATCCCCTGTCATATCCTCTAATGTCATCTCTGCAAAGTTATGCTGTGCCTGTTGTAAGATTTTTTGATAAAGCGCAGACTCGCCATTACGTTGACCAATTTGGCGAATAAGGATAGTGCGACTTCCAGCGACTAAATTGCGATTAGGTTTGATAGTCCATTCATTATGATACGGTAATTGAGCGGCATAGAAGGTTAATAGCTCCGTGCCTAATGTTTGCCATTCACCTTCTTTTAGATCTTCATTTTGATGCCAAATATTGAGTACGCTTTCAGTAAAAAAAGCCGGTTCGATACGAGACGGTTCACTCATCATCAAATAGGCTTTTAATGTTTGATAAGCAGATTGAGCCCCTTCTGTGCGTTCAGCACTTTCGGGGGGAAGCTGCACAAAGCTTTGAAGATAAGTTTCAAGATGATGCTGAGTTGAATCCCGTAATAACGGTAACATAGATTGACTATAAACCGGCCAGAGATGACTAAGCAATGAGCTATTACTACTTAAGCCAAAGCGTAACCAAAATGGCACCGCATTCTGTTCTCGATAACTCAATAACCCCAAGGTTTGTTGCAAACCATATTGGGCTTGTAAACGCGCAAGTTCAGATTGGTGATTGTCCGTTGCTAATTGCGCTTGTTGTTGGCTTTGGGTAATTAATTGGCGATTCATCAAGTAAGAGACCACCATACCAATACCCCACAACGTCATGGCCGTTGCGGCAGTATATTGTAAAATGCGTTTTGAATTTAAACCTAAAGGTGAAGCTTTTAATTGTGGTGGAAGCTGTTTATTTGCAGAGAGTAGGGCTTTCCAGTGTGTATTATCTGTCCATTGGTTATTTAACGATATCGTGGAAGATAAAGATAAATTCTCACGAACAGGTGTACTAAAGAGCATGCCTGCAAAGGGTAATGAGCGATAACCCGATAAAAGTGGCGCCAAGTTATTGGCGAGTTTTTCACATCCTTCATGTTGTAGAAAACGGGCTAACGCCAGTAAATAGGTATGTGTTTGATTGTGCAAAGACAGCGTGTGTACCTTGTTCTACTAATGCAGGTAAAAGTGTTTTTAAGTTATTAGAAAGTGTTTCAGAAGTGGCTTTTAAGGGGGCGGAATACAGTACTGTAGGTGTTTCATCTGCGGTTATTTCACCGCTATTACTGACGTTCCATAGCCAAATAGGTGCCTGCCAGCGTAATTGACGAAAGAGCTGGTGGAAATAACGGCTTGCGGTGTCTGTATTGGCGGGGTTTAAGTGATTAAATAAAGAATGCCCCAATGGTTGTTGCGATAAGCTGTTTTCAGAGACCCAAATAACCGCATCAAGCGGACGACGTCGGCGCAGTTGTTTTAAATCTTGAATTAAATTTTCATCAATAGGTTGATGGATATCGCCACCATAAATAAGCAATGTGCCGTTATTTTCTTGCCAGATATCCGTTGTTAGGTTGGGAGTGAGTTTTTCTATAGAAAGGGGGGAGCCGATAAGGAGTTGGATTGATAGTTTTGACTTGTAAGTAAATGAGTAGTTTTCTTTTATATATTTATTCCAATCATTTACTCTGTCATTTTTTTTGTTTATCTTATCTTTTTTATCATTAGCTTCAATATCCATAATTATATTAGGTTTAAGGTAGCGAGAAAGGAAAAAAAGCACTATTAAGGAGAAAATAACTGAACCAATCATTAAGTACGATTGAGTTACTGTGATAGATGTTTTATTAAAAATAATAAATAAGAACAAAATTGTAGCTAATGAAATTATTGAAATAATGACAAAGAGTGAAAGATAGCGTGTTATTTTTGATTTCATCATAAATTCCATTTTTTGTTAAGCGTGTTTAAAAAATGAATTTTCCAGTAAAAATTAATATAAATTTTTTTAATTACACTAATTATTATGATAGTAAAAAGAAAGGAGGTTGATGTGATTATTATTCTTTCACTGTTAAATTCGACGTGGTCAATTATATTCTTAAAAATGACTGAAATAAGAGCAAAAAAACCAACCAGAAGAGTACCTAGTGGAAATAATGGTTTTGATATGTTCCAGTAATGATTGTCAATGTGTGATTTTTGAACTCCTATTGTTTGGCAATAATAGTTTTTATCTGATTTATAAAATAAAAGCTGACTAGTTTCTTTAAATCTTGATAAGTAAATTAGAGCCAATAAATGAAATATAGATAATTCTTTATAATTATCTATATATTCATTAAAAAAGCAACCTTGAGTGTGGTTTTCTAAAGATAACTGACAACTCTTTTCGCTTCTTAATTTTAACATGATATTATTTGAATTTACTTCTTCAATACCAATGAAATTAACCTGTTTTATATCCTTATTACTTTGTTGTTGAATTAATGTCATTGTTTTGATGCTTTCATCTATATTATCCATATTAAATGGCATTGGTTGAAATAATTTTAAAAATCTCTTTTCTTGGTTATGAGATAGTATAATTAAACTTGCAAATTCATTTTCTTCATTAGTAGACAATGAATAGTTATTAATTGAGAAAATAAATGTAGTTGCTTTCTTTTTTCTAATTAAATTTAATTGTTTGCTATAGTTTGGTTTTTTTTGAAAGATGAACTCACAATTATTTAAGTAGTCATCAAAAAATGATTTTAATTTATTTTTTATAAAATCACTCTGTTCAAATAAACTATTTATTATAATTAAATAGTTTTCATTTTTACTGATTTTTATATCCTTGATACTATTTATTAAAAGTTTCACTATATAAAAAACTCTTTCTTCACCAACCACTCCTTCTTTTTCTAAATCTATTAATCTATTTTTTAGCTCTGTTTTTTCAAATGATTTTTCGTTATTGAAGTTAGAAATAATTGATGGATTATTAGATATTATATTTGAATAAATTAAATATAAATTATCTTGTTTTGATTTAATCCATTTGGTTAATAAATCCGCTTGCCAAAAACACCAATAAATATATAGTGTTTTCTTTATCTCCCAAAATAAGGTATAAGCAGATATTAAAAAGAATGAAAAAAGGAAAATAATTGAAGATAATATAAAACCATCATTACTCATTATATAATTTTTAAAGTCAATCTTTAATGTTAATTTTAAAATTAAAAAGTAAACTGAATTTATAAATATTATAAAGGTACTTAAAGTTAATAATGGAAATGGTTTGTTTTTCCAAGGTGGAGGATTGTATGGAGGTATCCAATATTTCATTTATATCTCCATATCATTACAACTTGAGTAAACAATAGCACCACATTGTGTTTTACAACCATCAAATACAATCCCTTTACCATTTTCATTATAATGTGAACTACTTTCAATAATTTGATTATTTCCGTGTAGAGGACATGAAACAGTATCATAAAGAAGAGTGGCATTTTTCCCATCAACAATAAGAGTAGCACTTGATGATATAACTTTACCTCCATGTGATGTAGGATCACCTAATCGAATAATATTTTTCATTTTATTCTCTCCAAGTTGATTATTTAATTTTTGATAAATCAGGGTTAGATATTTCTTTTGGCATTTCAGGTAGATCTAATTTACCTTCCTCCATATAGATATCTAAGCCACTTTGCCAATCTGCAAATTTTCTTAATTCATTCATTTTTTCGGGGCATTTGCCGATTTCACAATAACCAATGGGTAAGTCATAAGCGACAACGCGTTTTAAAAAGTTTTCATTTTTAGGCAAAGAGCTATGGTCAGTACCACGTTGTATATAAGTACGAAATCTCTCTCTGCTTTCTTCTAGTGTTTCGAATCGATGTGTTTCATTTTTTTCATTAGGGGTAAGGTTAGTATCACTTCTACGGGCTTTTTTTTCTTCTTCGGTAAAAGGAATTTGGATACGATCATAATCATAAAAATCAATTAAATAATAATAATCAGAATCAATGGGTTTATTTTCAATAGGGTCAACTTGACCAAATCCATAGCCATAAAGTCCTTTATTTTGTCTTGCTGCATCAAAATCCGTAATACCATTTGTATAAGTTTCATCAAATTCTAGCATTTCATTGCTTTGGATGGGATTTGGTACTTCGGGACCATTAATATAAATTTTGGTATTTTTGTCTGGTTTAGGCCATGTCATATAATGTGTGGATTTAGTATTATTTTCCCAAAAAGAGGTTCCATCACAATATTGGCTTTTGTCATCACAAAAAATAGTACTTTTATTGGCATCAGTTGGTGAATCTGGAGGTGCTCCACAAGGTATATTTCTACCTAATATACGGACATATAATGTACATTCTGCTTGATTAGTAAAAAAGGGTGAGAAAGAATATTGTTTTGTTTTGCAATTAAATACATTAGGAATACCGTTCCAGCCAATGCTGTGTAGAGGAGATGCCCCCATTACACGATCATGCGGATTACAATAGATATAGGTTCTTCCATGGTTGTCTCTTTCTTGAATAAAATCATTTTCAGTTAATTTAAGTGGGTTGCCTTGTGAGGTCGCATTGTTATCATTTACTTTTCGAATTTTATCTTTAGGTGACCAACTTTTTCCTTCTTCATTTAGCCCTACTACAAGGCCTTTATAACCACAAGGATGATCTTTAAGCTTATCCTTGTTTTTAGCCACCTTATTAATAATGGCTTGAAGTGTGGCTTCTCGTTGTTCTGCACTAATTTGTTCATCCGGCGGATAAGACACGGCGTTTAAACTGTAATCATGTAAAGCATAAGGGGAATTTAATACAAAAAGTGCATCTGGGGCTTCAATGGCGGCAGCGGCTAAAGCGATCATAGTGCCTTGGCTGTGAGAAATCACACTGACGGTATCATACAGGTTATTTTCACGGTTCATCTTGATCAATTTTGCAAGTCTTCCGACTGCATGGGCATAGTAATGGCGGGGGGGACAGCTTGCAAGTATACGGTCAGATTCGGGATTGAACCATTGCAAATCAAGGGGCAAAGGAACTTTATTTCTTATATGTGGCGCACGATTAAACCCAAATTCACTCCATAAGCTGACTAATTGATTAGTGCCATTTTGAAAAGGTCCACCATTCCAATAAAAAATACCATGTTGTTTACTCAGTTTTTGTGAAATAAATAGCTTTTTTTCTTTATCACTACTTAATAAATAAGGATCATAATGATCGTCTTTAGTTTCAGTGAAGGAGGAATATTCATCATATTTTTCCGCAATAATCTCTTTCTCGAGCCGAAGATAACTATCTCCTTTTTTATTTTTTAATGGTATATCGTATTTTTTTATTTCATCTTTATTAGAACGGTATCCCCAATAAAAGCGAACAATTGGGGAGTTATTTAATATTTCAATTTCATGAGAGTTATATTGATTATAATATCGACTATCTTCAATTTTGTTTTTATTAGCTTTAAATTCATTTTCATAATATTCATTAGCTTTTAATTTAAATTTCTCAGGGAGATTTAACCGTTTATTTAATCCTTCACATAAATGTTTTTCAGCATCTTCATACCATTCCCCTTCTGAATTAACTCCATGAACAAAAATAATAATGCCAGGTAAATGGGGTTTAACATGAATTTCTCCACCGATATCAGACGCATGAGTACTTGATTTCCATTCTTGGGTACCATCAAGGCATTCTTTAGGTTTTAATAACCTAGAGGTTTTGATATTTTCTTGATTCATCATTTTTATCTTTTAAATAGAATAGATAAGCGGGAGTATTAAAGTAAATCTATTTTACTAACCGATAATCCACACCATAATCCCCCAGCTTTGACATGGGGGAAATAGAGGGATCACTGCAATCAAATTGAGTTTGTCCTGAAGGTGTTCTTAATTTAGCAGATGGAGTTTCTAGTGTATGAGGTTTCCATGTGTTGTTTTCTACTTCTTCTGGTGTTGGGTAAGGGTATTTTTTCCAATATAAATCACTTAATGGTTCTTTTTGAGGAGAAGCACTGTAACCTTTTCCAATATAGAAATGAGTATCAGTTACTACAAGAGTAAAATTTTTCATTTCATTAACGGGTTTAAGTGTTTTACTACCCACTGGCGTAATGAGTGGCACTAATTTTCCTTTGTAGTAGCGCAAAACCGAGCTCTGGCAGCCATCACGCCGACCTGCACAGCCATGCCAATTACTGGATGTAGCAGGAAAAGCAACATAGTCATCCTGTGTAGCTGCCCAAATTAAACGGCCACGAAAGTTACATGCCGAACCGTTATACACTTTAAAGTGGGCTTGCGTTTGCGTGTTGTTATAAAAAGTATAGCCTTCTCGTTTTTCATTAAATTCTTCAAGGGTAAAAAAACGATGGTCGTCAATACGGTAAATGACCACGGGCGGTTTAAAGGTTTTCCGCAATTCGGCTAATTGACGTTGTTGTTCAATTTTATCTTGCTCTGCTTTAATGGCGGCTTTTTCTTTTAATGATAAACAGCCGGTTAATAGGGTGGCACTCAAAATAAACAGTAAGGAGAACTTAATACGATGCAATAACATGGCTTATTCCTTTTAGTCGTGCTGATTTATTTGAAGTGATTTTTAGATAATTAATATTTTTTCTTTAATGATTCTTTTATTATTTCCGGCATTTTAGGTAGATTTAACCGTTTATTGAGTCCTTCACATAAATATTCTTCAGCACCGTCATATCATTATCCTTCTGAGTTCACCCCATGAATAAAAATAATAATCTCAGGTAAATGAGGTTTAGCATGAATTTCTGCCCCAATATTTGCCGCGTGGGTGATAGAACGTCATTCTTGACTACCATCAAGGCACTCTTTGGGTTTTAGCCAACGGGTTGGATTGCTATTATTCATAATTTTTCAGCCTGTGAAATAGGGTAAATAGAAGGGGCGCTACAATCAAAACGAGTTTGACCCGAGGGTGTTTTATAGTCGCTAGTTGGGTCTTTTTCTTTTCCCCAATTATCATGAACATAATTTGATTTAGTTGGTGAAAAGTAAAATATACGCCACCAAGGATCGTATAGGTCATCATTAACTTTTCTCTTTGATGTTGATTTTCCCAAATAAAACCCCTCATCGGTTACAATAATATCGAAAAAAGAAGAGTAGTAGCCGGGATGATCAGTGTGAATACCAAACCCTGCATTTGTGGGCCTAAAGTTTTCTCCACCATCTAAGGTGACAAGAATAGCGTTAACACAGCCCCATTTAGTGCCTGCACATTGATCGGTTTTTCGACTCAGTACCGCAGGGAAAACTAAAGCATCATCGCGCTCGGTTGCCCAGATTAGGCGTCCTTGGTATAAACAGGCTGAGCCATATAATATTTCTTGATGGATATTATTTTTTGTATTGTTGTAATAGGTGATCCCTTCACGTCTTTCATTATATTTTTCTAAGGTAAAAAAGCGATGGTCATCAATACGGTAAATGACGGTGGGAGGGCCATAACTTTTAATTTCTTCGGCGATTAAGCGTTGTTGTTCGGCTCTATCTTGCTCTGCTTTAATGGCGGCTTTTTCTTTTAATGATAAACAGCCGGTTAATAGTGTGGCACTCAAAATAAACAGTAAGGGAAATTTAAGTCGATGTAATAACATGGGTTGTCCTTATTAAGATGATGCTGTTTTATTTTTAAGTTAATGATGATCTTTTATCAGGAGCTAACCAATGGGGTTAGTATTCATAATTTTTCTGCCTGTGAAATAGGGTAAATAGAAGGGGCGCTGCAATCAAAACGAGTTTGCCCTGAGGGGGTTTTTAAATTATTTGAAGGTATTTCTTCGTCACCTATATCATCATGGACATAATTAGAATCGAAGGGATCAAAATAAAATTTTTGCCACCATGGATCATCAAGGCTATCATTTTTTAAGCGAGAAGATGATGAGTTACCCAAATAAAATCCTTCATTGGTCACAATAATATCGAAAAAAGAAGAGTAGTAACCGGGATGATCAGTATGAATACCAAACCCCCCATTTGTGGGCCTAAAGTTTTTCCCACCATCCAAGGTGACAAGAATAGCGTTAACACACCCCCATTTAGTGCCTGCACATTGATCGGTTTTTCGACTCAGTACCGCAGGGAAAACTAAAGCATCATCGCGCTCGGTTGCCCAGATTAGGCGTCCTTGGTATAAACAGGCTGAGCCATATAATATTTCTTGATGGATATTATTTTTTGTATTGTTGTAATAGGTGATCCCTTCACGTCTTTCATTATATTTTTCTAAGGTAAAAAAACGATGGTCATCAATACGATAAATTACGGTGGGTGGGCCATAGCTTTTAATTTCTTCGGCGATTAAGCGTTGTTGTTCGGCTCTATCTTGCTCTGCTTTAATGGCGGCTTTTTCTTTTAATGATAAACAGCCGGTTAATAGTGTGGCACTAAAAATAAACAGTAATGAGAACTTAATACGATGCAATAACATGGCTTATTCCTTTTAATTGTGCTGATTTATTTAAAGTGATTTTTAGATAATTAATATTTTTTCTTTTATGGCTTTTTTATTATTTCGGGCATTTCAGGTATATCTAATACACCTTTCTCCATATAGCTATCTAAGCCACTTAGCCAATCCGCATATTTTCTTAACTCATCCATTTTTTCTGGACTTCTACCTATTTCACAATAACCAATAGGTAAATCATAAGTGACTACACGACGAAGAAACAGTGAATTTCTTGGTAATGTACCATGATCAGTAGGGCGTTGATTATATTCGCGAATACGTGTTCTCATCTCTTCTAATGTTTCATATTTTGTAGTTGCATTTTTTTCTTGAGGATCTAATAGTGGATTATTCTGGAGTATTTTCTTCTCTTCTGGGGTGAGTTCAACCCAAATACGATGTTGATAAGAATAGAGATCTTTATAGAAGTAATATTCGGCATCTTTGGGAGTGTAGATATCTAATCCATCATCATAAAGAATTTGCCCATAACCTTGGCCTAAAGGTATCTCTTGTTTCTGATTATCAGCATTGATATTAATTTCAGGGGTTGGTTTCTCCTCTTTTTTTTCTATTACGGTAAAATCTTCATCAAAAGTTGCCAATTCGTCTGGTGTAATAGGGTGAGGTACTTCTGGGGCATTAATATTTAGTGAAATATTCGCTGAAGGTTCAGGCCACGCTAAGCCTTCTAATGTTTTGGTATTACTGTCCCAGAAAGTATTACCATCACTAAATCGCCTATTTGCATCAGTAAATATGGTTTTTGGGTTAGGTTTTCCACCACAAGGCGTATTACGTGCCAGCATTCTGATATAGGGTGGATGCTCAAGGTCAAATAATGGATGATGCTGTATTTGTCCTCTTTCTTTAGTATTAGGAAGCGGGCACCAACCAATACTTTCTAACGGTGATGAGCCCATTACGCGATCGTGTGGATTACAATAAATATAGAACCGCCCGTGATTATCTCTTTCTTTAATAAATTCACCTTTAGTGAATTTTTCCTTATTTATTTCGATATTTTTTTTATTTTCTTTATTCTCGTTATCTCTAATATCAAGCTTATTCCCTTTATATATAATTACATCAGGAGTCCAACTTTTTTTATCTTCACTTTCTCCGACAACTAGACTTGAATATCCACAAGGCGATCCCTTTAATCTATTTTTGTTTTTTGCGATCTTATTAATGATTGCTTTTAGCGTGGCTTCACGCTGTGCTTGATCAATATTTTCACTGTAAATATAAGAGTAGCTATTTAAGAATTTATCTTCGGTAGAATAGGGAGAATTTAAAACAAAGAGGCTATCAGGAGCTTCAATCGCTGCTGCGGCTAACGCTATCATCGTGCCTTGGCTGTGTGAAATAATGGTAACGGTATCATGGGAATTGTATTCACGTATTTTCTTGACTAAATTGGCTAGCCGTTTTACAGCATGAGCATAATAGTGACGAGGAGGAGACTTTGTTAATAACCGGTCTGATTCAGGGTTAACGGTCTGTACATTAAAAGGGATTGGCGTTGGGATCACGGTCCATAACATCGCGAGATTGCTAAAGCCACTCTTACTCCATAAACTGACTAAATTATTACAGCCATTTTGAAATGGCCCTCCACCCCAGAAAAAAGGGCCTTTATGTTTAATTTTTTCATTAATAAAGAGGCGTTTTTTACGATAAGGCAGAGAGTTGTATTCTTGTACGATATTGTATTTTTTTATATCTTCGGAGGTCCAATATCTTTTATCTTCATGACTGTATTCGGGGTTAAGTATTTCACTGACTAAGCGGTGATAGCTTTCTCCGGCTTTATTTTTTAATGGAATACAATACTGACCTAAATCGTCATCCGTTGCACGATATCCCCAATAAAAACGGATCACCGGGGAATTGCCCAGTTTGGTTAAGGTTCGAATGGGTTCTTTATAAATATAATGGCTATTATCATAATTTTTTTTATCTAAGATAAATTTGGGTTGATAATATTTATTTTCTTTTAATTTGTATGCAGTATTGGTTAAATTTAAGCGTTCATTAAGCCCTGAACAAAGTTCTCGTTCAGCATCGTCATACCACTCTCCTTCTGAGTTCACCCCATGAACAAAAATAATAATTCCGGGTAAGTGGGGTTTAGCATGGATTTCTGCTCCAATATTGGCAGCATGGGTGATAGAACGCCATTCTTGACTACCATCAAGGCATTCCTTGGGTTTTAGCCAACGGGTTGGCTTACTATTGCTCATAATTTTTCTGCCTGTGAAATAGGGTAAATAGAAGGGGCGCTGCAATCAAAACGAGTTTGCCCTGAGGGGGTTTTTAAATTATTTGAAGGTATTTCTTCGTCACCTATATCATCATGGACATAATTAGAATCGGAGGGATCAAAATAAAATTTTTGCCACCATGGATCATCAAGGCTATCATTTTTTAAGCGAGAAGATGATGAGTTACCCAAATAAAATCCTTCATTGGTCACAATAATATCGAAAAAAGAAGAATAGTAACCGGGATGATCAGTATGAATACCAAACCCCCCATTTGTGGGCCTAAAGTTTTTCCCACCATCCAAGGTGACAAGAATAACGTTAACGCAACCTGTTTTTGTTCCTGCGCAACGACTGGTTACACGACTCAATACTCCCGGAAAAGCAAAAGCATCATCGCGTTCGGTTGCCCAAATTAAGCGGCCTTGATAACGACAAGCCGAGGATCGAATTAATTCTTGATGTATTCCTTTTTGAGTATTGTTGTAATAAGTCGAGCCACTGCGCCTTTCATTATATTTTTCTAAGGTAAAAAAACGATGGTCATCAATACGGTAAATGACGGTGGGAGGGCCATAACTTTTAATTTCTTCGTCAATTAAACGTTGTTGTTCGGCTCTATCTTGCTCCGCTTTAATCGCAGCTTTTTCTTTTAATGATAAACAGCCGGTTAATAGTGTGGCACTCAAAATAAACAGTAAGGGAAATTTAAGTCGATGTAATAACATGGGTTGTCCTTATTAAGATGATGCTGTTTTATTTTTAAGTTAATGATGATCTTTTATCAGGAGCTAACCAATGGGGTTAGTATTCATCATTTTTCTGCCTGTGAAATAGGGTAAATAGAAGGGGCACTGCAATCAAAACGAGTTTGCCCTGAAGGGGTTTTTAGTGTTGAAGAGGGGGATTCTTTATCCCCGAGACTACTATGAACATAATTTGAATCGGTAGGATCAAAATAAAACTTTCGCCACCAAGGGTCATCAAGATTATCATTTTTTAAACGAGAAGCTGTTGATTTTCCTAAATAAAACCCCTCATCGGTCACAATAATATCAAAAAAAGAAGAGTAGTAACCGGGATGATCAGTATTACCACCAAACCCCCCATTTGTGGGCCTAAAGTTTTCTCCACCATCTAAAGTGACAAGAATAGCGTTAACGCAACCTGTTTTTGTTCCTGCGCAACGACTGGTTACACGACTCAATACCCCCGGAAAAGCAAAAGCATCGTCGCGTTCGGTTGCCCAAATTAAGCGACCTTGATAACGACAAGCCGAGGATCGAATTAATTCTTGATGTATTCCTTTTTGAGTATTGTTGTAATAGGTCGATCCACTGCGCCTTTCATTATATTTTTCTAAGGTAAAAAAACGATGGTCATCAATACGATAAATGACGGTGGGTGGGCCATAGCTTTTAATTTCTTCGTCAATTAAACGTTGTTGTTCGGCTCTATCTTGCTCCGCTTTAATCGCAGCTTTTTCTTTTAATGATAGACAGCCGGTTAATGATGAAAATGATAAAAGTAAAATAAAAAAGTAGGGTAATTTATATTTCATTATTCACCTTCTCCATAAGGTAATAATTTAATTAAAATGTCGTTTATTGCATTAGAATTTATACGAGTTGTTTTACCTTCGGAGTCAGAAATGCCTTTTATAATTTCTCCACTCGGTAATGTAATTTGATAACGCTGATTAGCTATCGGTTCTCCTGAAAGTGGGTTTTTAATAACAAACCATTCACTAAATTCCTCTGATGAAAAAGATTTCATGGCACTTTCTATACTTTGTGGGCCTAATTTTTGAATACCATTATTTTTAATTAATAACTTTCCAGGTCCACCAATTTCTACATCTCCATCTTTAATTCGTATATATCCGCCACCACAAGATAAGAGGAGTTCCTCTTGAGCTGACAACACCATTTTTTTACCACTACTTATGACCGAATCTTGTGTAGACCATGTTGATAGACGACCGTCTTGTGCCTGAATTTCTATATCACCTGTTTTGGCAAAGATTTTTGCTCCCATTCTGGAAAAGAAGCTCATCATTTCACCAGCTGCTAAAGTGAATTTTTTAAAAGCTCCAATATCAACTTGCTGGTTTGCTGTTAGTGTTAGATTTTCTTCAGCAGACAGTTGTAAATTATCACCACTAGTTAGTGCTATTCCGTCAGGCGCAGTGGCTAATAGCACTGATTTTTTTAATTGGATTAATTTTTTTTCTAGACTTTCTTGCTGTTGCTGGATATTAGCAGCGAGAGCACTAGCATGTTCTGCACTTTGGGTTAAGGTTTGCATTTCTATTAATGCAGTCGTGAGTTGTGATTGCGCCTCCTCCATCGCCAGCACTTCACCACCTGCTTTGGCTTGATTATCTGCACTAATAAATAACCCTTTACCTGCTCTTATTGCTCCCCAACTATCGGTGCGTAATTCAAAACCTTCGCCTCGTTTATCACGGTTAGCATCGACAATATGACCTAAATTTAATTGTGATTTACCGCCATATTCAGTGCTGATTTTAATATGTTCTTCACCGCGTTTATCTTCCATACGTAGCTTATTATTAGCCGGTGTACGAATAATATTTCGGGTATTATTTTTGTCGGTTACATGGTCTGGACGACGCGAATCATGAAGCGCATGGGCGATATAAGGTCGGTCAGGGTCGCCTTCATGAAAGGCGATAGCAACTTCTGTGCCTTGAATTAATGGAAAATGCATCCCATAGGTATCGCCGGCATAAGGTTTTGCCAAACGTACTGGCATACTTTCATAACCCATCGGTTTTTCATCACGGTCGGCATCAAATTTTACCCAATAAAAGCCATCTTCATTTTGATGCGCATAAATATCGTTATCTTTAGCTCTGGTAATACGTGCAGTGAGTGTACCTGTGATAATTGGGCGAGGTTTAACGGCCGGGCGCCAGCAAAGGGTTTCACTGTAAGGAATCGCATTAAATCGGACTTGAAGCGCTTTTTCTCGACCACCACTAAAACGTAGACGAGTGATTAAAATTGGTGATTGAAACACAGACGGTAATGATGAAGGTATTGCGTTATCAGTGATAGAAAGCACTTGTAGCGGTGATAAAGAATCTGCATTACTTTCGCCTTTTAAGCGCGTTTGACGAGTTAAAAAACGCTCATGATCAAGCCGAGCCCAAAAGTTTGCGGTTTCTGCTTCTGGATTGAGTTTATCACCGCGAGAAAGATGTCTAGCCTGATAGTGATAAACTTCACCATAATGTATCTCCTCACCTTCACCACGAGTCATATCCGTTACTGCTGAAATCAAGGTGTCTTGAGCTTGCCGATGGTTGTAATCTTTGGTTAGTACATTTTGCTCAACCACTTGATGATGTAATGATAATCCCCACACACTTTCTTGGTGATTATCATTCATGCCTGATGGGCTATTTAAAGGCAGAGTTTTATCAAAGGTATAAGCACTTTGACGATCGGCAAAACGAATAACTTCAGTTTGGGTTTGATCTTGCAAATAGAACGAATAAAAAATACCGACTTCACTTAATAGTCGTTCGATAAATTGACGATCACTTTCATTATATTGGTTGATTTGTTCGCGTTTGGGATATTCATTTTTAAGTGTAAATTCAAATTCCCAATCTTTAAAATTATGCTCACGTAAAATTTGATTAACGACATCAGGAACAGACTGATTAAGGAAAAAACGATGAGAACGTATCTGATGACGTAATAAGGCAAAAACAGGCTCAATGACGAGTTGATAACGGGCTTCATCAACCGAGCCTGATAGACGCCGAAATTGTGTGATAACGCCATGAACTTGTTTAGTGATGGGCTCTTGGTCGATTAAATCCACCATACTATTGATGGGTGGCGTAAAGGATAATGTTGCACTACGACGTAACAGTTGTTGCGGTTGTAAATCCTGAGCTTGGCAAGTAAAGGTAATTTGATAATGATAGGTATCGCTAATTGCTTCACGACCCGTGAAATGTTCAACATCAAATAAAACATCACAACCTTGCACATTAAGATGGTAGCGATTTTGTCCAATCAGTGTATTTTTTACGAGATCAATTATGCTCATTCTTCAATCTCCTGTTGTTTATCTAATACCTGTTTTTTTGTTGGCCACTCATCACTAAAACTCAACGTAATACCTTCTTCTTCATTAAAACCTAAAATGACATACTGTGATTTCTCTGCACTGGCTTGGCGTAATAGTAACTGTTGACTCAATATAGGCAGAATTTGTTGATTAAGCAGACTATCGATATTTCGAGCGCCAGTGTCTGGTAATAAACAAGCATCAACAATGGTATCGTAGAGCGTTTCTTCGACAATACCTGTTAATCGATAATGGGTATAAAGTCGCTTGATCACATTTTTTAATTTCATCTCAACAATAATGCGTAGTGCTGTTGCATCGAGAGGACGGTAAATTAATGTGTGGAAGCGTGCCAGTAGTGCAGGTTGGAAATGTTCACGCAAAATAGGGCGAAGCGTTTCTTGTAAATCGCTATCGGTGCTTAATGGCGACTCTTCAAGTTGTTGCATTAAATAATCACTGCCTAAATTTGCGGTCATTAAAATAACTGTGTTGCGAAAATCAATTTCACGCCCCTCACCATCACGCATAAAGCCTCTATCAAACACTTGATAGAACAGGTTTAATACATCACGATGTGCTTTTTCAACTTCATCGAGTAATACAATACTATAAGGGCGTTTTCTGACTGCTTCCGTTAATACACCACCTTGACCGTATCCGACATAACCTGGAGGAGAACCTTTTAATTGACTAACCGTGTGGGCTTCTTGATATTCAGACATGTTAATTGTGATTAACGATTTTTGGCCACCAAACAGACATTCCGCCAGTGCAAGTGCGGTTTCTGTTTTACCAACGCCACTAGGACCCACTAATAAAAAGACACCTTGAGGTCCATTTTCAGAAACTAATCCGGTTCTTGATGCTCGTAAACGCTGAGCTAACGCTAACAATGCGTTGTCTTGTCCTACAACGTATTTTGATAAGTTACTTTCTAACTCTAATAAGCCAATTTGCTCATCTTTAAGTAGGCTTGAAAGCGGAACGCCTGTCCAATCAGCAATAACTGTTGCTACCGTACAAACATCAACATCGGGATTTAATAATGGAGCGTCTTGTTGTAATTGAATAAGTTGTTGCTGAAGTTGTGCTGAAAGCTCTGCATTTTCAGGATTTTGTCTGCTGTCAATTAACTGACAAATAATCTCTTTTTCTTGTTCAAAGCGTTGTTCTAGTGTTTCGAGTTGAAGTGCTAATTGGGCATCTTGAGAAGATAAATCAGATAATTTTGTTTGATTAGTTAAATTACCAATAGTGATGTCATCGAGTATCGCTTTTTGTTCTAGTTCTAGCGCATAACGTTTGGCTTTAATTCGGGTAAGCTCTTCAGGTAATGTATCTAAACTCATGCGAATTCTTGCACTTGCTGTATCAAGTAAATCCACCGCTTTATCGGGAAGTTGCCTACCTGTTAAATAACGACGTGATAACGTTACAGCAGCTTTTACGGCATCATCGGTAATATGTACACCATGATATTTTGCATAACGCGATTTAAGCCCTCGTAGCATTAAAAAGGCTTTTTCATCATCGGGTTCATCAACTTTTACGATTTGAAAACGGCGTTCTAATGCGGCATCACGTTCAAAAAATTGTTTGTATTCCGACCAAGTGGTTGCTGCGATTGTGCGTAATTCACCACGTGCTAATGCTGGTTTTAATAAGTTAGCGGCATCTGCGCCACCAGCTTGGTTACCGGCACCAATAATGGTATGCGCTTCATCAATAAAAAGTAGAATTGGTGTAGGTGATTGTTGAACAGCATCAATAACATTTTTGAGTCGTTGTTCAAATTCGCCTTTGACTCCCGCTCCTGCTTGTAAGAGGCCTAAATCCAGAGTACGTAATGAGGTGGTTTGTAAACTGATAGGGACATTTTTTTCAGCAATTCGCAGTGCAAGCCCTTCAACAAGTGCTGTTTTGCCTACACCAGGCTCACCAACAAGAATAGGGTTGTTTTTACGACGACGAGAGAGAATATCGACCATTTGACGAATTTCATCGTCACGACCAAATACAGGATCAATCTCACCAAGACGCGCTTTCTCAGTGACATCAATCGTGAACTTATTTAATACAGTGAGTAACGCTTCACTTAATGTATGACCAATAATGGCGTTGTCAGGGGAAGTTGAAGGTTGATCGTTATTTTCGTGGTCTAGGTTATTTTCAGTCGTATGATTATGCACTGCAATTTGTTGAACTTCAGGTCTTTCATCTGATTGGGCATCAAGTAAAGGTCTTAATCGTTGTAGTTGTGTTTCACCTAATGTCATTAAAGGCCAGAGTGCATCTAATTGTACTAATGTTGGATGGCGAGTCATTGTCGTAAGTAAATGGACACTACGAATTTGCTCGATATCTTCATCAAGAGAAGCAATTACCCAGGCATTCTTAATCAGTTCTAATAAAGGCTTGGATAATTGAGGTCGGCTATATACAGAGCGGGGTAATTTATCAATTGCGTCAAGTAAGTCTTGCCAGAGTGCTGATAAATCCCATTCATAGCGACGAGCTAACACAGTGATATCGCTTTCACCTAGCTCTAGAATTTTTAATAACCAGTGTTCAATAGTGACTTCTGCATGGGCGCGAGTTTGGCATAATGATGCTGCCGCTTCCAGCGCTTTTGCACAATAAGGATTTAATCGACGCAATAGCATGACAGATTGATTTTCCATGTTTTCTCCCAGTAATGAAGTCCCTATTGAGGGAATTTAGGTACGCTACCGCCCTTAGCCATAGACCGAGGCTCATAAGGTCATCAAGCATCTTGATTATTTAGGGTATAAATGGCTAATAGTGTTTTAGTTTAAATGTTTTTAAAAACAGGCGGTTAACCGCCTGTTTGTTTCGACTTTACGCAGTGGCGCGTTCATTCCATGAATCGGAATGAATGATATTTCCGTCTTTGTAAGTCCAAGTGATTTTTTCGTAACGCAATTCCACTTCTTCGAGGTGATTGTGTTTCTCTTTGGTTGGATCTTTGATGTTGTGCATCTTAGGCGCTACTTTGACTACCTTGACGTTTTCAAGAGTGGTATTGAAATATTCAACTTCTTGGCCTGCGTCATCGATGCGATACCACTTAAACTCTGCCTTTTTCAACGTTTGTCCAGTTGTAACTGCCTTGTATAAATACGGGCTGGAGGCATCAATTTCTTTGACAAAAATAAATGGGGTATGGATACGTGTACCAGTTAATTTGCCAGTATTGTTATCTGTTGGAATATACAAGTTGTGATCTTGAGCAACGACTTCAATACTCCCTTCACGATCTTGAACATTCACAGAGCCTTTGATATCCGCATTACCGTCATCTTTTAACCAGAGGTATACAGGAATAGCCATTATTACATCTCCTTTTTAAGGGTTAGTTGCCACCATCCTTCAGTGGCGTAAGGTCATCAGCTAATACCTGACAAGCATCAGCTTGAGGTATCAGGCGAATTTCAACTCGACGATTACGAGCTCGTCCATCTAGTGTTGAGTTATCTGCAACGGGCTGATGTTGGCCATATCCTTGCACTGCAAAGCAAGAGGGGGCTATATCACTGGTTTTAATCATCCAGTCACGCACGGCTTCAGCTCGTTTAAGAGAAAGTTTTTGGTTTAAATCGGGATTACCTGTGTTGTCGGTGTACCCTGAAATAACAATTAACCAGCCAGGTTTGGCTTTTATATTGATAAGCGCATCAACAAGCACTTTAGTGGCTTCGTTTTTTAATTTGTATTGACCTGAAGCGAAGAGAGCCAGACTATCTAGCGTCACCATTTCAGGAACGTCTTGTACGATGATAGGTGCTGGTGGTTGTGGGGGAGCCCATGAACTGAGCAAGGCATGCAAATAAGGTAAGATGTTATTTCCTTGATATAACGCTAAAGAATAGCGAGCAGGAATACCTTCTCGTTGCCAATGAGAGAGAAATGTTGCATCTGAAAGTAACTGTTGATAAGCCACTTTTTTAGGTTCTAAATTCTCATCGCTAATACTTTTAAAGTGCTTGATATCATTACTATTATCGTAGATTAATTGCTTGTTATGGTGATAGCTACCAGAGAGTGCACCAATAAGAAATAATCCACAAATCATGCCAACAACACCAAAGGTAGTTTCTATTTTTAATAAATTGACATCGTAAGTGAGTTTATCGATCACTATATCTGGTAAGGGTAATTCGTCATTATTATTTGATGTTTTGATAATCGCCGGAAATAACGTGGTTTTATGGTGAATAAATTGAGCCCAACTATTATTTGAAATGGTAGGAACCGTTGTAAATTGCATTGCCCAAGCAACGGGAATGAGACTCGGGGAACCTGATTGAGCAACAGTAAGCAGAGGAATAAATTCACTTTTTAACCAAGCAAGTAATTGATCAAGCCAGAGAGCCATGGTGAGTTGGTTTTCGGTTTGCTCTCTATTTTGTGATAACCATGTCGAAATAGATTGAGTTGCCAGGTTATCAGAGATAACAAGTAACTCTGGTTGGTCATTTAAATAGGTTATCCACGGTGTTATGTCATCAAAATGTGAATTGAGATAATTTACTGGAGAGTTAAGATAAAGTGTCACCCAAAAAGGTAATGTTTTACCTGTTTTTTTATTGCTTTCATGAATAGCACGACGCCAATTAAGTGTTTCTTGAGTCACTTCTTCTTGCTGTAATTGCTGTTCAGGTAATAAAGCGTATAACAGTGATAATTGACGTAGTTGTAAGGGGGCAATATCAACAATATGTTGAGTGATGTTGATCAAATCAATAGGAGAAGCAGCGCGAATATACCAACCTTTCGCTGTTTCCCGATAGGTCTGGTTTTCATGAAAAAGCATTTGTGATTGACCACAAACGATAATAACAGCGCCTTGATAGTTATCAGGAGGGAGCAGATTTGTAAGCGCATTTTTAAGGTAGGGGGGACTTTTTTGCTGACGGAAAAACCAGATGCATAAAGTGAGTGTGACAATACAAATAAGGGCCGTCAGAAAATAGGAGATCTCTTTACCAAAAGACCAAAATCCCCAAAGCAACCACAATAATAAGCTTGCTGAAAACAATGTAATACACTGTTTTATCCTATTTTTTTGCATCACTTTCCTTGTATGACCCATTGTTGAAGTAAATTTTCTAATGACACAGAAAAACCCCACCACAGCATGGCAAGCACCACAATTCCTCCAAACCAACCTAACCAATAAATATGACGACGATTCATACGAGGCTTGGGTTTCATCACTAAAGGTAAATCATTTGATAGTGCATAGGCGGGAAGTTGAGTATTGAGTAGCTCAATAATTTGTTCACGTTCAGGTGCATTGGTTTGGCGATATTTACCAACAAAACCCAGTGTGATCACACGGTGAAAACAGATAAGTACATCCTGATCTGGGGCTGGCTCATTTAATAGATTACGCAATCTATCCCATAGTTTGTC
Organism: Proteus faecis; assembly: GCF_030286765.1. Lineage (NCBI taxonomy): Bacteria > Pseudomonadati > Pseudomonadota > Gammaproteobacteria > Enterobacterales > Morganellaceae > Proteus > Proteus faecis. The sequence goes on from NZ_JASVWV010000002.1 coordinate 133,389, forward strand.
ACCCGCTTCTAATGTATTGAAATACTTGGCTTGTAATGGGGATTGTATCCACTGTATGTAACCGTCATCGCGCTCGGTACGATTCATCACGCTTTCATCAATTAACGCGCATTGTGCATAAAGCATATTTTCGATGGCGGATTGGGAATAGCCTTTTTCTGTGAGTTGTTGGCGTGTTTTATCAATATGTTCACAGACACGCCGATAGAAAGCTTTGCCATCAGTAATTTCAGCACCTTGACGTAGCTGACATACCATTAACCAAGTATCAGCAAAAAGCATATCAATCATGTTATTTTTAGCTGTTCTTGTATTCGTTATCATGAGCGAAGTACCGCAAAAAGTTCTAGCTGAATTTCACCTAATGTTCCTGGCACATAAAAAGCACAGTGACCTGAAGAGAGCATGGCTTGACCAGCTGAATTATTGAGTTCAAGTGCAAAATAGTGATTTTCTAAACGCAGCGGGATAGCAGCAGGAACATGTGTTAACGGTTGTAATGGAATACCATTAAGTGCGACGTTAACCACACTAGCAACATCGTCATTACTACCCGCTTTACAAAGCAATGGAAATTGAGTGATCAACAAATGAGCCGGCAATGCAGAACGTACTGAAAGATAGAAATCAGCGTCTTCGCGTAGGCGAGGATCATGCAATTCGCCACGCCAGAAAGGCCCTTCTTTATCAAGAGCAATACTAATCACCCGTGAAGGTAAACTCGTTTCTAACAGAGTATTCAGTAAGCTAAATAAAGGTGGAAAAACCCGTTCAGGAAATGAGTGTTGATAAAGCGGAATATCACCATTTTCATGGTCGAGTGAAAATGTCAGTAGTGCACCCGCTAGGCGTACTAATTCACGATAAAGAAGCTCTGGATGACGCCCCATTGATGAGAGTAATTCACTTAATACAGGCTCAGCACTGTTTATCGCATTTAGTAGCCAAAAGAGTGAGACATCAGCGACAGCAAAATCAGCCATCTGCTCATTATTTTCACGGCGCATAGTCATTAGGCGACGACGCTTGGCGACTAAACGATGCATGAATTCTGAGAATAATGTGGTTAATTCAGTGCTTGCACTACAACTTAATAATGGGGGAATAAAATGTTTATCTATTTCCCATGCACCTTGGGCATTGCGGATTAATCGAGCTATGGGACAAGTCATGTATGCGCTATTTTCTTCATGAGCATAACGCAAAGTAATATTGTGCCTTAATACGGCGATATCCGTCTGTTCTTGACCAATTAAATCTTGTACTTTCATCCACTCTTGATAGAACGGTTGTGGCCTATCAGAGCGTCCTTCTTGCATAAGATTGCCACCATTAGCCTGCAATAGTGGTAATGCGAGAACGATATCAAGTGTTTGATGTTGCGAGTAATGGCTAAGTTCATTAACTGGCGGTAAGTTGTCTGCCAGCGTTGTATCAATTAGCGTGCCGTCAGGAAAACGAACGATAAGTTTTTGTGCACTAAGGCGTGAAATAGTTAAGGCACTTTCATCAAATTCGGCACAAATAACGCCCCATGCTGATGCAATCGACATATTGGCGATGGTGCTAATGAGATAACTATCCCATCTTGCTTGTTGTTGAAATTGCTGAGGAGCCAAAAAGGCCCCATCACTCCAGAGGGGGCGGTATATTTTCATCCGTGTTTCACCTTATGCTTTCGCTTTTGGCATTTGAGATACTAACGAGAGATCTACATCCATTCCTTCCACTTGGAAGTGTGGAACGGCATACAGCTTCACTCTGAAAAAGCCAGGGTTATCTTCAATATCTTCTACTACTACTTTGGCATCACGAAGCGGGTGAGAGGCTTGCAAATCATCACTTGGATCGGTCATTTCGGTCACTAAACTACGAACCCAATTATTTAATTCAAGTTCTAATAAACGACGATCTTTTGTAGTACCAATATTTTCACGCTGAATTAATTTCAGATAATGAGCAATTCGGGAAAGGAGGAAAATATAAGGTAAACGCGCATTGATACGGCTATTCGCTGTTGCATCAGATGTTTCATAAATAGCGGGTTTTTGCGCAGAGTTTGCAGAGAAGAAACAAGAATAATCACGGTTTTTATAGTAAGACAATGGAATAAAACCGAGGTTGGCAAATTCAAATTCTCGTGTTTCAGGGATCATCACTTCAGATGGAATTTTGACCTGACTCCCTGTTCCTAAATCATAAAGGTGAATAGGTAAATCTTTTACCGCTCCGCCAGCTTGTGGGCCACGAATTTGTACACACCAACCATTGTTAATAAAGCTTTTAACCATATTGGCAGCAAAAGCAAAGGTTGCATTTGTCCACAAATATTTTTCATGGTCTGGACCTTTTACTTCTTCAATATAATTAAAACTGCGTACAGGAATGGTGTCAGGGCCATAAGGAAGACGACCTAAAACGCGCGGCATCGTTAAGCCAATATAGCGGGCATCATCAGAGTCACGGAAAGATTTCCATTTGATATATTCAGCACGGTCAAAGTAGTTACTGATGTCTTTAATGGCAGCAACTTCTTCCATGGACTCTTTACCGAAAAAGGCAGGACCAACAGAACCTATGAATGGCATATGTGCAGAAGCAGAAACTTTCGCAATATGACGTAGTAAAGCGATATCTTGAGGACCACGATCAAACTCATAGTTAGAGATAATAGCGGCAATAGGTTCGCCACCCGGAGTATCGTATTCTTCGATATAAGTATGGTGATATAGGCCGCTTTGGATAGTTTCCGGACAATCTTCAAAGTCTTGGCGTAAATCATCCTTAGCAATATCAAGTAACTCTATTTTTACGTTTTGACGAAAATCAGTGCGATCAACTAAGAATTTTAACCCTCGCCATGCTGATTCAATTTTTTGAAATTCAGCATGATGCATAACTTCATCAAGTTGTTGGCTAATTTGTCTATCTAGATCAGCAATATGGTGATCAAGTAAGTTTCGGTCTAAACGTTCGACTTTTTGGCCTGAGGATTTTAGACGATCAAGAAAAACTTGAACGGCAACAGTAACGCGCTCATTTGCTGTTGTATCTGCCAGAGCACTATTGTCTTGGAAGATATTAATATCACTTACCTGAGAAACAGGTGTGAGGTTGATTTTTTCAAAGAGTGAGGCATAAACACCGCTATTCGCGGACTCATCAAGTACCGTTGTTGTACTTTTTGAAATACTTTCGCTATTAACTGACATAAGCATAATCCTGTAATGATAAAACCCAATTAGTCTTTTTTCGGTGCGAGTTGAGATAATTCCTCGCGTAGTTCATCACTTAATGCAGGATCTTTAAGGATATTTTCGAGTTCACGACGAAAAGTGATGTTATCAAGGAGGTTAGACTTTAAGTCACGTAAGAGATTACGCATTGCTAGCATGGCGCGTAGTTGAGGTATCTGGCGAGCAACTTGTTCTGGTTCAAAGTCTGCCATCTCTTTAAATGACAGATTAATGTTCTCCTCGCTACCATCATTAGCTAATGTGTTTTTTACAGTAAGATTGACGGAAGGGGAAAATTCAGTAAGCACGTTGTTGAAGTTATTTTTATTAATGTTGACCTTTTCTCTTTCTGAAAGAACCCGTTTATCCTTTCCGTTGCTGTAGTCGCCGATAGCCAATAGTTTTAAAGGCAACTCAACTTTTTTCTGTGCACCACCTGTATGTAAGTCGAGTTTTATATTTACCCGCGCTTTAGGAACTTCATTTTGAAAACTATCTGACATAATAAAATCCTTGTATTAAACGAATAAAGGATCTCTTGAGAGTGGGGAATATTAAGTAATTTCACTAACAAGAAATTTATTTTAAAGTATTTACCTTATATTAAATAAAATTAAATAAATCAATTTATCTTAATATTTTTGAGGGGTATCTCTAAAGTTAAAATGAAATATAAAGAAAACACTTTAGAATATATTGGAGGTTTATTCCAAATAAATATCATAATATGATGTTTATTTTATATATTATTTAAATTTATAATGACGAGTTTCTATATTAATTTATTTACGTCTATTCTGTTAGTATATACACATAGTAGGAGTTGTTATTTATAACATATAGTTATTATTTTTTATTGTTATTAGTTGATGTGACGAATGATAAGAAAATAGAAATAGTACAATGATGTTTTTAACCTTAGATTTTAATGTTTGTATTTTTTAAGTATTAATTCTTAAGTAGAAAAAGATCTATTTAACTTCTTTTTATTCTTTTTTTGATTAATTAATATGTGATCTTATAAATACGTTGATTAAATCAGAAGGAAAGTAGATAAAACTATTTTTGAGATACCCCCAATAATAGAGCTAGCAATTATTGGGGAGGGATTGGGGCGAAAAGGAGTTATTATTTGTGACGATAATTAAAATGAAAATATAAAGGGGAGTTAATCCCCTTTATATCGTTCATAATAATTAATTTAGCTATTTTAGGTAATCTAATGGCCAGTGTTTGAAATAAATATGATTAGCTTGCCAGTCTACTTTTTCTGTATTGTCGTTTAATAAATGGCGAGCTACTGTAAAGGCAAATTCAAAACTCACACCTAATCCTTTTGCACTGATAAACTTTCCATCAACAACAACATCTTGATCAAGATAATGACCATCATCGTATTTATCTGCTAATTTATCGCCAGTACTGTAATGACGACCTTCAAGAAGATGATGTGCCGCTAATACTTTTGCTCCTGAAGAGCATAGTGCACAAATATATTTATCTTCAGCAATATGGCGTTTAATAAATTGAATAACTTGCTCGTTAGCGGATAAACGATCGGTGCCTTTAGGACCTCCTGGCATCATTATTGCGTCATAACTATGTGTCAGTTTTTCAGTTAATAAAAAATCAGCACTGATTTTAGTTTCAAAATAAGTATTTAATACCAAACTATCCATGCAAGAAAGTACATCAACATGAATATCAAGACGACGCATGATATCAATAAAAACAACAGCTTCACCTTCTTCAAATCCATCAGCTAATAAAACGGCAACCTGTTTCATTTTATTTATCCCTTATGTGTTTTTAGTAATGAGTGGATACTTTGAATATGATTAACAATGGTCTGTTTATCTTGTTTATCAATCGTATCTGCTGTGGCAATCCAGCTTCCTCCGCAAGCAACAACTTGTGGAATAGCAAGATAATTACTCACGTTATTTAAACTAATACCACCTGTAGGCATAAATTGGACTTGGGCGTAAGGTGATGCTAATGCTTTTAGCATTTTTACACCGCCAGAGGCTTCTGCAGGGAAAAATTTAAGTAAAGTTAAGCCTTTTTCAAGTGCGATCTCGATTTGGCTTGGATTGTTAATACCCGGCACAATATCAATGCCATTATTAAGGCAGTAATCAACGGTACTTGGGTTGTAGCCCGGAGAAATAACAAAGCGAGCCCCAGCTTCTTTTGCCATATCTGCTTGTTGTGCAGTCAATACTGTTCCTGCGCATAATATTAGCTCAGGGAAGTGTTCATGCATGAGCTTTATGGCTTTGGCTGCTACTGGTGTACGAAAGGTAATTTCGGCAACAGGTAATTGATTTTGGGTTAGAATTTCACCCAGCCAGATTGCATCTTCAGCGCGATTAATTTGGATCACGGGGATCACTTTCAGTGATGAAAGAGTATCAACAATTGACTGTGTCATGGTTGTCCTTGATTAGTGTGTAGAATGAATCAGTTATTTCATGAGGAATGATAGCGCCATGGTGTTGAATGACGAGTCCAGCTAAGGTGTTTCCCCACAAACAGCACGTAGGTAAGTTGTGATTTTGCAACCAAGCAGCAATAAAAGCAGCATTAAAAGAGTCACCTGCGGCGGTGGTATCAATAACTGAATCGATGGGGTTGGGAGAAATATAGCCCGAATTTTTACCGTCAGACCAGTAAGCACCATTAGCTCCCAATTTGACTATGACGTTCTGATTACCCCATTGATGAAGGCGTCTTGCTATGTCTTGTTCTGTCAAATCGGGATTTTGCCAAAGTATTTGTTCATCATCACCAGTGACTAAAGCGATATCGCTAATACTATAGAGTTTCTCAAACCACTCTTGTGCATGAGGTATTGAATCCCATAAACGTGGTCGGTAATTTGAATCCACAATTAAGGTGAACCCTCGTTGTTTAAGATGAGCTAATTGCGCGAGTAATGCTACTTTTCCTTCAGGGGGTAAAATGGCAAGAGAAATACCACTAAGATAAATTACACTATTATCAGGAAGTGCATTGAGGTGTGCCGCAAAACGGTGATCCGTCGCAATATAACGTGCGGCAGCATCATTACGCCAATAGTGGAAACTACGTTCGCCACAAGCATCAATTTCAATGGCATATAGACCGGGAAGTTTTTCAGGAATAGTAATAACAGATTGGCAGTTGATCCCCTCGTTTTCCCATGCTTTTTGCATTAAGACACTGTAAGTATCAGCGCCTAAACCTGTTATATAGTGAGGATGTAATGACGGAATTAATCGTGATAAATAGAGTGCTGTATTTAACGTATCACCGCCAAAACGTTGTTGTTGTGGTAAGAAAGGCTGACCACTAAGTTCGATCATACATTCGCCAATAATGGCGACAGTTTTATTTGTCTTCACAGTTTCCCATCACTTTTACAGACACGAATTTTATCTGCAACCACTGCTTTCATTGCGGATTTGCCTGGTACAAGGTAATGACGAGGATCACTCGCATCAGGATTATCCAAGAAGTACTGTTTGATTGCGTTAGAGAAAGCTATTTTTAGCTCAGTTGCAACGTTAACCTTGCAGATTCCTAAATCAATACAACGACGTACATCTGCATCAGGAATACCTGATGCGCCATGAAGAACTAAAGGAATATCTGTTTTTTGACGAATAATCTCTAAGCGTTCAAAATCGAGATGAGGTTCATGTTTGTACATACCATGTGCTGTACCGATTGCAACAGCTAATGAGTCAATACCCGTTGCTTTGATAAATTGTACCGCTGAATCAGGATCGGTAAATAGGGCATCTTTTGTATCAACGATAAGATCATCTTCTTGCCCACCAAGGCGACCCAACTCAGCCTCTACCGTACAATCCCAATGGTGGCAGAAATTAACCACTTCTTTGACGATGCGAATATTTTCTTCAAAATGAAAATGGGAGGCATCGATCATGGCGGATCGTACACCTGATATGACTTTATGACATATATCAGGGATCTCTTCGTGGTGATCTAAATGTAGGGCAACCGGGATACGATATTGCTCTGCAGCTTGTTGGCAAATAGAGATCAAATAATCACTACCAGCATAAGCAAACGTGCTTGGTGTGCCCGCCAAGATAACAGGTGATGCCATCTCAGCGGCTGTTTCCATCACAACCTGAATAGTTTCCAAGTTATGAATATTAAAAGCAGGCACAGCATAATTTTCACGCTGTGCTTTATTGAGCATATTACGAGTAGAAACCAGATACATGTTTGCCTCTCATCTTTCATTTGATTACGAATAATAATAAACGAAAGAAATAGAAAGGTAAAAGATCTAAATCACATTTTTATTGCTTTTGCATCGAAAGTAAATGAAAGATGATTAGAAAAAATGAGCCATTTTAGAGCTATAACTGGTGATCCCTTTGCGTAATAAATTATTTTTTGGTCGTCTTGACTGTCCTATCACGGTTTCAGTGACTTTTTGTACTAAGGTCTGTTTTTCTAAACGACGGGTTAATGGTGTTTGCTGTGTTGTATAATCTTCGCAAAAAATGACGTTTACCTCTTGTGTTGCTTTCACTCCAGTCACTAAAGCGTGAATAGCAGGGATTTCGAAACGAAAGTTATCTTTTTCGATAGGTAAGGGAAGTGAAGGTGTTTGCCATAAGTTGATACGATCAGCACAATAAAGTGCAATAATTACGGCACGCAATGACCAAAAACTACTGGCCGGCCCACTGTAGTTATCAACTAAACGAGGATCGTGAGTAAATAAGCCTTGAGTGGGAGCACCATTTTTTAATGCGCCTTGAGAAATAAAATAACGCAAACTACTTTCAAAGGCGCGTTTTGCCTCGCCCACTTTTACTGAAGGGCAATGTAAATCGACACCTGCTAACAATGGCGCAGAAACCGCAAGGCGATAGCAGGCACTTCGACCAAAGAAAGGAATGCCTTTTGGCGTCATAAAATAAAGGTAATGTTGATTAAAGGTATTAAGTGATTGAGTAATAAATGTTGTATCAAATTGAGGATCAATCTGTGCTAACCAATATAATGAATAATAAAAACCCCATGCATTGTAGTAATCATAATTACCTTTTGCCCCATCACGAAACCATCCATCACCAACATAAAACTCTTTTAACCGTTCATAGCGCCAATGGGTAATAGTGTCTTTTCCTGTGAGTGCTTTAATAACAAATTGGACGGTAAGAGGGAAAAAATGCCAGTTATTATCAACAATTTCACAGTGATTAACTTGTTCGAACCAAGTAATAATTTGTTGCTGTATGGCAGGTGTTAATGTATCCCACACCCATTCACGGCTGATCCAAAGAGTAAGCGCTAAATCAGATGCTTCACAAATTCGTTGATCGTAATCTTCAAGTTTTCCCCAATATCCTTTATGAAGTGGATCAGTGCCATGAATAAAGCTTTGTTTGATCATTGAAGGTAAGTTGAAAGCTTGATGATTTAATCCTATCAACGTACTTTTTTTGCTGCTAACTACCCATGTGGCAAGTAGAGGAAGTACTCTGCTAACCCCTTCAAGAGCATCAGTTCTTGCTGTTTGTTGCCCTGGGCTTCCTGGATAATAAGCATGAGAGTAACCCCAGACTTGGTAATGATGAAAAGCCTGTGTGACATATTGTGTTAGCATTTCGCATAAAGAGAAAAGCGATTGGTTTTCATCATTAAAAAAGTCGGTGATCGTTTTATCATAGCGACGATAAGCCGATTTTCTGACTAATCGTCGAATGATATTTTCCTTAAATAAGCGTTGGTAGATTTCTACGTTAGGGTGCTCATAAGGGAGTTTTGGACGTGCTGAAGATGCAATTTCAATAGCCATTTTCGTATCTCAGAAAAAAGACGCATCCTTGCGAAACAAAACGGAAGTTGAATATTAAGGTTTTGCAGAATCCACGAGTATTTGATAGTGATCTTGTCCCCAAAGAACGGGCTTGGGTTTATCTTTGATCCACTGGTAATATGCATTTTTTAGCTCTGTTACTTTTTGTGGATTTTGTTTAGCCAGATCGATTGATTCCGCCGGATCTTTTTTATCGTTAAAAAGTTGAGGCTGATTTTTCCCATCATCATAAAAATAGAGCGCCCATTCACCGTCACGTACAGCCCAAGCACCTTTAGAGAGTTTTTCTAAATTAGGATTTGTCGGTGGTGTTTTACGTTGATAGGTTATCCATTGGTGATATCCATGCCAAAACTCTTGGTTTTCTTCGCTGTAATGTTTAGTGCCAGGACCTGCCCAATAAAGATAGTTATGAGGAGACTTTGTTGTTTCGCCTTTAAGCAAAGGCATGATGTTCTTCCCTTCAACGTTTAGATTGTCAGGGATCGCAATACCTGCTGTTTGTAGTGCAGTGGGTAAAATATCGAGTGCGGAGATCATTTCATCACTTTTTGTTCCCGCTGGAATAGTGCCAGGTTGATAAGCAATAAAAGGTACTCTAACGCCACCATTAAACATTTGCCCTTTAAAGCCTCTATCCATCGCATTCATTGGCATTGGTGACTCATTAACAGCACCATTATCCGATAAGAAAAAGATCAGTGTATTTTCTAGCTCACCGTTTGCTTTTAGTTTTGCAATAATTTGACCTATACCTTCATCTGCTGCATTTAAGGCAGCAAAGTATTTATCTGCTTCAACATTACCTGTATCAAATTTCTCCATGTATTTAGCTGGTGAGGCTTGTTCTAATGGAATATGGGGAACGCTATATGAAAGATTGATAAAGAAAGGCTTATCTTTATGTTCATCAATAAATTTTAGGGTTTCATCCGTTAAAAGATGTGTGGTGTAACCCGGAGCTGGAACATTGACACCATTACGCCAAAATGCAGGCGAATTCCACAAAGCTACGCCTGATGCGTAGTAACTAAAATCATAATCGAAACCGCGTTCATGAGGAGCATAACCAGCTTCTGGTGTTGAGATCATGTTGTCGTGATAATCGCGAGTTTGCTTACTTTCATTAATTTTCGGTTTGCGGATCACTTTTGCATTATGCCATTTACCGATACTGGCGGTGGCATAACCATTTTCTTGAAAAAGTGAAGGCAATAGTTTGATATCTTGAGGAATACCTAAAATCGCATCATCATTACTGTAAGTACCAAAGCTTGCTGGAGAGCGCCCAGTAAAGATCCCAGCTCGAGAAGGGCCACAAACAGGATGAGCAACAAATGCATTGGTCATTTTGGCACCATTTGTGGCCATTTCACTGACATTTGGCATGGCAATGCGCGCAGCTTCTACCATTTTGTTGATATCGCCTTCATAACGTGGCGGTGTAGATCGTTGTGCTAATGCATCAACATCTAAGGTATCCAGTACAAAATCAAGTTGTCCTGTGCCTAAATCATCCATCACTATCAGTAAAATATTCGGCTTTTCAGGTGTACCAGCTGCATTGGCAGATATTGGAATGCTTAAACATGACGTAGCAATCAGCCCAGCGAGTAAGCTTTTTTTAACAGAAGGTAAGATCACGGATTTTCTCCAGAATAAATAAAATAAAAAAAGGATTACTTTAGATAGTTTTTTTTCATTGCAGGAAGCGCATCACTCGCGAGTCCTCCTCGCGAAATGGCTTGTTGCATTAGTTGCATACCGATCGCTGTATGATGAAATATTTTTTTATAAGAGCGACATAGATAGTTATGACGATACTTTTCGCCTTCAATAGCAACAATGCGATGTTTTGGGCAACCGCCATAACATAAACTTTGCACTTCACACTGTTTGCAAATACTCGTTTGTTTATCATATTTATTTTGACCAAAACGCTGCTGTTGCTTTGAAGTGGTTAAATGTGCAAGGCTATTTTGATGAATATTTCCTAAATTATTGGCGGGATAGACATAGTGATCGCAAGAATAAACATCACCATTAGCTTCAATGATCAATGCTTGACCACAAGTTTTGGATTGAATACAGGTTGATGCGGGGTATCCCATCCACGTACCCAGTAAACTATCAAATAAGCGAATATATATTTTTCCTATATCGCCTTGTCGTATCCATTCATCAAATACTTCTGCTATAAATTGTCCGTAGCCCTCAGCTGGGACAGAGAATGGAGCTAACTGTGCATTGGGACCCGGAGCATAATGCCCGCCGTGAGTATGAGGAAAGCGTCTATCGACTTCGACAATAGGAATAAATTGAAAGAAGGTTGAACCTAACTCTTTTAAGGCTTGATAAGTCTCTTTTCCTTTATTCCAATTTTGGTCATTAACGACAGTCAGTGTGTTAAATTCAACGCCATATTCATTGAGTAGCTTAATTGCACGCTTTACTCGTTCAAAAGTAGGGCTACCATTGACTGAAATACGATATTTATCGTGAACCGCTTCAATACCATCAATTGAAACGCCTAATAGAAAGTGGTGATCAGCAAAAAATTGCGCCCATTGGCGATTAATGGCGATTGCATTGGTTTGTACACTATTTGTAATTGTCTTGCCGTTAGCAAATTGTTTTTGGTATTTGACGACTTGTTCAAAGAACGCTAATCCAGCAAGCGTTGGCTCACCACCTTGCCAAGAAAAATCAACCTGATCTCCACTGTGTGATTGAATATAGTCTTTAATATAACGACGAAGTACGCCATCTGGCATCACTGTATGGCCTGTTTCTTTTGTTTTATCTTGAAAAATATTTTCTTTTTCCAGATAAAAACAATATTCACATTTAATATTACAGTGGTAGCTTGTGGGTTTTGCCATCATATGAAAATAAACAGGTTGATTTAATGTCATTAGTCATTTCCTGAGTTTCTTTTTTATCCTGTTACATTACGTAAAATTTATCAAAACAAAAGAGATTAAAATCACAAATACAGAATTTCGAAAGTAATTGAAAGTTAATTGCGAAAGAGAAATACAGTTATTTTCGATAAAATTACTTTCGATTCGATACTATTTCATGTTCTATTGACTATTTGAGCTATTTATTTTTCGAAAATAAATCAATGTAGTGAAGTTTTAATCTGTATTTTGTGAAATACAACGAAATTAAATCTATATTATTGTGATTCATCTAGCTATATATGGTGTAATCATAAGTATAGTGATGCGTTATATCATTTTATTTATTGGAAACTGGTGGCCTCAAGGCTATCATTGAAGCTACACGAAAATAATCGTAAGTAATCGATGATGATTCGAAACTTTGTGAAAGAGATCAAAAGTTTTGTTTTTTTACATTGTCGGTAAAAATTGGCGTAGTAAACTACATTCGAAACCAATCGAAAGATACTCTTTTGGTTTCGTAAGGAGACGAAAGTGAAAGCGGCAGTTGAGAGGCGTATGGAAATCCTCGATATGGTAAACCAACAGGGTAAAGCCAGAGTCGAAGATCTCGCTGAATTATTTAAAGTCTCAAGTGTCACTATCCGCAGCGATCTAAGTTTTCTTGAGAAAAATGGTTATATCGTTCGTTCTCATGGTGCAGCAATTCCTAATACAGGATTTATTGCCGAATTGAGTATCCACGAAAAACGTGGGCAAAACGCGGGCATAAAAACATTAATCGGGAAAGCTGCCGCAACGCTGATAAAGGATGGAGACACCGTCATTCTTGACTCGGGGACAACTACTCGCGAAATCGCGACACATTTAAAGTCGCGTGAAAATGTAGTGGTCATGACTAACGGTCTGGATGTCGCAATGGAGTTAGCAAATACCTCAGGTGTAGAAGTATTAATGACCGGTGGTGTATTGCGAAAAAGTGCGTTGTCTTTTTCAGGCTCACAAGCTGAAAATAGTCTTAGAAATTACCGTTTTGATAAGGTATTTCTAGGTGTTGATGGATTCGATTTACGTGTTGGTATCACTACACACAATGAACAGGAAGCTAGTCTTAACCGTTTAATGTGTGATATCTCAGAAACGATTATTGCGGTTGCAGATTCTACGAAATTCAGTAAACGCAGCTGTCATATGATCAGAGAGTTTGGTGATATTGATATATTAGTGACCGATTCGGGTATTCCTGAAGAATATATTCAGGAACTGAAAGATCATAAAATCGAAGTGATTATCGTCGACGATAAGGCATCGTAATTTGCTAACTCCATTAGCAACACCGCCGGTGTTGATTATGGAGTTAGTATTTAATGCATCCTTTAGAAAAGATTGTTCAGCAACATAAATCAGGCAAACAGAATGGTATTTATTCTGTTTGTTCTGCCCATCCTTTAGTAATAGAAGCAGCTCTATTACAAGCGCTGGATAATGATTCCTTTCTGCTAATTGAAGCCACCTCTAATCAGGTTGATCAGTTTGGTGGTTATACGGGAATGACCCCCGCTGACTTCTACCAATATGTTATTGAACAGGCGAAAAATGTCAGTTTTCCTATCGAGAAGCTTATTCTTGGTGGCGATCATTTAGGGCCTAATCGCTGGCAACACCTTAATGCTGAAGATGCGATGGCAAATGCAGATGTGTTGATTGCACATTATGTTGCCGCGGGGTTTAAGAAAATCCATCTTGATTGCAGTATGTCTTGTGCTGATGACCCCATTCCTTTGACGGATGAAATTGTGGCATCTCGTGCCGCTCGCCTCGCGGTAATTGCAGAAAATACGGCAAAAGAGACATTTGGTACAAGTGATATTGTTTATGTTGTTGGTACAGAGGTCCCCGTCCCTGGGGGCGCCGCTGAAGAACTTGATACTGTTGAAGTGACTTCGCCTGATGCTGCACGTAAAACATTGGAGTGTCATCGCCAAGCTTTTCATGATGTGGGGGTTGGTGATTGCTGGGAACGCGTTATTGGTTTGGTGGTTCAACCCGGTGTTGAATTTGATCATACGGGTATCATTGATTATCAACAAGAAGAAGCACAAGCATTAAGCCAAGTGGTAAATGATTATTCTCATCTTGTTTTCGAAGCTCATTCTACTGATTATCAAACTAAAGATGCTTATAAACAGCTAGTCCATGATCACTTTGCCATTTTAAAAGTAGGACCCGCACTCACCTTTGCAATGCGTGAAGGTTTATACGCACTTTGCTCCATTGAAGAAACATTATTCCCTCAAAAACAGTGCTCTAGATTACGTGAAAAAATGGAGCAACTGATGTGCCGTGAGCCAGGTTTTTGGCAAAAATACTATCATGGTGATGAGCATCAACAAGCCTTTGCCCGAGTATATAGCTTTAGTGATCGCATTCGTTATTACTGGCCTGATGCTGAAATTAATGCCGCCATCGACACACTCATGGATAACTTATCCGTTAAACCAATTCCATTGCCATTACTGAGCCAATATCTGCCTTATCAATTTACCCAATTTAGAGAAGGCATGATTGACGGATCGCCTAGATCTTTTGTTATTGCGAAAATTCGTGATGTGTTATCGGTTTATGCCGATGCGTGCTATGTCCATTAATTGAGGGAAACCATGGAATATTTAAGTTATCAGACCGCTCAATTAGAGCAATTGAATGCATTTTGGACTGCGAAAGAAATTGAACAACAACCAGAATGTTGGAAGAAAACATGGCAGTCAGTGAAGGAAAAACGTGATGATATTGCATCTTTTTTAAATAAAGCGCTCGCAGTACCTCATGCGCGAATTATTTTAACTGGTGCTGGCACATCAGCATTTGCTGGAAAAGCATTAGCCCCTATTTTAAGTGGTCATACAAAACGTCGGGTAGATGCGATTGCAACAACTGATTTGGTGGCTGATCCACAAGAATATTTAGCGGAAGATATTCCTACATTATTAATTTCTTTTGCTCGCTCGGGTAATAGCCCTGAAAGTGTGGCGGCATTAGATGTTGCAACTGAATGTTTATCTCAATGTTATCACTTAGTGCTGACATGTAATGCCAATGGCAAGCTTTATGAGTATTGCCAAAATAATAGCAGTGCATTGGCATTGTTGATGCCAGAAGAATCAAATGACCGTTCTTTAGCAATGACCTCTAGCTTTTCATCCATGATGATGGCGGCTGTGACTATTTTCTTAGGTGATAACGTCTTTAGTGACTCTATCGCCCCCTTTTTTAGTCACTATAAGGCGCAGTTTAATAAAGCAAATCAAATTATTAGGGATAAATATGCCGGTAAGTTTAAACGGGTTATTTATCTAGGAAGTGGTGGATTGCAAGGTTTAGCACAAGAAGCCGCATTGAAGATGTTAGAGCTTACGGCAGGTAAAGTGGTCGCGAGTTTTGATACTCCACTAGGCTTTCGACATGGACCTAAGTCTATCGTAAATAAAGAAACTTTAGTGGTAATGTTTTTCTCTAATGATCCTTATACACGTCAATATGAGACAGACTTATTACGAGAGGTTATTCACGATAATGCATCAGGCAAGGTGATCGCGATCACCGCACGAAATGATAACGCTTTTTCAGCCGAGAGTTTTGTTTATATTCCAGCGTTAGAGAACTGTTCTGATGTGGCGTTATTGTTCCCTTACTTGATGTTGGCACAATCATTCGCATTTCACAGTTCTATTGCACTAGGGAATACGCCTGATAACCCGTCTCCGACAGGAGAAATCAACCGCGTTGTACAAGGCGTCACAATTTATCCGTTCTCACTCAAAAAGACGACACACAGTCTGCTTTAAATTAATAAAATATAATAAGAGAGCTAATCATGAACACACCAAATATTGTCTGGACCCGCATTGATGAACGTTTACTCCACGGTCAAATCCGCATTACATGGGGTAAACATACAGAAGCAAACCTGATTTTAGTGGCTAATGATGATGCAGCAGAAGGCCCTAATGCCGCATTTATGCAAGCAGGAATGAAAGCGTCAGCAGGTGGTGAATACGCTGTTCGCTTCTTCTCTATTCAAAAAACGATTGATGTCATTAGTAAAGCATCTCCTCGTCAGAAAATTTTTGTTTTGTGTAATAACCCGAAAGATGTTGCCCGTTTAGTGGAAGGTGGTGTGCCTATTACTCACTGTAATGTTGGCAATATGCACTTTCATGAAGGGAAACGCCAAATTGCGAAAACTGTATCAGTCAATGATGCTGATATTGATGCATTTAAAAGCCTTGTCGCAAATGGTGTGACTTGCACAATTCAAAACACTCCCGATCAGACACCTGTTGATGTGTTAGCGCTCGCATCAGCCTGATAAATTCCTGAACAAAAAACCTGCGTTAGCAGGTTTGAGGATTATTTATGATTTTTGAAGCTTCTTTAGTGGCTTTATGGGCCTTCTTTTGCGGTATAGATAAGTATGACGTTGCATTAAATATTCACAGACCATTAATTACAGGGCCTGTTGTTGGCCTGATTATGGGGGATATGCAAATTGGATTGATTGCAGGTGCAACATTAGAACTCGCTTGGTTAGGGCTTGTACCTAATGCTGGCGCTCAGCCACCCGATGTAACACTTGGTACTATTGCTGCTGTTGCTTTTGCTGTAATGACAAATCAATCACCTGAAGTTGCTATGGGGATTGGTATGCCAATTGCTGTGTTAATGCAAATGTTGGTAATTGGTTTCTTTGCTATGACAGCTTTCACTATGGGAAAAGCCGATAGATATGCAGAAAGAGCCGATGCAGCAGGTGTTTCACGACTTCTGATCATTACGATTACGGTGCGTTCATTACTTTATGCTTTGGTTGCTTTTGTTACGGTTTATTTCGGTGAACATGCCGCTCAGTGGATTGATGAAAATACCCCCAAAGTCTTGCTGGAAGGCCTAGGTATTGGCGCGAAAATGGTTCCTGCAATTGGTTTCGCCATGTTGCTAAAAATTATGTGGTCAAAAGAAGTGGCGGGTGTGTTCTTTATTGGCTTCGTGATGACGACTTATCTCAAACTTCCAATTATGGCGGTCGCTATTTTAGGTGCGTCAGCCGCAGCACTTTACTTCTTCTTTAGTGGTAATAACAAAAATTCAAGTCAGCAGAATGAGGATTTCGAAGATGGTATCTGATAACAGCACCGCATTGAAAACGCAGGATAAACCAGAAACGGGTTCTTTGATTGATGGCATTGACGAGTATCAAGATACCACAGTCAGAAAAGTGATCACTAAAGGTGATCTCTGGAAGTGTGCGTTCCGTGGCTTGTTTATGGAAGGTAACTTCAACTTTGAGCGTATGCAAGGTGGCGGGTTTGCGTTCTCAATTATTCCAGCATTGAAAAAAATCCACGGAAATAACAAACGTGACTATGCAACATCATTAAAAAACCATCTACAGTTTTTTAATGCAAGTCCAAAGCTGTTTACCTTCCTATTAGGAACAGCCGTTGCAATGGAAGAAAATAAAGAGAAACCTTCTACTGTTAATGTGATGAAAGTTGCAGGCATGGGGCCAACTGGGGGTATTGGTGACGCGATTGACCATATGACCTTAATGCCACTGACATTAGCATTAGGTGCTTCCATTGCAATGGAAGGGTCAATTGCAGGGCCTTTTGTTTTCTTCTTTTTATACCAAATTGTGCACTTTTTAGTGTATTTCGGGCTGATGTTCATGGGCTATCGCGCAGGTACAGCGGCGATGGTCAATATGAGTGATGCTACTGAAAAACTGGCTAAAGCCGCCAATATTATGGGGATCTTTGTCATTGGTGCGCTCTCCGCGACCTTTATCAAGGTGCAAACCACCGCCTCGTTAGAGCTGGGAGGGAAGGTGGTTGAATTGCAAACCGCGCTCTTTGACAAAATTATGCCGAATTTACTGCCTCTGTGCTTAGTTTTCCTGATGTACAAAATGGTGAAAAGCACCGGTTTTTGGGGTAAGCCTCCGGTATTGATTTTCTCAACCTTAGCCTTTGGCGTTGTCGGTCACGTATTAGGATTCTTATAACAGAGAACCTTTATCACCGTCATTATTGTTAATCGAAATACATTATTAACTTGTTATAAACGGGCAGGAGAGTGTTCTGCTGCCCGCAAGGAGTCACTCATGATAGGTCTTATTGTTTCAGGGCATCTTAATTTTGCTTCTGGTATGGCATCAGCTGTAAAAGCGATTGCTGGAGAACAGGAAGATATTGCGTTTATCGATTTTGTTGAGTCAATTTCCCCCGATGAATTAGAAGAAAAAATGCGTGAAGCGATTGACTCAATGTCATGCCAGCAATACCTCTTTTTAACAGATTTACCCGGTGGAACCCCTTGTAATCGTGCGATGGCAATTATGATGCAAAACCCAGCTGTTGAAGTGTTAGCGGGTGTGAATCTACCGATGATAGTTAATGCAACTTTTGAACGAGAAGGGTGTTCAACGGCAGAGTTAGTACAAACGTTACGCGAAATAGGTCAAGAAAGTATTCAAGATATTCGCGAGCAATTGGCTCAAATAAACAGCAATGATGTTGAAGAAGAAGACGGTTTATGAGTCAGCGATATGCCATTTTGGCAGATAGAACCTTTACACCAGAAGGTATTCGTTATCTTTGCTATGTCCGTGTTAAAGGTGATGTTATTGAATCGATCACCACACAAGCGCCAACAGATTGCCCCATCATTCGCCTAAAAGGGAAATCGTTATTACCTGGTTTTGTGGATATTCATATTCATGGTCGTGAAGGTGCGGATGTAATGGATGCGACTCAGCAAGGATTACAAACCATTGCTGATGCGCTTGTGAAAACAGGTGTGGTTGCTTGGGTTGGTACAACAGTAACAGCACCGATGGACGATATTCGCCAAGCATTGTCACAAGTACGTGAATTTTTATCAAAGCCACAAACGTCTGGTGCGCTACTACTCGGTAGCTTTTTAGAAGGACCTTATTTTACGGAGCGCCATAGAGGTTCGCATCCGGTGAAATATCTAAAAGCACCAACCATATCAGAGCTAGAAACACTGCTTGAAAGTGCGGGTGACACATTATTGCGTGTTGCTGTTGCACCCGAAGCTCAAGGCTCGATGGAGGCGATTGATTGGCTGGTCAAAAGAGGTATTAAGCCAAGTGTGGCGCATACCGCGGCAACTTATGAACAAACATTAGATGCATTTTTGCATGGCGCAGATTGTGGCGTGCACTTGTATAACGGTATGACGGGACTTCATCATCGCGAGCCGGGATGTTGTGGCGCGGTGTTATATCACGATGTATTGGCGGAATTGATCGCAGATGGCATTCATGTTCATCCCGTTATGATGCAACTAGCGTATCGCATGAAAGGCTACCAACAACTCGCTTTAATTACAGATTGCATGCGTGCGGGGGGATTACCTGATGGCGATTATACGCTAGGTGCCCAAACAGTTAACGTCACCCAAGGTCAAGCCAAAACCGCCGATGGCTCTTTGGCGGGAAGTACTTGTAGCTTAGATAGTGCATTAAGAAACATGGTGCAACTCGCTCATGTCCCTGAGTGGGAAGCGGTGCAAATGGCAAGTGCGATCCCTGCTGAGTATCTCGGTATCGGCGATAAATTGGGTTATATCAAAGCGGGGCGACAAGCCAGTTTTGCTGTGGTGGATGAGTGTTTTCATCTCACCGATACATTCATCAGAGGAAATCATATTTACTCTGTATCCGGGGAAAATGCATAGCTTTTTTTAGTTATGCACCCATCTGTAAAAATGAGGTATTTATAATGGAAATTCGTCAGCCAATTCATAGTGAACATGCTAAAAGGCTTGATACAGAAGGACTTCGCAAGGAGTTCCTGATTGAAAACCTATTCTGTGAAGGGGAAATGAATCTCACTTATAGCCATATAGATCGCATTATTGTTGGCGGTATTGTTCCTACAACACAGCCTTTAGCGTTAATGGCAGGTAAAGCATTAGGCGTTGATTTCTTTTTAGAAAGACGTGAGTTAGGTGCCATTAATATTGGCGGTGCCGGCAAAGTGATCGTCGATGGTGAAGTGTTTGATATTGGTGCTCGTGAAGCGATTTATATCGGAATGGGCGCTAAAAGTGTTGAATTTACTAGTGACAGTGTAGAAACACCTGCGCGTTTTTATATGAATTGTGCGCCAGCCCATCATACTTATCCAACGCGAAAAATAACACAGCAGCAAGCATCACCAGAAAAAATTGGTAGTGCAGAAAACTGTAATGTTCGTACTATTTATAAATTCTTACACCCTTCAGTTCTGCCAACATGCCAATTATCCATGGGGATGACGGTTCTTGAGCCCGGTAGCTTATGGAATACCATGCCTTGTCATACCCATGAGCGTCGTATGGAAGTGTATCTCTATTTTGATATGAAAGATGACAATGTGGTTTTTCATTATATGGGGGAACCAACGGAAACTCGTCATTTAGTTGTTCGTAATGAGCAAGCAGTGATAAGCCCTAGCTGGTCAATTCATTCTGGCGTGGGCTCTGCATCTTATACCTTTATTTGGGGAATGGTTGGTGAAAATCAGGTATTCCACGATATGGATCATGTGGCAATGAAAGATCTGAAATAACCACAAATAGTCATATTTTCTTTTTACCCTACATATAAAAAGGTGTGGCAGTAATTGCTACACCTTAGAGGTTTCGTCATGAATTTATTCGATTTAAATGGCAAAGTTGCCATTGTTACAGGTTGCAATACAGGTTTAGGACAAGGCATGGCGATCGGCTTAGCACAAGCGGGTGCCGATATCGTTGGAGTGGGTATTCAAGATGCGCCTGAAACTCGCCAACAAGTCGAGGCATTGGGGCGTCGTTTTCATTACATTACACAAAATTTAATGAAACAAGATGGATTACAAACGCTGGTGGATGAAGCCGTTTCTGTTATGGGGCGCATTGATATTTTAGTGAATAATGCTGGAATTATTCGTCGTGAAGATCTCTTGGAATTTGGTGAAAAAGATTGGGATGATGTGATTGATATTAATCAGAAAACACTGTTCTTTTTATCTCAAAAAGTCGCTCGCCAATTTGTGAAACAAGGTGAGGGTGGCAAGATAATTAATATTGCTTCTATGCTCTCTTATCAAGGTGGTATTCGTGTTCCTTCTTACACCGCAAGTAAATCTGCAGTAATGGGATTAACTCGCGCATTAGCGACTGAACTCGCTCAATATAATATCAATGTAAATGCGATTGCCCCGGGCTATATGGCAACAGATAACACTGCTGCTCTGCGTGCTGATGATGTTCGTAATGCAGCTATTGTAGAGCGAATTCCTGCGGGACGTTGGGGAACACCTGAAGATGTTGCTGGCCCTGCGATTTTTTTAGCTTCTAAAGCCAGTGATTATGTTAATGGATACACCATTGCGGTTGATGGTGGTTGGTTAGCTCGTTAATTTCATGGAGAGGTAGGATGGAATACGCTAATACAGAGACTTTGCAAAGAGAGTTTGTATTGCAAAACATGAAGCGAGTGTATCGTTATCAATCGGCTAATCAAGTTCGCAGTGTTCGCCGTCGCAGTGGTAAAATCCGTTTTATTAAAGATACTGATTGGGAACGTGGTGTTTTATGGAGTTGCGTAAGTGCCGCATGGCAAGCAACACAAGACGAAGAGTATCTTAATGGTGTATTAAATTACACATTGCATACAGGATTTAGAACGGGGCCTAATGCACGTTTTGCGGATGATCATGTTTGTGTACAAGCTTACCTTGCCGTAAGCCCACTTTTTGAACAATCTGAAATTCTTGAGTCAACCATTAAAGCATTCGACATTATGCTTGATGATCCTAAACCGGGTCGTGAAGATTGGTGGTGGTGTGATGCGCTTTTTATGGCACCTCCAGGATTTTCAGCATTAGCTGAAATCACCAATGAGCGACGTTATTTAGATTATATGCACACAGCTTATTGGGATGCGATTGACCATTTACGTGATCCTGAAACAGGGCTTATCTTCCGTGATTATCGCTATATTCCTGATAATCAAGGTAATGAATTGCGCGAAGCTAACGGTGAAAAAGTATTTTGGAGCCGCGGTATCGGTTGGGTTTTATCTTCGATACCTCGTATCTTAAAATATATGCCGGATGATTATCATGGGCGTGAACGTTATATTGCACTGTTTAAAGAATTAGCGATATCCATCCTTGATTATCAACATGAAGATGGTTTTTGGCGAACCAGTTTACTCGATCCTAATAATTTTCCTGCACCAGAAAGTTCAGCAACAGCGCTATTTTGTTATGGGCTAGCATGGGGAATTAATCAGGGAATATTAGAGAAAGAGGTGTATTTTCCTGCATTAAACAGAGCATGGTCAGCATTACAAACCTGTATTCATGACAATGGCATGATAGGTTGGGTTCAACTTCCGGCATTTAACCCTCGTGAAGTGAAGTTCGAACATAATATGGATTATGGTGCTGGTGCTTATTTATTAGCAGGAAGTGAAGTTTTAAATCTTTTATAAAATTGCGAGCGCTTTGATATTGACGCTTTGTTTTTTTGCTCTTTATATGCCTTCCGCACAATATATTCCTATTTAGGATGCCGACCCTATTTGGGGTCGGCTTTTTTATGTTACCTCTTATTATAAATTAGGGTGCTTAGATTAAACCGTAATCACTTAATGAGAAAACTGTGGGGGATTGCTCCCCCACAAGGTTAGTGTTTATTACTGATAAACTTAACCTGAACATTTATATATTCACTATTAATGGTGAAATTCTCGATTGGATTATTATAGAATAAAGTTATCAGTAATACAGTGATATTTATACTAATAACAATCACACTAATCAGAGAATATTTGTTCATTTTCTTGACAGCTCCTTTATAAGGAGGCAGAATCAAATTGTTAGGGTTTGAGTCCGCCTCGGTTAATATATAATATATTTTCCGGGGCTTTTCTCTTTCTGGCTTTGGCAAAATGCTTGAACCAGATTGATCCAAGCACCCGCGCAGAGCATAGCAAACTATTAAAATGAGACAACACATTTATTATCAATAATAAACCATTCGATTTGTTTTTATTATTTTAAATAAATAATTGATTTGCTAACTGCGTGAGTAAATAAAATAAGAGGTAACATAAATCTGTTACCTCTTATTATAAATTAGGGTGCTTAGATTCAACTGTAATCACTTAATGAGAAAACTGTGGGGGATTGCTCCCCCACAAGGTTAGTGTTTATTACTGATAAACTTAACCTGAACATTTATATATTCACTATTAATAGTGAAATTCTCGATTGGATTATTATAGAATAAAGTTATCAGTAATACAGTGATATTTATACTAATAACAATCACACTAATCAGAGAATATTTGTTCATTTTCTTGACAGCTCCTTTATAAGGAGGCAGAATCAAGTTCTCAGGTTTGAGTCCGCCTCGGTTAATATATAATATATTTTCCGGGGCTTTTCTCTTTCTGGTATTTGGCAAAATGCTTGAACCAGATTGATCCAAGCACCCGCGCAGAGCATAGCAAACTATTAAAATGAGACAACACATTTATTCTCAATAATAAACCATTCGATTTGTTTTTATTATTTTAAATAAATAATTGATTCGTTAATTTTAGTTCTTAATAAAAGAAGAGTCTCGATATCAACATATCGAGACTCTTTAATTTAAAAGTTAGGGATACTACTTAACTAAATTAACAACTATTGGTGTTGCTTGTGTGGTTGTTGTCGTAATCAGCGTATTATTATTTTGATGTTTAATATTAATATCGGATTGAGATGTTGCTAATTTCCATATTCCTTTTATGGTGACAGTACTGCTTATTGGTTGAGATTCTGCCGTAAGCCAATTTCGGGAATAAACACTGACTTCAATTTGATTATCCTTATGATCAATTTGGTCTTTTTCTATACCTTGATATAAATTTAAATCAGGATTAACAATACTTAGTGTTAATTGTTGTTTCTGTATTTTAGCCATAACCATCGTTGGTGAGTCACTCGACAATAATAAAGCTTGAGGAGAATTAATTTCGGTAGCTTCAAAGAAAGCGTATCCCTCTTCTTGGGTTATTTTATCTTTTACAGCATGAAGTTGATTATTATGTTGCAATACCGTGTATTCAGGTGCTTTCTTATCCTGTGATTCGATCGCTATCGCATACTCATAAGTTGCATTACTCGGTGCATTACCATGAGATATCACAGCTGTTGCAAATAGTTGTTCTGTTGGTTTCGAATTTCTATCATCCAGAGAATGTTGTTTTTGATAACTAAATTCTACTGTTTGTCCTTTACTTAACTTATATAAATTGCCAGCAGGATCAATTAAGGTATCAGCATTATTTAAAGTTAATTGAGTACCTAATTGATTCACTTTTTTACCATTAATTATCACTGATTGTAATTTAGGAACAGCAAACTGGAATAGTGTCGTTTCTGTTGTATGTTGTTTATCATCATTTTCAATACCAGATCCTAACGCAATGACTCTATTATCAAATAAGAAATAGGATTTATTAGCCCTTAAGCTTTGTTGTTGATATTTACTGTGGCCATGTAATTTCATAGCAAACATGCTGTTATTATTAAGTGTATTAGCACCAGAATAGCTTTCTGTTGAAAGTAACATTTCTTCAATACCAGCTGCAGGTAATTGATTAAGTTTTGCCTCAAGTTCGTGATAGGGAAGATGGATTGTTGTTGTTCCTGGGTATCGATTCCAATCCCATCCAGCATGGCTAAATCCTGATTGAGCTAAATCAGCAGGAATAATTTCCAATTGACCATACTGTAAATAACGTCCATAACGATTGTTATTTTCATAACTTTCATTACCAACAAGATAACGACTAAAACCGCGAGCGATCGCAAGCCAGCTTTGCTGTGGTGCTTGAATAGAGGTTCTACGTTGTATCGCCATTGAAGCATAGTTCATTGCCCATGCACCAGTGGGTTCATTTTCAGCGTTAATTCCTTCAAAACTCTCTTTGTGATCTAGTTTTGCATAGGCCGCAGCCAATGTCGCATCTACTTTTTGTTTTCCATCAGGTGTACCGGCTAATGCCATCCATTTAAATGGAGCAATTCCTATTTTATGTAATCCAGTAGGATGACGACCACTTAGTACCACAGGGATTTGTGTTTCTTTAGTGTAGATGCGCATTTTTAATAACACATCTTTTAAGCGCTCATGAGCAGCAGGTGAAAGCCGGAAAGGGGAGTCACTTAGCGCATAAACACTCGGTGCTAAACCACCAAATGCGTCTTTAGCGTAAGCAGGATAATGTTGTGAATGGTGAAAAATAGAACCATCAGGTTTGAAACCACCGGCAACACCTTTTGAACTTAGGATGGTTTTATTTAGCCAGTTTTGTAGTTGTGCTAAGGCTTGTTGGCGTTGTTGATAATCTGGCAACATCAGTAAGCTTTTTATCATCCACTGTAATTGAGTATTGAGAATATCGACATTTGCATCAACGATTTCATTATCTTTTTCAAAAATTCGCCCTGTGGCGTTGTACCACATCATGGCTTGTTGAGTAGGCGCTAAAAGGTTATTTTTGGCAAGAATATGACGACCAATAAACCATGCATCAAAAAGCTCTCTGGTTTGATATCCAACATGAGTAATAATTTGATAACCACTACCTCGTGCAAAACCTTGTTCAAGGACGTAACGAGTGCCTAATAAATAAAGCGCTTCTAATTTTTTTCTATCGGCTACTGATAAGGAGTTACTACGCAAGTAAATAGCAGTTTGAAGTAGCGTTTTACCTACATCTCTTAGCATATTGGCATCAAGTAACGCTTTTTTTGTCTCTTCACTAAATACACCTTCAACTTTCATAAAGTTTTGTCGGTTAGGATGATCGAGTGCTTTTCCTGTTATTGAACCATCCGCGTGTTGTGTTAATTCTAATTTTTCCCAGAGTGCTAAATTTTTATTAAGCATGTCTGAGGTGATTTTTTTATCAGCATTAATTCCCTGATAATATTCAAAACGCTGATAAATTGATGCCATTTCAGCTTGATCATCATGAAACTCAGTATTGAAATTTAGAGTTGGATAATGAGCTTTAAACATCTGATCATACATCAGTAAAGCACTCCAGTTTTTACTGACCATGGTGTTTACTGCATTATTGACATACGGTGTTTGATAGTCAGGAACGGTCCACCGATTGTCTAAAGGTACACTCATAATAATTTGATCAAAAAAGAGCGTTCCAGCCTGATCTGGAGCTGTTATCACTAATTGATCCAATTTCCCCGTTGCGGAACCTTGCATATCACGAAAAGGAACAGCAATACCTCGCCATCCTGTAAAATTAAGCTGAGTATCAAAGCTTAATGCTATTTTGTTATTTTGCTTAAATTGCAATGTTAATGGGGAAGTTTGAGGCTTTTCATTATAAATCCACATCATAAAAGTGAGAGGTGTCGCTGTGTTTTTATCATCTTGATAATTAACTACATTATTTAATATCAAGGTTGAGTTGGGTTGATATTGCCACTTGAGCGATTGTTCACCATCTTTAGCGTGCTGTTTACTCAGTGATAATAGGTTATTGTCTGAAGTGGTGAGGGTATTGGGCATTTCACTTTCAAAGAGATAAATATCACCGAAAGTTTCATTAGAAAGAGAGAGGGAGGCCTGTGTGGGTAATGATAAACATAAGCTTAATGCCATCGCATGTGCTAAAGGGTTTTTTATTAGCATAATCAGATTTCCTGCAAATAAAAAAGGAACGCAGATGCGTTCCTTTTAGTGATATCAAGAGAGAGGTGAAAGTTTGATTTCTTGTGGAATACCAAAGTAACTGGTAAATGTGAGTTCAGTGCTATTACCTGAAAGGTTATATTTTACTTTGCTATTTTTGTCAGTAGGTTGCCATTTTCCGTTGACGATGACATTGATAGTAACCGCCGTTGCTGCTTTTTGGCGTGTCATATTTAAATCAGGTGTAACAGCACTGATAGTGAGCGTATTTCCTTGGTGATGAGTCATCACAATCGCGGGTTTATCAACCTTTTTGATCCATTTATCATCAACAGAAGCCGATTGATAAAAAGCATATCCCGTTACATTGCTGAGTTTATCGTAAATAATATGAACATCTTTATCTTTACGAAGAACCTGATATAACCCATTATTTTCACGGAATTTCTCTGCCATCTCCCTCATTTTTTCAGGAGTCGCATCTAAAAAGACCATATACTCATAACTGGAATCTTTAGGTTGAACGCTGTGATCAATCCACGCTGAACTGAAGTTTCCTTCCGTTGGCTGGCGATTTTTATTTTCAGCTGAAGTCTGGTGTTGGCGACTGACATTCACTTTTTCAGCTTGAGTAATTAAATAACCATTACTGTTGCTATCAATTAACCAATCACCTTGTTTAAGTGTTGCTTGATAAGGAAAAGCTTCAACTTTTTGCCCATTAATCCAAATAGCGTTTAATTCAGGTGTAATAGCATGCTGGAATAGGGTGGTTTCAACATTTTTATTTTTATCACTACTATTTATATTGCTACCAATAAAAATTAAGTGATTATCCGCCGCTAATATGCTCTTTTTCGCGGTGAAATTAGGATCAAAACGCTCAAGATTGGCTGGATAAAGAAGATCGAATGCCATCATGCCATATTTACCACCAAGGGCTGATGTTCCACTAAATCCACGCTCTCCACGTTGCATTAACGTATGAGGTTTAGGGCTGTCTAACTCTTTAAGAGGAAGATGAATAGTGGTAGCTCCAGGCATTCTATTCCAATCCCAACCTTCTTGTTGATAGCCTTGTGAAAGTTGCGAGCCATTACTGACTATCTGGGCTACACCATGGCTTTGATAACGGCCATAGCGGTTATCTTTGTTATAAATTTCAGATGACCAAACATTGGTGTTATAAGCTTTCAGTGTCACCATTTTATCTTGCCAGCGATGAATACCAAAAGCACCGCCATTAAAGGCATAGAAGCCTTGAGGCAAGGCTGCGGGAGCAATAGTTTCTCCAAAAATAGCACTCGATTCATTTTGTGTTTTATCACTAATTGCAAGATAAATAGATGCGAGTTTTTTATCAGGAGATGGTTTTGCAGACATTGCAAGCCAATAGTAGCCTTGAGCGATGGATTTTAACGAAGGTGAGTTAAAAGGGTGTCGCCCAGCAAGCGGTAATCCGACTTCAGGATTACTGTAAATCCATGCTGATACCATCGCTTTTTTCAGGTTATTCCAACCACTTTCACCAACAGCAAAGGGGGTGGCACGTAATAGATAAATAAGCTGAGAAGCATTTTTAAAGGCAGGGAAAGAATAACCCGGATAGTTACCTTCATGTCGCCACGCTGTACCATCGGGACGTAAACCATCTTTACCACCTGGAGGGACTTGAGTTAATGCACCAGTAATATAATGACTGAAGGTATTAACTAAGTTGATGCGTTTTTGATCATCAGGCTCTAACAGTAATAAAGCTAAGTGTTGACGCGATAAGGTGTTGAAATAGTCTAAATCTGAACTATCAGCCCCTACCTTCATATCAAAACTACTTTTAAATTCCCGTGAATACCACAGCAATGAATCATAAACTTGAGTTTGTAGATTTGCTTCTTTTAAGGCATCAGACATTAATAGCGTAGAAATATACCACCAACGAGAACTGTATCCCCAGTGATGGGTTGTGACTAATGCACTCCCTTTAACAAAGCCTTGATCTAATAAATGCTTTGTCATTAATAAGTACATCTGTTTTAACTGGGCTTTTTGTATCGGATCTTTTTCAAGAATGTAAGCACGGCTGATATTGAACATTAATGTTGTGTAGTTACCAAGAATGACATAATTATCAAAAAGCGATTTATCTTGATAATTAAGGTGTTCTGGCTGATAAATAATAGTTTGTTTATCCGTGATCAGATGTCGCCCTTGCATTCCTCCATCCGCTAAAGTGCGAATATTGAGTGCATCAAAATCACTTTTTAATTTACTAATATTTTCTTCTAGTGCGAGATTGGTCTCTTTTTCGCCGCCAACAAATTCATTAATCAGGCGCTGACGAATAAGATCAATCGCGGCTAAGTTTTCGGGCGTCACTGGCAACTGAGGTTGTACGTTATTAAATTGGATCTCAGGCTCTGATAAACGTGTTTTCACTTGATAATCAGACCATTGATAACGAGCATCATCGATAGAGAACATAATACGATCGATATAGATTTCACCTTGGCCTACATTAGATGGAGCTTTAAATCGGATACTATCAACATTAGCGCCTAAAGATCGACCAATACTGTCTTGAGTTCCATCAGAAGAGGTATTCATTGCATTTAAGAGCATCTCTCGATTTTCAAGATCGTTATTTAAAGAGATCCCAACAGCACGCCAACCAGTGAAATTCAATTTTACTTTAAAACCTGCTTGCGCTTCACTCGTTGACTTGAGTTTCTCTCCAAAGTCGATAGTGAGATAACCATCAATAGGTTTTTCGTTATAAAGCCAAAATGATAAAACGGGTGTAGATGCGCGTCCCCATGCTTTAGACGCTTCTTTATCTGTTGGTACAATGATTTTTTTATGCAAAGTAAAGCTACTTCCACCTTTCCATTTCCACAAAAGGGATTGGTTTCCCATAATGCTGCGCTTATCAGATAATGTCAGTGTTGAATTTTTATCTGATGAAAAGTCTGCTAATGGGTTACTTTGCGCAAAATGATAAATTTCTGATTGCATCAAATTTTTAGGATCGAATGCAGGATTGCTGGTAGCCGCAGTTGCATTATAAGGAGTTGATAATAGTCCTAATGTTATAGCGAGTGCAGTAAAACGAAATATCGGCATTACTTTTCTCCTTAGAAACGTTGGCTAAAGGTGAAGCCAATACGTCCTTCATTGAATTTGTCATAACGCTGATATCCCATTGTTGTACCTAAATTCAACGACTGGGTAATATCGAGATTAGCACCTAATTCAGCACTAATAATGTCACCACCAACACGATTGCCTTTAATATCAAAGGTACTTCCCCCTGTATTAAAATAGGTGAGGCTATGGCGTTGATTGATATTATTGTCACCTGCAATATCTTTGAAATAACGCAGATTAAGAGAGGGGGTTAACTTTCCATAAGAGGTTTGATAACTATTCCATAAGGAAACTGAACCACCTAATTGATTAACAGCGTAACGTTGGCCATTAGTTCTCATGGATAATGCAGAACCTGTTTCTTCCCATGAATCAATATTGAGCCATTGATACTGGTAAGTCAGCATCGGTTTTATATGGATGAAATCAAAATCAAAATAGGTTCCAGCATTAATTTGATAACCTAATTGCACACCAGAATAATCACCGGTTGCTTTGGTATTTCCTTGCCATCCGGTATTGCCACCGATATCTCGCTCACTATCGACAGTGTAATAACCAATATTTAAATTACCGTTTAGGAATAATGTGTCACTATACCAACCGGTGTAAGGCATAAATTCAAAATGGTTAATTTCTTTACTTGCGTTACGTTGTTTTGCATCAGCCTTGGCGTAGTTATAAGCAAAAGAAACACCAATAAGTGCATCTTGATTGATTTCGTAATCAGTACCTATTTGAATACCTGTACGGTAAGTGTTGTAACCGTTAATACCGCCTTGATTACTTTGTGTGCCGTAACCGTACAGTATGTTAGCCCAACTATTCCAGCCGGCTTCTCTCTCTTCAATCGGTAATTGATTATCATAGCGTAAATAGCGATGAGCAATATTATTGCGCATATCTTCAACCATGATTAATCCCGCTTGAATATCACTACCATCAGCGATAGGTGCTAAATCATTTGATAATGCAACAATATTATTATCGTCATTTCCAGCCGCAACTAATAGACTCAGTGCTTCATCTGAAACTTGGCTACGTGTTTTAGCCAGAAAGTTGGATAACAGAAGTGTAAATACTTTTCTTTCGTTTGTTTTCATTGTCCTTTGATGATCCACCAAGATATACCTTTAAACTTAAAGTTTTTAACGATCTCCATACCTAATTTTTGATGGGCTTTTAGTGACCGAATATTTTCGCTATTAACAAATGCGATGGGGTGTCCACCATGTAAAGAACAGATCTGTTGGTATAGATCTTTTAAGAGTGATTTTCCTCGGTGTGATTTATCAATACAAACAGGGCCGTAAAACCAATTATTTTGTGTTATTTCTGGAAAGTATTGGTTAATAGCCTGAGCAATTGGAGGGATCGAAAAAGAAGTAACCGGAAAGCTAAAGACAACAGCAACAACATTTTTTTGGTAAAGTGCAACAATGGCATTGGTGCTATTTTGATACATCGCTTCAACTTTGTTTAGAGGGTATTCACCATATAATCCACCTTGTTGAGATTCAGAATTTTTCTGTAATAAGAGTGCTACTGAACTAATATCTTTAGCAGTCATTTTTTGAAATATATAATTCATTTTTTATTCCTTTTAGCGCTAGCTTATAATCTTAGTATATAAAAAAGAATGTATATTACAAAAATTATTTTAGAAATACTAAAGTTAAATTTATTAGTTCTTCAAAGGATTTATTATTTATTATTTATTAATATTCTTTTTTATAAATAAGCAGTAATGTTACTTAATTTATTACTGCTTTTATTATAAAACTATTTTTTATAATTTTATTCTAGAAAATAAATTGTTTACCAACCATAAGCTAATCCCCCACCAATAATAATTTCTTTTTCACTATTAATGGATGAGTTTAATCGAAATGCAATATCATTATTGGGTTTATATTGCATACCTCCAGCAAATGCTGTGCCTGTTCGATAATTACTAATACCAATTCCGCCACTTAAAGTGTGATGAGTAAGATAAGGAATGCTAGTCATTGCAACAGATGAAGCAATACTGGCAAATACTTTTTTTTCTAATGCGATAATTTCTTTGTCTAAATTTGCAATTGAATCTGTGATTTCAGCCTGTCTTTTCTTATAATAATGATCAAAATCATTAACATAGGTTTTGATATTATTGATATCTGTACTGACACTTCTCTTTAGTTGATTGACGATATTATTTGTTGTTATTCTGCTTTTATCTACCATTTTTTTGGTCTGAATAAGATTGACGGCATCTGTGTTATTTTTACCTTCACTAATATTAACTAATCGAGATGTGTGTTTATTTTCAATATTTCCAAACGATACTGTATTTTCTTCAGTTGCTAATGAATTAGTACCAATAGCAACTGAGTGTGTATTTTTAGCTTGGCTATTTGTTCCTATTGCAATTGAGCCGTTACCAGATGCGTTACTGTTATCACCTAATGAAATATTAGAAATATTAACGACTATTGGATCTTCTTTATTTTCCTTTATTAAATGTGTGTTCGAATAGGAGAAGTTTGGAAATAAGAAAACAATTAAAAATAGTTTTTTAAATAACATTTAATTTAATCCTTTAATGATCTTAGGTGGTATAAATTAATGCTAAATGATTAATTTTTTCATCACAAACAAAAAAATCTGTATTTATTCCTAAAAATAGTTCCAAATAAAATACTAAGCTATTTAATATGTGTTTAATAGTTATTGTTCATTAATAGTACTTAACAAATATTTATTTTATAAAAAACTGCATCTTAATTAAGATACAGTTTAGGATAAAAAAGTTATTAATGTTTTTTTCTAAAAGCAAAAGCGACAGAGATTGCTTGTAGTAAACACATGGTTGACGTTTGAGAACGAAAGGTTTTTATTTGAGCTTCTTTAACAGTTAAACAAACATCGCTTAAACTCGCCAATGGGCTAATTGGACTATCAGTAACAATAATCTGTTTTGCTTCTTTGTAAGTTGCCATTTCACACATTTTTTGCATTTCATCTGAATACGGGTGGAAGTGAATACCAAAGAGTACATCACGATGCGTAATGTTTCTTAATTGCTCTTTGTACATTCCACCTAGACTGTTGACAAAAACAGTCTCACAAGAGATATGCGAGAGAGCATGAAAAAAATAACTTGCAGCACTAAATGAGTGATGAAAGCCACAAATATAAATTGTGTCAGCGTGTTCGAGCAATTGTAATGTCTTATTTAACATTTCTCTGTGAGTCTGATTTGCCAATTGTTGCAATGAATGGCTATTTGCTTGTGCAAATTCTTGCAAAATATAGGCAGGCTCATTCAGATTAGGAGGCTCCTCTTTATATTTTTGTTTATAAGTTAAATTTTCATTTTCATTTACCATTTCATTCATCAAGTGATTTTGAAATAACTGTTTCATTTCATTAAAGCCATTGAAATGAAATGCGTTGGCAAAACGAATTAATGTCGATGGAGGAACATTTGCTTTATCTGCAAGGATTGCAATTGTATCAAATGCCACACTGTTTTTATTATCAAGTAGATAATGTGCAACCTGCTGTAGCCTTTTACTTAATCCATTATAGCGGGAGCGAACTTGTTCCTGTAGTTCATTCAGATTTGTTGCAGTAGACATAGTGCCCTCAATAAAAATACTATTGTAATTGTAGTGTTTTTTGCATGGTATTTGAATGTTTTTAGCTAATAGTAATTAAAA
This sequence comes from Proteus faecis, assembly GCF_030286765.1. Classification (NCBI taxonomy): domain Bacteria; kingdom Pseudomonadati; phylum Pseudomonadota; class Gammaproteobacteria; order Enterobacterales; family Morganellaceae; genus Proteus; species Proteus faecis. The sequence continues at coordinate 167,002 of NZ_JASVWV010000002.1, forward strand.
TGAAATATAGAGTTAATTCCAAATAAATGAATAACCTAAAGGTAATTATTTGATGTTTAAAACTCTATTTTATTTATTGTTTATTAATTTTATAATAACTCAATGAAATTAATCTTCTTTATTTTGGTTTAAATGAAATTATTATTTCATTTGACTAAGGTGATATTAATAATAATATTGCTTTTATTGTGGCGTTTTGTTTTATTTTACCTTACTTGTTTTATATTATTGTAAGTTTCACTTAAATTATTATTTTTATTTGCTAGAGCTATCTCTATTTGAAATGTGAAGTGTTTTAATATCTTTGTGCGCGATGATTGATATTTATAATACAACGCTTGTTTTATTTATTAATGATAGTAATTTATCTCTATCTTAATTAAAATTTATTTTTATTGGTTGAAATTTTCATATGCAAAACGATCACCCGTGGATTAATTTATTAATGCACTATTGTCATGATCATTACTCAGAAATGATGCCAGTTATATTTTTTGTTTGTATTGTTGGTATTATTTTTGGCGTTATACGTGAAATGCGCTGGTTATCCGTTTTTTTTACGATCCCTCTAATTATTATTGTATTTTGCTTAATAAGTTCTAATTTAGGATAAGTGAGGTGAACAATTGTTTTTATAGTTAGGCAAATGTTGTATTAATCTTATTTCAATTATTATTTTATCCCTATATTTATTATGTATATAAATACCCATCAATATAGCTATCTTATTTTGAAAAAAAATTTCAACTATGTCACTGATTAGATAATCAACAGAGTGACTAATAAGAGCTCATTACTTATTGATTATTATTGATAATGATAAGCAAATTATTTGTTGAACTATGGACTAACAATTTACTCTCAATATACTAGACTATACAACATTATTTTAATGAATTAGAAACTATTGGATTTTTATTATGCAATGGCGAAATAATGCGTCTCGCTATGGACACTTGTCACTCCTTTTACACTGGGGGATGGCGCTTGCTGTCTATGGTATGTTTGCTTTAGGGCTTTGGATGGTGACGTTAGGGTATTATGATAGTTGGTACCATTCCGCACCTGAAATACATAAGAGCATTGGTATTCTTTTATTTATTGTTTTGATAGTGCGAGTGATATGGCGTTGGATCTCTCCACCTCCAAAAGCTTTATCAAGTTACAGCAAACTGACACGTATTAGTGCTCATATTGTACATATGCTTTTATATTTAATCTTATTTTCTATTCTGATTAGCGGTTATTTAATTTCGACCGCTGATGGACAAGCTATATCTGTATTTGATTGGTTTTCTGTACCTGCCATTTTTACTGGGGAAGCTGAACAAGCAGATATAGCTGGTGATATTCATCTTTATTTAGCCTGGGCAGTGGTTTTATTATCGCTATTACATGCTGCTGGTGCTTTAAAACATCATTTTATTGATAAAGATGTTACGTTAAAACGCATGCTAGGAATGCGGACTAAATAATTATTAAACTTATAAAACTAAATTATGGAGATAACAATGTTTAAGAAAGCTTTATTAGGTTTAACAGCAGGTGCGTTGTTATTTAATGCAAGTACTGCTTTAGCAGCAGATTATGCTATTGATAAACAAGGCCAGCATGCATTTGTACAGTTTCGTATTCAACATTTAGGCTATAGCTGGTTATATGGCACTTTTAAAGATTTTGATGGTACATTTAGCTACGATAAAGAAGATCCATCAAAAGACAAAGTTGATGTCGTGATTAAAACCGGAAGTTTAGATACTAATCACGCAGAACGCGATAAGCACTTACGTAGTGCTGATTTCTTTAATACAAGTAAATATCCTGAAGCACGATTTGTTTCAACCAAAGTTACTCGTGATGGCGAAAACTATGTTGTTACAGGTGATTTAACATTAAATGGTGTGACGAAGCCTGTTTCATTAAATGCAAAATTAATTGGTGAAGGTACTGATCCTTGGAAAGGTTACCGTGCTGGTTTTGAAGCAACGGGGAAAGTGAATCTGAAAGAGTTTAATTTTAAATCAGACTTAGGACCAAAATCACAAGAAGCAGAGTTAATTATCTCTGTTGAAGGTGTAAAGAAGGCGTAATTAAATGCTTTTTGTAAGGTAATAAACCCTCTTATTGCCTAGACCATTTATAAACCGATACCTTAACGTATCGGTTTTTTTATGCACAATTATGATGAATGACCTTATACTTAAGTAATAATTTTTATTTTTTGATAGGACTAATATTTATTCTGAGGCTTTATCGATTTTTTAGTTAGTGTAAAGATAGGCCATGATAAAGAAACCATCTATTTATTTAACGGGAAAGAGTCATAATGAAAAAATTACGTCATACTTTTTTGGGTACTCTACTTGTATCTGGTCTTTTCACTGTAGGCATTACAGATGCTGATGCATGTACTCGACTTGTTTATTTAGGAGACAATAATCAAATTATTACGGCTCGCTCAATGGACTGGAAATATGACATAGGAACAAATTTATGGATATTTCCACAGGGAATGCAGCGTTCAGGAGAAGCCGGTGATAACTCGATAAAATGGACATCTAAATATGGAAGTGTAATTGCATCTGGCTATGATATTTCTACGACAGATGGTATGAATGAAAAAGGTTTAGTGGCTAATTTATTGTGGTTGGCGGAGTCCAATTATCCAGCATATACCAAAGAGAAACCGGCTATTTCAATTTCTGCATGGGCACAGTACGTACTAGATAATTTTGCTTCAGTCGAAGAGGCCGTGAATGCATTAGAGAGTGAGCCTTTTATTGTATTGACGGATAAAGTTCCTGGGCAAGATAGAATGGCTACACTACATCTTTCGCTTTCAGATGCAACGGGAGATAGCGCCATTATTGAATATATAGATGGAAAGCAAGTGATTCATCACAGTAAAGAGTATCAAGTGATGACGAATTCCCCTATTTTTTCAGAACAGTTAGCGTTGAATAGTTATTGGAAACAAATTGGTGGAACCGTGATGTTACCAGGGACTAATCGTGCTTCAGATCGTTTTGCCCGAGCTTCTTTTTATGTGAATGCCATTCCTAAAGCTCAATCGAGTAAAAAATCGCTCGCTAGCGTATTTGGTGTGATCAGAAATGTATCTGTGCCTTATGGATTAAGTACGGCTGAATCACCTGAAATTTCATCCACACGCTGGAGAACGGTGGCTGATCACAAAAACCAATTATATTTTTTCGAATCAGCATTATCGCCGAATACCTTTTGGGTTAATTTAAAGGAAATTGATTTTTCAAAAGAGAGTGGGAAAGTAATGACATTAGCATTAGGTGAAGAGCAATCGATAATTTATTCAGCAGATGCTACGAGTCATTTTAAACCTGCAGAGCCTTTTAAGTTTCAAGGGTTAGATAATATACCTTTAAATAACTAGCCGAGTATTCACAATATCTCATATGAAATTATCCGCAATATTAAATGTGATAGAGACATCTAAAGTGACAAGAAAAATGATGTCTTTATTACTTACCTTAAATGGTATTTTTATTATTTACTCCATTTTGCTCTCTCGTGGTATTTATCTGGATTGGGAAATCCATGGTTTTTCAGCGTGGCTAAAATCCTTAGGTGTATTAAAACTGCTCGATATACCAAAGGTAATGTTAGGTTGTGCATTAATTTTGCTTTCAATATTTATGTATCTTGGTGCCAGAATTGCATGGTGTGTCTCTTTGATTTTATTAGCCACCATTGTTTTTCTAGATGTCGCTGTTTATCAGCAAATGGACTTTCAATCCTATTTTTCTTTTATTTTAGCGATTGGGTTGTTAATAAGCTGGCGTGCATTTCCACATCATAGTTTAACTAGTGCAGGCTTTGTTGCTTTTATTTGCACCCTTTCTTTACTGTTATTCTCAATGCTGGGAAGTCTTTATATTGGCGATGAATTTAAGCCACATATTACAACATTAATGGATGCATTCTATTTTTCTATTGTTTGTATGACGACACTAGGATTTGGCGATATTGTGCCAATTAGTACGAATGCACGTATTTTTACTCTCACCGTCGTTATCTTGGGAATAACTGTTTTTACTACTTCCATAGTGTATGTCATGGGGTTTCTTGCGCGTGGTACTCGCGATATTGTTAAGAAAAGGATCGCTAAAATGCATAATCATTTTATTATTATTGGTTCATCAGCATTGGCTTCTCAATTAGAAAAAGGGCTAAGAGAACAAGGGAAACCTGTGATTGCAATTTGTGCCGATAAAAGTAGAACCTCTTATGATGTACAAGCCAATATTATTGAAGGTGATCCTACTAATCTTAAAACATTGCTATCTGCTAATATTGCGAAAGCGAGTTGGGTTGTGACTTTATCTGAAAGTGATGCAGAAAATACCTTTATTTTATTGACTATCCAAGAATGTTCTAATGTTAATGCCAAATTGATCACTATTATTAATCAAGATGAAAATAGAGATAAAATCAGCCGGTTACGCCCAGATATGTTGTTTTCTTTAGCATCATTAGGTAAAGAAATTATGATGAAAGTTTTGTGTGGTGAATCTATTTCTTCCTCAGATGTGACTAATTTGCTGTTAAACAAATATTTAAAATCATGATCTTGATAAAACCTTCTTTACGAAAGATCGTGATTGCAATAAGATGTATTTAAAATACATCTTAAGTGAGGTTGAATGATGGAACTTGTCAATTATAAAACAATGCCAGAGTGGACTCGCACATCCATTCCTTTAGCGTTATTAGAACGTCACAATACAAAAGAAGGCACTTACGCCCAAATGCGGGTACTGCAAGGTAATATGACATTTGTTGTTTTTAATGATGATGGGTCTCAAATTTCAGTTGAGTGTGATACTAAAAATCAGCCACCTTTAATTCAACCTCAACAGTGGCATAAAATAGATAAAACAAGTGATGATATCCGTTGTCAGCTCTCTTTTTTATGTGCCCCAGAAGATAAGCTGTTTAAAGAAAATGACTTATCATTACCACATTCTGAAGTACGCTATATGGCAACGTTTACCCAGCCTTGTAAGGTGTTAGATTTAGGTGCCGGTCGTGGTCGAAACAGCTTCTATTTAGCGTCTCTGGGTTATGATGTGACAGCATTAGATATTAATCCTTCACATATTGATGCGATTGAAACAGTTAAAACCAAAACAGGATTGTCAGTAAAAAGTGGCTTATATGATATTAATGACGCTTCACTTACTGAGAAATACGATATTATTCTTTCAACCGTTGTATTGATGTTCTGCCAACGGGAACGAATTGAAAATATTATTAAAAATATGCAGGAATGTACCAATTCTAACGGTATTAATGTGATTGTTTGCCCTGTTGAAACGCCGAATAGTGATCCAACTGAGATCCCATTTAAAACCTTTTTACGTCCAAATGAATTAGCTGATCATTATAAAGACTGGGAATTGATTAAATATAATGAAGATCCTGGGCATTTACATAAAACAGATGCAAATGGTAATCGTATCGCCTTAAATTTTGCTACTTTAATCGCACGTAAAAAATAGTTAAAAACTATCGTCTCTTCTAAATACCCCAAATAATTGGGGTATTTTTTATCTGACCTAGTGAGCTTTATTGTTGTGGTGATTTATCACTTTTAAGGTCGGAGACTTGGCCTGATTGCTCTTTTTCCTCAGATTTTTGCAATATCCGCTCTAATAAAACCGTATAGATAGGGCGACCACCCAATAGTTGCGCCAACATAGTTGCACCTAAACAGGTGATGATCATCGGTAGGATCAGCTGATAATTATCCGTCATTTCTAATACGAGGACGATCCCCGTTAGAGGTGCTCTTACCGTTGCAGCAAATAAAGCGCCCATTCCTGCGATAGCAAACGTACCAATTTGAATTTGATAATCAGGAAAAAGCAAGGTTGCAGTTAATCCGAATGCACTACCAAATAGTGTACCTAATGCTAGAGTGGGGGCGAATATACCGCCAGGAGCACCAGAGGCAAAACTGATAATAGATGTGATGGTTCGTAAAATAAAGAAAAGTAATAACGCAATAAGGGAATATTGCCCCGTACTGAGTGCAGGAATAATACTAAATCCACCACCTGTTATTTCAGGAATAATTAATGCTAATAAGCCACAAATCCCTCCGATGATGCCACCGGTTAAAACAAAGCGTGATGTTTTATCTTGATAGAAATGTTGAAATTGGGTTTGGACATAGAAAAGTAATTTACTGAAGAGTACGCCAATAATACCAAATAACATACCTAACACTAAATACAACCAGAGTGTATTTAGTGGTGCGGATGAAAATTTACCAATATGAATAACACCGCCTTCACCATTAAATAGCCGAAAAACAATGCAAGACATAATAACGCCAATAAAAACTGCTTTAATTGAAATAAGACTGTATTTAAACTGAGGCCGCATTTCCTCAATAATAAATAAAATACCAGCCAGAGGTGCATTAAAAGCTGCGGTTAATCCTGCTGCAGCTCCCGTAGCTAATAGTGTATGACTCGACTCTTTATCTTTTACTCGAGAGATATCATTTACTAGCTGACCGATATTGGCGCCTAATTGAACTGTTGGACCTTCTCGTCCTAGTACCATACCAGAACCTAAAGTTCCAATACTGGCAATAAATTTTATAGGTAATACTCGCCACCAACGAACAGGGCGAATATCTATCATGGCACCTTCAATTTCAGGTATTCCTGATCCCCCTGATTCAGGCGAGAATTTCTTAACTAAATAATATCCCAACATTGCCAAAACAGAGGAAAAAAGAAAGGTACAGATTGCTAGAATATAAGGATTAGTCAAGGTTTTAATAAATTCTTCTTGTCGAAAATGAATCACCCAACTAACGCTTTTTTCAAATAAAACACCCACTAATCCAGCTAGAGAGCCGACTACAGCGGATAATAGTAGGATCTTGAGTGGAGCAAGATTAGTTTCTTGCGTTTTTCTGAACAGATTAAAACGTCGTTCATTTTGGGCACTTTGTGCTGATTTATGATTATGCATAACTTTGATTGAAGTATTGTAACGATGAACCTAATGATAGCGTAATTTAATAATGAAGTGATATTTCTCACATAACTAAGCCAATTTTAGAATTAGTCGTTTTTTTTTCTAGCATATTTTCTCTTTTTCATCTTTAGTGTATTTGATAACAAAAAATACATATTTAGATAACATTTGGACGAGAAAGGGTAAATTATGGATTTCATCACAAATATATTAAGCGCTATAAATGGCGTGGTATGGGGAGTTCCGATGCTTGTCGGTATTCTCGGTATCGGCCTTTTTATGCAGCTTCGACTTGGCTTTTTACCGATTAGAAAATTGGGTACAGGGTTTAAGCTTTTATTTGAAAAAAATGATAAAAGAGGTGAAGGGCAAATATCGCCATTTAATGCGTTGATGACGGCATTATCTGCCACTATCGGAACCGGTAATATTGCTGGTGTTGCAACGGCTGTTGTCTTGGGTGGTCCAGGTGCATTGTTCTGGATGTGGATGACCGCATTAGTGGGAATGGCAACCAAATATTCAGAAGCCGTGCTTGCTGTACGTTTCCGTGAAGTTGATAAATATGGAAACTATGTTGGTGGGCCAATGTATTATATCAAAAATGGCTTAGGCAAAAATTGGGTTTGGCTAGGCACTGTTTTTGCTGTTTTTGGTAGTTTTGCGGGGTTTGGTATAGGTAATACAGTACAAGCAAACTCTGTGGCTGATGTACTGGAAAGTAACTTTGGTATTTCGACTACTATCACCGCTATTGTGCTCGTTGTTTTGGTGGGTGCCGTACTTATTGGAGGCATTAAGCGTATTGCTGATGTTGCCGGTAAATTAGTCCCTATTATGACTGTTGGCTATTTTGGTGCGGGTATTGTTGTTTTAGCAATGAATGTAACAGCGATACCTGATGCTATTGTCCTTATTGTTAAATCTGCGTTTACACCTGTTGCTGCTCAAGGTGGTTTTGCTGGTGCAGCTGTTTGGGCTGCGATCCGTTTTGGTGTTGCGCGTGGCGTTTTCTCAAATGAAGCGGGATTGGGTAGTGCGCCTATAGCCCATGCGACAGCAAAAACACAAAACCCTGTTCGTCAAGGTTTGATTGCGATGTTGGGGACATTTATTGATACCATCATCGTCTGCTCTGTTACAGGATTAACTATTGTTATTACAGGACAATGGCTAACAGGACAAAGTGGAGCAACATTAACCGCCGCATCATTCTCTATCGCTATTCCTGGTGGCAACTATATTGTGGCAATTGCATTGGCTATTTTTGCATTTACCACGATTTTAGGCTGGAGTTTTTACGGTGAAAAATGTGTGCAATATCTTTTTGGACCCAAAGCGATTACACCATTTCGGATTGCATGGTTAATTGCGTTACCAGTTGGTGCCACACAATCGTTAGAGTTTGTGTGGTTGCTAGCCGATACTCTCAATGCAATGATGGCTATTCCTAACTTAATCGCATTAGCTTTATTAAGCCCTGTTGTTTATCGCTTAACAAGAGATCATATAAAAGATGTTAACGCTGATAATATTGAATTAGATAAAGAAATTCACTCAGTGAGTAAAAAAGAAGCCGAAGCAGAGTAACGGGTTCTTACTTATTGGATAACAATATAATATAAAACCGCATGCTTTATAATGATAAGTATGCGGTTTTTTATGGCAATAACTAGAGGTGTGAGAAATTACAGACAATAAAAAGCCTTCTGGGGAGAAGGCGAAGAGATGAGTATAGATATTATATTTATAAGAATTTAGAAAAGAGAGAAAATGTTATTCTTTCATACTGATGAAGATATTTTTCACTTGGCTATAAGCATCTAACATCATTTTATGTGTTTCACGCCCTAAACCTGACTTCTTGTAACCCCCAAATGGTGCATGTGCAGGAAGTTCGTGATAAGTATTAACCCACATACGACCAGTTCTTACTGCTTTTGCAACACGTAAGGCTCGGTTAATATCTTGAGTCCAAACACCACCACCAAGGCCATATTCAGAGTCATTTGCCATTTCGATCACTTCATCTTCATTATCAAATGGAATAACACACAATACAGGTCCAAAAATTTCTTCTCGGGCTACACGCATTTGGTTTGTTGCGTTGATGATGATAGTAGGACGAACAAAGAATCCGTCATCATAACCTTCACCAGTAATACGCTCACCACCGGTTAAAACAGTTGCGCCTTCTTTTTTCGCGAGCTTAACGTAGCCTAGGATGGTATCCATTTGATCTTGACTAACTTGTGTACCCATTTGCGTATTTGGATCAAGTGGGTCACCGACACGAATACTTTCAAATTCAGTTTTTAATGCTTTCAAAAATTCATCATGAATATCTTTATGTAAGAACAAACGTGAACCTGATTCACAAGCTTGTCCTTGGTTCATCAATATTGCTAATGCTGAATATTTGACCGCTTTTTTCATGTTTGCATCAGGGAACACGATATTGGCTGATTTGCCGCCTAATTCCAATGTTGCAGGAACCATTTTTTTCGCAGCAGCTTCGGCTACGGTATAACCGACATTGGTAGAACCTGTAAACGCAAGTTTATCAATATCTTCGTGTTCTAAAATAGCTTGTCCGACAACAGATCCGCGCCCCGTAACAATATTAACCACACCAGCTGGTAATATTTCATTTAAAATACGACCTAGCTCTAATAATGAAAGGGAAGTCAAGGTTGCTGGATTAATAACCACAGTATCACCAGCTGCAATCGCAGGAGCCAATTTCCATGCTGCCATTAACAAAGGGAAGTTCCATGGAATAATTTGACCAACAACACCAATAGGTTCGCGAATAACAAGGCTAATGGTATTTTCGTCTAGGACGGCACTTTCATCGGTATGAGAGCGTATCACGCCTGCAAAATATCGAAAATGGTCAATAGAGGCGGGTAAATCTATGTTTTTCGACTCATTGAGTGGTTTTCCGTTATCGAGCGATTCAATCCAAGCGAAGCGTTCTTGTTCTTGTTCTAAGCGATCTGCAATTTTTAATAAAAGGGTTTGGCGCTCAGCAGGTGACGTTTTACTCCATGTTTTGAATGCATTACGTGCAGCACTCACTGCGCGTTCAACATCTTCAGCACTACCAGATTGGTATTCACTTAATAATTCACCAGTAGCTGGGCTATAGGTTTTCGTTGTTTTTTGAGATGTGCTAGATACCCATTCTCCTCCAATTAGCATTTTGTAGCTTTCTAGAGGGCGAAATTCTGATGGAACATTATTTAATTTAATCATTTTTAATCTCCAATGTAGGGGTGAGTATCATTCGGATTTATAGTTTCATTTCGTAATACTCTTGCTAATAACATATATCAATTGAAGTAATTTGATTAGCTATTGGTGCAATAGGTGATATTAACTATAAAAAATAGTAATGAGTATTACTGATTTAATAGAAATGAATAAACTTAATCGCTTCATCTCTCACTCTTTATATGATTAAACAAAAAACACGCATTAATTACCCTTAAATATTTTTTCTGATTTAGTCATCATCAGCGTAATGAAATAACGTTTTTTTTTAGAAAATTTTTGAGGCTTAAAGCAAAATCAAAGGATAAAAAAGGAGATATGAAAAGATTGGCTAGGAAATTGCGTTAGATCAAATAACATTTAAATTGTTCAATATTGCACTTTCTCTCTTATATAAATAGCGTATTCTTATGTTGTATATAGAATGCAACTTATAAAAATAAAGCGTTATCTCTTATTAGAAGGAATACGATATGTATTGTGTGCAATGTGAACAAACAATGAAAACACCTGTAGGTAATGGCTGTGCCTATGCGCAAGGTATGTGTGGTAAAACAGCAGAAACTTCTGATCTTCAAGATTTACTCGTTGCAGTATTAGAAGGGCTTTCAGCGTGGGCTCTAGCAGCGCGTAGCGTTGGTATTATTGATCATGATGTAGATAGCTTTGCTCCTCGTGCTTTTTTCTCTACGTTAACTAATGTCAATTTTGATTCTGAGCGTATTGTCGGCTATGCGAAAGAAGCTATCTATTTCCGTGAAAGTTTGAAATCTCGTACTTTAGCGAAAAATGCAGCAATTCAAGTCACTAATCCAAGAGCTGAAATCCAATTAGCGGGTAACGATTTAGACAGCTTACAAAAACAAGCTCAACTTTTTGCTTTAAATGCAGATAAAGCACAAATTGGTGACGATCTTCATGGATTACGTATGCTGTGCCTGTATGGCTTAAAAGGGGCTGCTGCGTATATGGAGCACGCGCATGTTTTAGGTCAGTATGACAATGAAATTTATGCAGAATATCACCGTTATATGGCGTGGTTAGGGACGGATCCTTCTGATATGAATGAGTTGCTAGAAAATGCGATGGGTATTGGTCAAATGAATTTCCGCATTATGGCTATTCTTGATAAAGGTGAAACTCAAGCTTACGGCAATCCTATACCAGTGAGTGTTAACGTGCGTCCTGTTGCAGGTAAAGCTATTTTAATTTCAGGTCATGACCTGAAAGATCTGCAAATGTTACTTGAGCAAACAGAAGGCAAAGGGATCAACGTTTATACTCATGGAGAAATGTTACCGGCTCATGGTTATCCAGAACTTAAAAAATACAAACATTTAGTGGGTAATTATGGAAGTGGTTGGCAGAATCAGCAAATTGAGTTTGCAAAATTTCCTGGCCCTGTATTAATGACTTCAAACTGTATTATTGATCCGAATGTAGGCAATTATGGTGATCGTATTTGGACGCGCAGTATTGTTGGTTGGCCGGGTGTAAAACATATTATGGGTGATGATTTCTCTGAAATGATTGAACAAGCACAATCATTAGAAGGTTTCCCATACAACGAAATTGAGCATTTAATTACAGTTGGTTTCGGTCGTGAAACACTACTAAATGCTGCTGATACTGTGATTGATTTAGTTTCACAAAAAAAATTGCGTCATGTTTTCTTAGTGGGAGGTTGTGATGGTAGCCGTGGTGAACGTAGTTACTACACCGATCTTGCAAGAGAAATTCCACAAGACTGTTTAATTATGACCTTAGCGTGTGGTAAATACCGTTTCAATAAACTGGATTTCGGCACTTTAGAAGGCTTACCACGCTTACTTGATGTGGGTCAGTGTAACGATGCTTATTCAGCGATTATGCTAGCGGTTAACCTTGCTGAGAAATTAGGTTGTGGGGTTAATGACTTACCATTGTCTTTAATTCTCTCTTGGTTCGAGCAAAAAGCGATTGTTATCTTATTGACTCTGCTTTCATTAGGCGTGAAAAACATTTATACCGGCCCAACAGCACCAGCGTTCTTAACTGATAATCTGCTGGCGGTGCTAAATGAGAAATTTGGTATGCGCTCTATTACTACACCAGAACAAGATCTTAAAGATATTCTTTCTGCTTAATGTTTTAAATTCATTATCATTACCGAAGCCTAAGGGCTTCGGTGAGGGTTCAATATCCATGACGATGCCTACTTCTCTTTGTCCTAATCGTATGCAAGTCCACTCTATTAATCAGGAAACACCTGAAGTGTGGACATTAAACTTAATTAATCATGACTTTTATTCTTATAAACCGGGTCAATTTGCACTGGTTAGTATCAATAATAGTGATGAAATAATGCGTGCTTATACTATTTCATCTTCTCCAGGATTAAGCCCATTTATTACTTTAACCGTTCGCCGTTTAGAAAATGGTGTTGGTTCAAATTGGTTAACTTCACAAGTAAAACCGGGTGATTATCTGTGGTTATCTGATGCTCAGGGGGAATTCACTTGCGCGGGTAAAGAGGGCGAGCGCTATTTAATGTTAGCAGCTGGATGTGGTGTGACACCTGTTATGTCGATGACTCGCTGGTTGTTAAATAATCAACCTAAAGCAGATATTACGGTTATTTTTAATATTCGTGAGAAAAGCCAGTTTATTTTTGAGAAAGAGTGGATTGAATTAGCAAATGCATATCCATACAACCTTAATTTTATCATGATGCCTAAGTTACCTGATAATAAAGGGATATTTAGTGGACGTATTTCTCAAGAAAAATTAGCAGCATTAGTACCTGATATTGCGAGTCGTACAGTTATGTGCTGTGGTCCAAATAGTTATATGGAAGACACTAGACGTTTTGCAAGAAATCTTGGGGTACCTGCTGAGAATATCTTTATGGAACGTTTTGGCGATGAGCCTGTTTGTGTCGATGAAAACGAACAATTAACCATGACTATTCGCCATCCATTATCAAAAATTAAAGTTCCTGTTGGGGTGACTTTATTATCAGCTATGGAAGAAAATAAAGTTCCTGTCTTTGCTGCTTGTCGTTCAGGGGTTTGCGGTAGTTGTAAAACTCGTATTGTGAGTGGTGATTATGATGTTAGCAGTACCAGTACATTAACAGCTGAAGAGATAGCTCAAGGTTATGTCTTAGCATGTAGCTGTCGTTTAAAAGGCGATGTTGAGCTCGCTTAACCTCTTTTTTCTATTAAGTATTTCCTGCTAATTTCCTGTTTTTTTACCCTGTTAATTTATTAACAGGGTTTTTTATGTCTATTCTTCCCATTAAAAAAACGAATAATCTGGAAAATACTTCTCTTTATTTTAAATTAAAGACGGTTTTTATTTATTCAGAATAATAAAAATATTGGCAACGATGACTAATTAAAAATATATTTTAGTTAGTGGGAGTTTCCTTATAAACATTCTGCTATTATTTAAACTATTGATTGGGTAAGGGGGGATATATGAAAAAATTGTTAGTTATTTGTTTATTTAGTGTCATGTTATCTGGTTGTGAAAAACCTCAACAAACCCTTGATGGCTCTAATGTAGAGTCGCTACGTATCTCAATTGTTGAAATGCGCAATTCACTTCCCCTTGATGAACAAGCGCGTTTTGATGAAGCAATAGAGTTAGCTATCCTTAATGATATTAATTTTAATGATTTAGTGAGCGCGGGGCGTCATAAAAATTCGGATATTATTACTCGTAAAATGTGCCAATCATTAGATGGTAAAACGGTAAAAGAGATATTTTTGCAAGCAGAAGAAATAAGAGGTCAAAAATTAGCATTTAAATAATCAATTAATATACAGATTATCTTTTACTATACGATTTTAGCTTTTGTAGGAAAACATCATCTCTTTTTTATATATTAGTTTTGAATGAAATTATATTATTTAATTTGTGTGATAAATATTGCGAGCTATTTTTCAATAGAACTTAAACAAAATCGTTATCGTGCTTTTCATTATATTGTGAGTGGTTATAATGCGCGCCGCATTCGCAAGAAAAGTGCAGTATCTCGTTAGGCGAGGCTCCTATACAAACATAGGTTACTGATCTGACGACGTCGAGAGACGCCCAAGATTAGGACAGGATATATCGACCGAAGGTATATCCCCATGTAACTTCCTGTATTCATCGGATACGTTGTATAGTGCTAAAACCGAGACGTGTAGATAGCTTTTGCATTCTCGCTTCTGGTTTCGCCCCTATGGAGAACTGATTTGCTAAACACAAACAGTAATAGGGAACCACAAAATGAAATTCAATACTCAAAACAAAATGGATGCTGTATTAGTTGCAGATGCATCCTTAAACACACCACAAAACAACTCAACGCAAGACCAATACAATCGTTTAAAAGATGATGCAACTGTTAGTGCTTATATGAGTCAATCTTATATTGCGGTTTCTATCGCTGATTCTATTGAATATGTAAAAGCTCAATTGGTTAATGATTTAAAAGATGAATTAATTCCAACCTATTTATATGTTGTGGATAAAGATAATTATCTAAATGGGATTTTGCCCGTTAAATCATTATTAACCGCTGCTAATGAGCTGTTTGTGTCAGATGTGATGCGTCAAACTTTTTTCTCTGTCTCACCAGAACAGAATCGACATGATGTGTATCAACTGATTAGCCATAGCGGTTTAGACAGTGTACCCGTGATGCATTTTGGAAAATTAGTCGGTGTTTTACGTCCTCAAGATATTGCTGAATTAATTGAAGATGAGAATACACTTGATGCACAAATGCAAGGGGCAACTTCACCTTTAGAGCAACCCTATTTAGAAACCAGCCCAGTAACATTATGGCGCAAGCGTGTTGTGTGGTTGTTGATGCTGTTTGTGGCAGAAGCGTATACCAGTACCGTATTGCATGCCTTTGAAGATAGGCTAGAAGCTGCAATTTCATTAGCCTTCTTTATTCCATTGTTGATTGGTACAGGCGGAAATAGTGGAACACAGATCACTTCAACATTAGTACGTGCGATGGCATTAGGGGAAGTCAGTCTGCGTAATATTTGGTCTGTATTAAGAAAAGAGATAACCACATCCATAATGGTTGCACTGACTATGGGTATTGCCGGTTTTGTGCGTGCTTGGTTTTTAGGTGTGGGTATGGAAGTGATGATTGTTGTGGGCTTAACGCTTATTTCAATTACAGTTTGGAGTGCGATTGTTTCGTCTGTTATTCCAATGGTATTAAAACGTTTAGGTATTGATCCTGCGGTTGTTTCAGCTCCGTTTATCGCGACGTTAATTGATGGTACTGGTCTTATTATTTACTTTGAAATCGCATCTCATGTGATGAGTGAGTTTGCTTAAGACAATCTCATATATTTATTCTTAAGATAAAGCCGATGCGAGTAAACCTACGTATCGGCTTTATTTTTATCTATTTGTTTTAATTTTCTATAAATTTCAATATCGCCTGACAATGCCGGCAACGGTATTGTGTTTCTCCGCGTAATACTTTGTTATGACGACGAATAGTGAGCTGATGTTTCTCTTCACATTGGCAAGCATAAGGATACGTTTTAGCTTTAACCGTGCTGATATCAAAATGATGGGTTCGTTTAGCTGAAACTTGTAAGACTGTTTCCATCATCCATTTCCACTCTTTTCCATGAGGGGCTACACGACCAAAATGGCGATTAACTAATAAATGCGCTAATTCATGAGGAATAACTTCTTCAATAAAATTCTTTTTATTTTCAATCAATAATGTAGGATTAATACGGATTTCCCAATTTGCATAATAGGCACTGCCTGCAATCGTTCCTCTCTGATTATAATGTAGACTAGGTTCTGGGTAATTTGTATTTAGATAAAGATTAGCCTGCTGCAATTTTTCACGCAGTGTTTGCATAACGCTTTGCACTAAGGCTATGGGGACTCTTACCGTTTTCATGTTACAGAGCATATAGTGCCTTATACAAACACGCAATAAAAAGAAAACTTGCACAATATATAAATTAACATATTATTAAAAAGTATATTGATTATGGAGTTTACCATGACACAACGAGTTCAACCTGATTTATTAGATGCAATGAAATTGGCGGCTCATGAAGCGTCCAGCATGCTTAAGACGCTAGGAAATGGCGATCGCCTTTTATTATTGTGTCAACTAAGTCAGGGCGAAAAAAGTGTGAGTGAATTAGAAGAGAGTTTAGGTATTCGTCAACCTACTCTTTCTCAACAACTAACCGTTTTGCGTAATGAAGGGTTAGTGAATACTCGTCGTGATGGAAAACGTATCTTTTATTCTATTGCTGATGAAAAAGTTCTCGTGCTACTCAATACGCTTTATCAGCTTTATTGCCCTATAGCAGGTTAATTTATGAATATAGATTGGGTTCACTTTACGCCTTTAAGTGCGGCAATTGGTGGACTTATGATAGGTGCCGCGGCCGCCATTTTACTGTTATTTAATGGCCGTATTGCAGGAATAAGCGGTATTTTAGGGGGGGTTTTATCAAAGAAACAGCAGGGAAATGGTTGGCGTTGGGCTTTTTTACTTGGCATGTTAATCGCCCCCACACTGTTTTATTTTTTTGATAAACCCTTATCACCTGTGATTGAAGCCTCACCTTGGATGTTAATTATTGCTGGAGTACTAGTGGGTGCCGGCACACGTTTAGGCAATGGTTGCACTAGCGGGCATGGTATTTGTGGATTAGCGAGATTATCGCGTCGCTCGATGGTAGCCGTTTTAGTCTTTATGGTGACTGCATTTATTACTGTTTATATTCAGCGCCATGTGATAGGAGGCTAAGAGAATGACTAAGTTTGTTGCTTTTCTTTGTGGTCTTCTATTCAGTGCAGGATTGATTGTTGGTGGAATGAGCAATCCACAAAAAATTCTAGGTTTTCTGGATATTACCGGAAACTGGGATCCCTCTTTATTGATAATTATGGGAGCAGGGCTGACTGTCAGTGTGATAGGTTACCAATTAACGCGCCGTAGGCAGCAAAGTGTATTAGCATGTCCTTTAAATATCCCGACCAATAAAGTGATTGATAAACCCTTAGTGCTAGGTAGTGTATTATTCGGTCTTGGCTGGGGACTAGCTGGAATTTGTCCTGGTCCGGGTTTGGTATTAGCAGGTGCGGGGTTTTATCAAGGCATTTTATTTGTCCTTGCCATGATTGTCGGTTGGTTGCTTGTTGGATTTTTTCGTAAAGCGTAATAATGGCAACTTGTTATCACTATTTCAGCGAAAATGTTAAACGGGAAGCTAGTGCTTCCCGTTTGTGTATTTAATGCATTGAATATTATTTAAAATCAGCATAAGGAATAAGAGGATTTGGTGGTAAATCTAAATCACCATTCCAGCCATCAAATGAATAACGTAAGTACATTAATGCATGGCTTGGGGTATAGTTTTTTGCTTGTTGAATATCGATAGCTGCACCAATAAACCAATGTGGTGTTATGCGATGTTCAACTAATGCTCTTGCGGTATAACCAAAACCATTGCTGGAACCTCCTTCATCAATAGCATCATGCTCTTGATAATAAAGCCTCATCATATCTTCTCGATCTTCAGGGCTAAGTCCATTCATATAGCGATTAAAATTATCGGGAGAAATGAGATATTGTAAAGGATAGCGTTTTCTGTCATCTGTTTGAGAGTAAGACCAAGACACGGAACCTGATAATTCCCAAGACCAATTTTCAGTACGTTCACGATAATTAATGGGGAGCCCTAAAGAGACATATTTTTGAGGACTATAATAACCACCTTGACCTAAAGTGTATCCACTTAAGTCCTTATCATAATGCCAAAGCATAGTATTTAATCCGATAGATACGCGACGGTTATTTTCATTGATAAGTTTATAATAATAGCCTCCCATACCTCGAACACTGCTATTATCTTCCACATTCTTACCCGTCAATTTATCAATAGAAATTTCGCCCCAATAACCGTCTTTTCCACCTAAGTCATAGCTTCCGCTTAAACGAACGCCAGTTCTTCTAACACCGCCCCATATTTGATTTGTCCAAATATCTCGTTGACCACCAAAAGCCAGCAAAGAGCTATTAACCGGGCGGCGGTGAGCATCAAGTGTCCAGCCTACATTAAAAAGATCATGGCTATAGGCGATTTTACCAACCCAATCAGTTACTTCAAAACCCAGTGGAGTTGTACCAAGATCCCATTGCCATTGAACATTTTCCCAGCCAATTGCAGGGCTAACACCAAAGGATTTTTGTTCTAGCGGAAAACATCCTGTGCGATAACAAGTCCCAAATTTAGCATCATAAGGTGATGTACCCAGCTTGCCACTATTAAGATTAACTAAGTCTGCTCGCCAGAAGAAACGGCCATTATAAACAGGGTGATCGAGTTGTAACATCGTCGTGTGGGCGCGTAGTTTGGAATAGCCTTCGCTACCATTAGAACCCCAATAATCATGTTCAAGAGTAAAACGCCACTCTTGTTGACGATAGAGAGAGTGAGCATCAGCTCGTAGACTTCGAGATAGCCAATTGTCGTTCTCGTTATTGCGCATTAATCTGGTGTATTCAATATTATCTTTTGGCAACCTATCTGCTATTCCATCCTTGAGCATAGCGTGTTGGTAATAATAGTGTGCTTGTTGACGATGTCGTTCATCACGATGAAAACGAGCAATATCGCGTAATATTAAAGGATCAGCACTGTCTGGCTCTGTTTCAATTTGTTGTGTCAAATAAGCAAAATAGTGTTGTGCTTTTTCTGTATTGCCGACCTCTTTTTCCGCATTGGCGACGCGTCTAATAGCGTTGTTATTAAACTGGCTAGGTGAAAGTGTTGCTATTTTTGCAAGATAATATTTTGCCTGTGCTTTTTGTCCTTGTGCTAAGGCAATTTCTGTTGCACCTAGTAATGCCGTTTCATTATTAGATTCCAGATTTAGAGCGGTATGATAATAACTGAGGGCTTGTTCAAGGTTATTTCGCTCCTGCGCCCAGTTTGCTAATAGCAAATAAATCTGCATTTTTTGTTCTGGTGGAATATGGGAAAAAAGATAATCAACAGCGTGTTGCTCTTGTCCTTTGGCGCGTAGAGACTCTGCATGCGCGACTATTTCACCAAAACGTAATCGACTATCTAACGCTTTCATGCTTTCACTGCGTTGAGATAAAGGGATCGTTTTTAATGTATCAAGAGCTTGAGTTTCTCGTTCTGTTTTATTGAGATATAGCGCGTAGGCATAAAGACGAGATGGATCATTAGGGAGCCGACGATTAAGTTGATTAAAATACGCTTCAGCCACAGAGCCTTGTTGGGTGATTAGTAAATCATCCGTAAGGTGATAAATATTCCAAACATCATCAGGATAATCTTTAGCAATCGCTTTACGTTTTTCAATAGCACTAAGATATCGCTCTTTATGTTCATCATCTGCAGCTAAATCTTGTCTTATACCTGAGATAATATAGCCATAATCTTCAGCCAAATTTTTATATTGTCTTGGCGTTAAACCATCAATAAACTGTTGCGCTTTATCATGTGACTGTTGTCGATAAAGTTTTGCGAGACTATGTAATGTCGCAGAGTGGTTGGAGTGATATTTTAAGGCCTGCAAATAATAGCTTTCAGCAAGCGCTAATTGATGCTGTGCAACTGCAATATTACCTAAACCAATATAAGGCTCGCTTTCATAAGGGGCTAACTTATTGAGTTGGCGAAAATAATGTTCAGCTAATGGGTAATCTTGTTTTAATAGTGCTTCATCGCCTTTTGAAAGGAGATGCCAATATTGGTTTGCTTGCAACATGGCTTGCCATTGACCACTATTATCATGACTGGGTGATAATTTTAGTGCTTGAGACAGATAGAAAATAGCAGCACCACGTTGATTTTCACGAGAATAACGTACACCCAAAGCCCCTACAACATCAGCATTATCAGGTTGTTGTCGTACTTTTTGTTTTAAGGTTGCAATAGGTAATGAAGCAACATCTGTTTTAGGTTTTGCCGTGGAAACCGTACTGACTGTGCTTGTTGTCACTGCTGATTTTATTGTGGATTGTTGCTGGTAGAGACTTGCTATTTTCTCATTCTGAGGATATTGGTGATAAATATGATTAAGTCTATCTATCTTATCATCATGAGAAGAGTGCATCAGTACTTGGATATATTCTAATGCTAAAGTCTCATCTGGGGGTACTCCGCGATAAATTTCATCGTATAAATTTAACGCCTCATCATAGCGCCCAGCTGTACGATAAAGTTGAGCTCGCTGTAATTTTTGCCGATTAACATCTGTTGTCAGTGATAAGGTTTTTATTGCACGCTGATATTGCTCTGATTGTGGAAATTGAGCGCCTAACTGGCTAAATAATTGTTGTGCTTTTGTATTGTCTTTCTGTTTTGTG
This sequence comes from Proteus faecis, assembly GCF_030286765.1. Classification (NCBI taxonomy): domain Bacteria; kingdom Pseudomonadati; phylum Pseudomonadota; class Gammaproteobacteria; order Enterobacterales; family Morganellaceae; genus Proteus; species Proteus faecis. The sequence continues at coordinate 187,694 of NZ_JASVWV010000002.1, forward strand.
GCAAGCTGAATTTGCATTAATAAAATATTAGGATCATTAGGTTTAATTAACGCTAAACGATGTAATGATTGAGCCACTAAAGCTTTATTTCCCGTTGATGTTCCTAATCTTATTTGCTCTTGTAAAAAAGCTTCCGCAGTCTCTTCACTGGCTTGCGTGACAGGCAGAAAGCCTGTCAGCAAGAAGAGAGCAATAACAGAGTGGCGATGTGTGTGACCAAATTGCCACATAGCTTAGTCCTTAGTCGCTAAACGACGTTGGCTTCTTATTTTCATTGCTCGCCAAATAAGAAGAGAGACAACAAGAATGCCGATAATTGCCGCTAAACCAAGCCATATAGGGTGAGAGGCAAACACATACCAAACTTCTTCCCACCAAGGTAAATAACCGACGAAATAAGTATCACCCACACGTAAGCTATTTACGCCAGATCCTCTAATTAATACCACTGAACCATACATCGCATCACGTTTACCGCTGTCACTAATTGCCTCATTTAACAGTTTATAACCTTGTGTACTATCGGCTAATAATGCGACAACGCTACGCTGTGAAAAGAATGGAGATTGGAAACCAATAATTGCCCCCATTGATCCCTTTGAGATCAGTGAGACTCGGCTATCAGGGCGTTTATCATTTGGTTGATAACTTGTGTGGCTAAAGATACTGATTTCACGAGAAGGTAGAGTAATTTCACTACGTGCTTTATCAATCAGTACGTTCATCTGTTTATCATTATTGAATGCAGGTGGAATTGTTCCAATAAGTAGTAGATCTACATCCCTTTTTTGCACTTCATCCAATGAATCTGTTAATGAAACATTTAGCGCAGGATAACCTGTTTGAGCACCTATATTTCCTGTTGAAATTAATAGGGTAGATAATTGTGTTGGAGACGGTTGTGGATTAACAAAAATCAAGGTTTCTGATAGATCCGCATAACGACTAAATGGAAAGCCTGCATGGCTATAAACTCGCAGATCAGGTAGTGCAATATAGTGTCGATAATCACCAGTAAAATTAAAACTAGATAAATCATCAATGGCGACAGCATTTGGAACAGGTTGATAAGTAATACAATGATCTACTGAGCCGCCCGGAATTGGGTTAGTGTAATCAAAGGCAAATGTAATTTGATTTCTTTCTCCTAGTTTTACTGCGGGAATATTCAATAAATTCTTATGCTCAATCCAGCCTTGAATAAGTGGTAAATAAGCGATGACGAGATTATCTTTTTTATCTTTCTCAAGAGGATAAGCTTTAATGAAGTGGTCGTTTACTGAGATAGACATACGAGAGTCATCTTGAAATGCAGGGGCAGTATAGCGATAACGCAATTGCATTTGTAATCCCGTATTATTAAACATAAATAGATCAGGCGGTAATGTCATATTTAATGTAATAGGAGCGGGTCTTAATCCGCGAGATTGCAACTGACCTTCATAGTCTTGCAGTGTATTAAAGTAGATAGGTTTATTTAACTGTACCCATTTTGGCGCATCATAAGGTTCACGCGGGATCAATTTCTCTACTTCATTAATCGTGACGATATTTCCTCTGAAGATAACTTGTCCACGAGCTATTCCGTTTACAGCGGTGATCAAATCATTATCATCACGCCCCATAATGAGAAGTAACTTAATATAAGGATTAGTTGGATGTGTCAGCATTTCGATGGTTGGCTCTTTCACATCGGGATGCTGTTTTAAAAAGGCGGGCTTTTGTTTATTGGTTGCAAAAATAATGCTGTGTTGATTTGGCAAAATATCATAAAAAACCGGATAATTTTGCTTACGCCAATCAACTTGAGTTCCAAACCAAGAAGAGAGGATCGCCGCTGCTTTTTGTTGAACTAAATTCGGTGACTGGCTGAAGACCATTGGCAGTGTTAATTCACCAAAATCGCGACTATCAAAAAATGGTTCTGGGAAGTACGCTAACTCATTACCTAAACGAAGTGATTGAAAGGTCAGATTGAGTTGACTGTTTTTACTTACATCAAACCAAAGTGTTGTGTTTGCTTGGTTTTCACAAATTTCACGATAATGGCCAATAAAAGAGAGTTTTATATGGTTAAAATCTTGAATAAATAAAGGATCAATCGGTATCGTAATTTGGTTTTTTTTACCTAAATCTTCCTGTTTTAAGGTAATCACTCCCATTAACTCATCATTTAAATAGACATTAAGGTGAGATTCCACAGGAAGTAGTGATGGAGATGGCGTAAATTCTAAATCGAGAGTTGCTTTTGAAACATATTCATCACTGCGTACGCCAAATTCTAGATAGCCATCAGGATTAACACCAGTCAAATGGAGCGCGCCATAACTAGGTGCTGTCTCTGCAAATTTTAATATCTTCTGACGAGCCGAATAGGTGACATCTGTAGTAGGTAATTGCGTATTTCTAGGCGCTACTTTAGACATAACTTCGGGAAGCGCTTCAGTTATTGTAACGGATGGCTCTGAAATATTGGTTTGCGTTTCTTGCGTTTCATCTCCATGAACAGAAGAAGTAAGCATAAATAAGGCAAATATGAGAAAACGTTTTTTCATTATTGTTACCCATGATCTTATTGTTTATTAATAAATTCCCAAAAACGGAGTTTTTCCTTCAAGACTGATGAAATATTTGTGAAACATTAACGCGTTGAGGGAGTAACGATGAAAGCCACAGTAAAAAAAGACCGAGTAAGTGAAAAGTGGTGTAAATAAAGTAAGGAGCGCGCTTTAACAAGGTGTTATAACCTTGCATGCTGATAAAAATAATGTTCTTGAGACTATTTAAAGGTCTGTCGGTTGGCAGTTCATTTTGCCAATCTGCCCACGTATCAGCTCGCTCAAAAGTACATGCAGTAAATTCGATAGCTTTTTGCGTTGTCATTTCAAGGAGTTGTAATCCAATAATTTGTCCATCGATACGAGAGATATTGGCTTTAAAGGCATGTTCACGCTGATTTTGACTGAGTAATAGTGTGATGCTTTCATTTTGAGAGAGTGAAAGCGTGACATTATCAGGTAATAAGATTGCACAGCTATTATCAGAAAAATCATAGAGATAACAGCGATATAGCGAGCCATTATTTAACAGCAACATGGCAGGGATTTTAACGCGAACGCGAGGAAAACGGCGTTGTTGCTTTGTCTCGACAGAAACTGCAATCGCAACACCCAGTAAGATAAGGTTATAGCAAACCCATAATAGACACATCACAACAGCCCATGCTTCATCGGGATCGCCCGTTGTAATGCGCCAAAAAGCAAACAAAATGCCTAGCAAGTTTAAGTTGAGAAAGAGTAAATAAGGGCGATTAATTCTCCAATCAACAAAACCTTCTTCCATCACGCCACCTTTACCAGTCACATTGAAAGTCCCTTTGTGAGGAGAGAAAAGGGTGCTTAACACGGGACGAGTGGTGTACCACGCTAAAATCGTTTCATAAACCTCCCCCCAAAATGAGTGGCGATAGGGGCCTTGTAACTTCGCACTGGCGAGTGAAATATGGATCAAATACGGCACAACATAGAGAGCGATCGCCATCGCTGGTGCATAAATGATATAGGCATGGAAAATAAGAAATGTTAATGGTGCGAGTAAGAAAATCATCCGTGGAATGCCAGAAAAAAAGTGTAGCATGGCATTTAAGTAACAAAGGCGTTGCGGTACGCTCAAACCTTTACCAAAGAGTGGATTATCAAGTCGGAATATTTGCACCATCCCTCTCGCCCAGCGAATACGTTGACCTATATGTGCGGATAATGATTCTGTCGCTAACCCCGCAGCTTGTGGAATGCGAATATAAGCGGAGCTCCAGCCATGACGGTGTAACCGTAATGAGGTATGTGCATCTTCTGTAACCGTTTCAACGGCAATGCCACCAATTTCATCCAATGCCGTACGACGTAAAATGGCACACGAACCACAGAAAAATGTTGCATTCCAAGTGTCATTACCGTCTTGAACCAACCCATAGAAGAGTGTGCCTTCATTGGGCGTTTCACGAAAATTACCTAAATTACGTTCAAAAGGATCGGGTGAGAAAAAATGGTGAGGTGTTTGCACCAAAGCTATTTTTTCATCTTTTAAAAACCATCCCATTGTAAATTGTAGAAATGAACGTGTTGGAATATGGTCACAGTCAAAGATAGCGACAAATTCACCCGAAGCGAGTGTTAAGGCATGATTGATATTACCTGCCTTAGCAAATTCATGCTTTTCTCGTGCAATGTAACGAATGCCTACTTCTTGAGCAAACGCCTTAAATTCAGGGCGGGAGCCATCATCAAGCAGATAAATAGTGAGTTTATCTTTAGGCCAATCTAAATTTAAGCTGGCATAGATTGTGGGTTTAACAACTTGTAGATCTTCGTTATAGGTAGGGATAAAAATATCTACGCTTTGCCATTGTGTAATGTCTTTAGGCATAGAAACAGGTTTGCGATGCAGTGGCCAAATACATTGCATAAAACTAAGGAATAATACACACCATGCGTAAGTTTCAGCCAGTAAAAGCAGTAAACCACAAATTAGGCTGAAATTATCAATCCAATAAAGGGTTGACTGATAACGCCACCAAATGTATCGACATGCAATTGTCAGTGCCAACATAATCATTGTGATTGAAGAGTAACGCCCTGGAATATCGCGGATAGCTAAAGCAACTAACCAAAGAACAATCACAAAAACAAACTGGAATGTAAGATCAAATGGTTGAGTGATACTGAGTAAAATAAAGAAAATGGCAAAAATAGCGATGACAGAATAGAGAATATATTGCCAAAAAGGTGTGGTTTTTTTCTTATGTTCAATCAGTTCAATCGCGATAGGAGAGACATGAACAACGAGTTTTTTGTATGATTTTCGAATATAGAAAATAAGTTGAGTCGGTTTTTTAATCAGTAAATAGGCTACATAATGGCAAGCTAGCCAAATACTTTGTAACAAATAGCGTAGAGGGTCGAAAACTTTAGGGCAGCGAGGATTAATATGAGGATATAGCTCTCGTTGTTTTCTGGCAATTTTCCGCCAAAAAGGAGATTCCATCCGTAAAAAAAACCACATAATCCCCAGAAATAGCTCGCTAACAATAGCTGCGCTACGAGATGCACCGTTATGGCGATAAAACTTGTAGTAACGAATAAGAATATGTTGTGTCATATTCTTTTCGGCTTTATTCGTAGCATCGTAAGGTGATGGCATTATGGCTGTCCTTCTTTCCTCTCAAATAACGAAAAACACCATTGAGTAAGTTGCGATATTTCTTCTACTAACATGCAATTAGCTCTGTAATCATATAAAGGTAAACGTGAGGCACAGGCTTCTAGTGAGGCTTCATCTTGATGAAGGATGACTGGGCATAATGGAAATGGTGTCGTTTGCCAAAATTGATAAAAATCTTGATGAATTTGGCTAGTGGCACGAAATTGGTTTATCAGAACATATTCATTTTCGATAAATGTGTGTTGGTTAAGGCGAATATGACAGTTACTTTCTGCCATTACTATGGTGAAAAAAATATCAGCTTTTTCTATCCAAGGTGCGAAAAGAGAGTCTTGTGTATGCTGTAAATCCATTAAAATAATGGTATTAGGATGTAGCTGAATAAATGTCGTTAAAAAATGGCTAATAGATTGTTTTGCTGAAAATGACAATTGTAAGAGCAAATTATCTTTCATATTAACCAAGCCAAAAGGTAATACTTGGTAGTGTGGTCTATAGTAAAAAATACTCTCTTCTATTGGTGTTTCTTTTAATAATGCCTGACTTAATGGGAGCGTTTTTTGTTGTTCTGGAAAATAAAAAGACAAAATATTTTCAGTGCAATTATCAATAATAAGCACTTCTTTATTTTGTTGATTAAATTGCCGAGCAAGTGCAATTGTTGTGGACGTTGTACCCACTCCACCACGGAGCCCTTTTAATACAATAAGTGGCATAGTTAGCCTCATTTAGTTATGTAATGAAATGCATTAAGCAATGGCCAGCGATAAATAAGCACACTATTTCCTTCTTCTTTATTAATATCCTGATAGTGATAGTTATTTAATGAAAATAATTTTTTTAGTTTATTAACATCCTTATTTAGATTATTTTTTTCTATTTTTATATTTGAGTTAATAAAAATTTCATTTTTCATTTTAATAACCTCTGGATAAATTAAGAATAAATTTCTATCGAAATTAAAATATTGATAAAAACAGTGGTTAATTAATGGTGTGTTCTGTTTAATTAAATTATTTATTTTAGAATATGCTTTAAAACACATTATTTCAATTACGTAAAAACACATAAAATATGTATTTTTATCTTATTTTTATAAATGATAGTAATTGGTTTTATTTTTACTTTTATAGTTTAATTTTTATTTTTTTAATATTTGCTAAAAGGTTATCATCAGCAAAATCAAGAAATAAAAAATAAATGTAAATTAGTTGTTTATGACAATATATTAAAATATTCAAATTCGATGATCGTTATTGTATATTGATATATATCATTTTTATATAAAAATTATTATATTTTAGTCTTTTATGGATTGGTTGTGTTTTTATTTTTATGTATTTATTTTCTTGTTGTTAACTATGTTTTTTAGTTGTTGTTTAATGTTGTTAACGTGTGTTTTGTATTGTGTTTATTTCGCAATGTAAAAATAAGATAACTCTGTCTTTTATTATTTAATGTAAATAATTCATCATTTTTAAAAATAGACGCTATTCTATAAATAGAATGTTGAGTTTTTATTTTTAAACTCAGTTTAAATAAGTTGTCTAGTATATTTTTTATATAAGGGAACTATTTTTTGATGATGTTTTATTTTTTCACCTTTTGTTTAAGTATTTTCACTTGGTTTTAAATAAATATTCTCTTATATGGTTTTTGAGTGGTTAATTAAATATCAGAGGTAATAAGAAGACAGATATGAGTAATCATATAACTGTCGAATTGGCTTTATTTATACTAAAGAGTAGGAAATAAAAATGAACAAAACTAAAACAACCCAGTTCGATTTTTTACATTACTGGCATGGGTTGGGAGCATGGAATTTCTATTTTTTACTAAAGTTTGTTTTGCTTTGGTATGGTTATTTAAATTTTGATGCTTTTAGCAATTTACTTTTTCTGGCTTTTTTATTGTTCCCATTACCAAAAAATAGTTGGCATAAAATACGTAATTGGGCCGCTATCCCAATAGGGATAATTCTATTTTATCATGATACTTGGTTACCCAGCTTTTCAACGGTAATTTCTCAAGGTGGGCAACTTAAACAGTTTTCTTTTGATTATCTTATTGAATTAACTGTTAACTTTATTAATATCAAAATGATCGGTGTCGCCTTTATTTTGTTAGTAGGTTACCTTTTTATTGAACAGTGGGTAAGGGTATCAGTTTTTATTATTGCAGGTGTATTGTGGTTAAATATGGGAGGGTTTACTCATTTTTCTCAAGGTGTGTTGCCTTCTGTTTCAGCGAATACTTTTATGCAACAAAGTAACATTAATACTGAAAAAAGCACCGTAGCCGCCAATGAGCCCGAAGCGTTACCAGCATCAGTCGAACCGCAAGTATCCCCTGAAGTTGTACCGATTAAAGAGGTACAAACGGCATCAACTAATACAGTTTATCCACCACAAAAACAGAAGGTCAATAATAAGGTATTGGATGATTGGCTTACTCAATTTTATGATTATGAGAAAAAACGGACGACACCATTTCCTACACAGTTAGCAGCTAATGCTCAGCCTTTTGATATCTTAATTATTAATATTTGCTCGCTTTCTACCGCTGATGTGGCTGCTGTTGGGCTACAAGAACACCCAATTTGGGGTAATTTTGATGTGCTATTTAGCCACTTTAATACCGTATCTTCTTATAGTGGCCCAGCATCGTTAAGATTATTACGTGCGAGTTGTGGGCAGACTCACCACTCTGCTTTATACGATCCTGCTGATACACAATGCTTGCTGATGGATAATTTATCATCGTTAGGATTTACCAAGAAATTGGTGCTCGACCATAACGGGAAGTTTGGTCATTACCTCAAAGAAATTCAGCAACTCGGTAATCTTAATATCGCCTTACAAGATCAAGAAAATCTTTCTCATCAAATTACTGCATTTGATGGCACCAAAATTTACAACGATAAGGAAACATTGCAACGTTGGTTGAAAGCGCGTGAGCTGTCTAATGAGAACCGCACGGTGACCTTTGTGAACTTGGTATCACTACATGATGGTAACCGTTATGTAGGCGAAAATAGCACTGCTGATTATGGTAAACGTGCCTCTACATTACTTGATAATTTGGATAGCTTTATGAATGAGCTAGATAAAAAAGGAAGAAAAGTGATGGTGGTGATTGTGCCTGAGCATGGTGCCGCTTTACAAGGTGATAAGACGCAAATGTCAGGCTTAAGAGATATTCCAAGCCAAAGCATTACTACTGTACCTGCCGGTATTCGTTTCACTGGAATAAAAGATCGAGCACAATTTTATCCTCCTGTGATTGTTGATGAACCAAGCAGCTATTTAGCTATTTCTGAGTTTATTTCTCGTAATGTAAATGGGGATGTCTTTAACCAATCGGTTATTGATTGGGATGCATTAGCTAGTGAGCTTCCTCAAACTGCTAATGTTGCGGAAAACCAAGCTACGGTTGTGGTTGATTATCAAGGTAAGTCTTATATCAAGTTAAATGAAGGGGAGTGGATTAATTATCCTAACTAACTTTTTATAGGAAACCGTTTCATCATAAATTAATTTTCTCGTTTTCTCTTCTTGAGATCCCCGTATGATTGCGGGGCTTTTTTTATGGGTTTTATAAATAGAAGTTATAAAAAAACCACATCAATAAAGATGTGGTCTGATTAAAATTATAACGTGATGTTATTGGCAAAAGGCTTATTTTAAGCCTGCAGCTTCACGTAAGATTTCAGCTTTATCTGTTGCTTCCCAAGGGAATTCAGAACGACCAAAGTGACCGTAAGCAGCTGTTTTTTGATAGATGGGGTGCAGTAAATCTAACATTTGAATTAATCCATAAGGACGTAAGTCAAAAAATTCACGCACTAACAAAATCAGTTGTGCTGTTGGGACTTTTTCAGTACCAAATGTTTCAACCATAATTGATGTTGGCTCTGCCACACCGATTGCGTAAGAAACTTGGATTTCACAACGATCTGCTAAACCTGCTGCCACGATATTTTTAGCAACGTAACGTGCTGCATAAGCGGCTGAACGGTCAACTTTCGATGGATCTTTACCAGAGAAAGCCCCACCGCCGTGACGAGCCATACCGCCATAAGTATCGACAATGATTTTACGACCAGTTAAGCCACAGTCACCCATTGGTCCACCGATAACAAAACGACCTGTTGGGTTGATGAAATATTTAGTTTGTTCATTTAACCATTCTACGGGGAGAACTGGTTTAATGATCTCTTCCATCACGGCTTCATGCAGATCTTTTTGTGAAATATCTTCAGAATGTTGAGTTGATAATACAACTGCATCAATACCGACAACTTTGTTGTTGTCATATTGGAAGGTAATTTGACTTTTCGCGTCAGGGCGTAACCAAGGTAAAGCACCACTTTTACGGACTTGTGCTTGGCGTTGAACTAAGCGATGAGCATAAGTAATTGGAGCAGGCATTAATACGTCAGTTTCGTTGGTTGCATAACCAAACATTAAACCTTGGTCGCCAGCACCTTGTTCTAATGGATTTGCACGGTCAACACCTTGGTTGATATCAGGAGATTGTTTACCAATCGCACTGATAACTGCGCAGGAATTAGCATCAAAGCCCATGTCGGAACTGGTGTAGCCGATTTCACGAACAGTGTTACGTGTAATTTCTTCGATATCGACCCAAGCTTTGGTGGTAATTTCTCCGCCTACCATAACCATACCTGTCTTGACGTAAGTTTCACAGGCAACGCGTGCTTTTGGATCTTGCTCTAAGATTGCATCCAGAACAGCATCAGAAATCTGATCTGCAATTTTATCTGGATGGCCTTCTGAAACTGATTCAGAAGTAAAAAGGTGTGTAGTCATTATATCTCGTTACCTTAATACAAGCGGTTTAAGGATGGATGTTTTAACATCTAGACGTCTATTTTACGACTCTTCTCTCCTTAATTCCAGCTTTTTTTAATCAAATATAGGGAGAAAGTAGAATCAAACAGTTGATCTTATTTTTTGTTGCCCGCTATTTTTGTATTGAGAAAATAGGTGATAGAGAAAAAAAAGTTTTTTGTACTTTTTGCTTTGCATTTTTAACTAACTAAAGGTATAAACTCGCGGTTACTGTGAAATCTGAACACAGTGTAAACCGCAGGATTTCTGATCCTGTTTCTCTGTTAGGGAAATGGCTTATAGGTTTAAGTCATGTGTGGAGTGAATGGGTAATGATCCATTGTCTACAGGTTAGTCTTTTCAAAAACCAAAACAGTACTCGCCAATACTACACGCGTAGTATATCTAGAGTAATCTCCTCTTTGAGCTCTTTCTCTTTGGAGCGAAGTTGTCTGTTACTTGCCAATAGGTAATTGTGTTAATTCATTATGGGTTAACTCAAGAACTTTCTACTATTATGTCCTGCGTATAGCTGGATAATCATATAAAAATATATAGTGAGTCATTACTTCCAACTGTTATTTATCAGTCGTTTCAGATTTTTGTCAGATAATTGACTACTATAGTGACAGGCAAGGTATAAACTCATACTCCCTAAGGAGAATGTCATGAATGATAACATCGCTCGCAAGATGCAACAGACCTATAACATCACATATTGGGGTGGTGGGTACTATTTAGCGAATAATCGAGGAAATATCAGTGTTTGCCCTAATCCTGATGTACCCGAGGCAACTTTGGACTTAACAGAATTAGTTAAGCAAGTGCAAGACGAGTATTCACATTTGCGCCTCCCTGCGCTTTTTTGTTTTCCTCAGATTTTACAACATCGCTTACGTTCTATTAATGCTGCGTTTCATCGTGCGCGTGAAGCTTATGGTTATAAAGGTGACTATTTTTTAGTCTATCCAATTAAAGTTAACCAGCAACGTCGTGTTATTGAGTCATTAGTTAATGCAGGTGAGCCTTTAGGCTTAGAAGCGGGTTCAAAAGCAGAACTGATGGCTGTGCTTGCTCATGCCAATATGACAAGTTCAGTGATTGTGTGTAATGGTTATAAAGACCGTGAATATATTCGTTTAGCGCTTACCGGTGAAAAACTTGGACATAAAGTTTTCTTAGTGATTGAGAAAATGTCTGAGATAAAAATGGTATTAGAAGAAGCTGAGCGTTTAGAAGTTATTCCTCGTTTAGGTGTTCGTGCCCGTCTAGCCTCTCAAGGTTCAGGTAAGTGGCAAGCAAGTGGTGGCGAAAAATCAAAATTTGGTTTGGCAGCAACACAAGTATTGCAACTCATTGATACCTTACGCCAAGCTGGTCGTATAGATAGCTTACAGTTATTGCATTTCCATCTGGGATCTCAGATGGCAAATATTCGTGATATTGCAACCGGTGTTCGCGAATCTGCACGCTTCTATGTTGAACTGCACAAATTGGGCGTAAATATTCAGTATTTCGATGTGGGCGGTGGTTTAGGTGTGGACTATGAAGGGACACGCTCACAATCTGATTGCTCCGTTAACTATGGCCTCAATGAATATGCGAATAATGTTATTTGGGCGATTGGTGACGCATGTGATGAAAATGATTTACCTCATCCAACGGTAATTACGGAATCAGGACGCGCATTAACAGCACATCATACTGTACTGATTTCTAATGTAATTGGTGTTGAGCGTAATGAATTTACAGCGATTACACCACCAGAGGAAGATGCTGCAAGACCTATTGCAAGCCTTTGGGAAACATGGGAAGAGATGCAAACTAAAGGGCATAGCCGTTCATTACGTGAATGGTTACATGATAGCCAATTAGATCTTCATGATGTGCATACTCAATATGTTCACGGCATGTTAAGCCTGACAGAGCGTGCTTGGGCTGAAGAACTATATTTGAATATCTGTCGTCGTATTCAATACGATCTTGATCCAAGTAATCGAGCTCATCGTCCTATTATCGATGAATTACAAGAACGTATGTCAGATAAGTTCTATGTTAACTTCTCACTTTTCCAATCTTTACCTGATGCATGGGGAATTGATCAGCTCTTCCCTGTTTTGCCAATAGAGGGTTTAGATAAACCATTAGATCGTCGTGCAGTATTGTTGGATATCACCTGTGACTCTGACGGTATTATTGATCACTATGTTGATGGTGATGGTGTTGAAACAACCATGCCAATGCCAGCTTATGATCCTGAATATCCACCAATGATTGGCTTCTTTATGGTGGGGGCTTATCAAGAAATTTTAGGTAATATGCACAACTTATTTGGTGATACAGCAGCTGTAGACGTTTATCTTGATGAAAAAGGAAATCTGACTTATCAACTCAGTGAAGAGGGTGACACGGTTGCTGATATGCTTCAATACGTTAAGTTAAATCCAGCCGTGTTACTAGAACGTTTCCGCATTCAAGTAAAAAATGCACAGTTAGACGAAGCGTTACAAGAGCAATTCCTGACTGAATTTGAAAGTGGTTTATACGGTTATACGTATCTGGAAGAAGAAGAGTAATTCTTCACTTCCCAATGCAAGAGTGATGTTTTAAACATCACTCTTTATCTATCATATTGATTGTATGTTGCTTATTTTAAATAGGTAACAGAGGTAATAGCATGAAAAATAGTACGTTAGGTAATGAGACTGATAATTCATTGATCTCTAATGCATTTGGTTTTTTACGTTTTCCACTGAATTTTCAGCCTTACAGCAGTGATGCAGATTGGGTTATTACGGGTGTACCTTTTGATATGGCAACATCAGGTCGCGCAGGAACGCGTCATGGACCTGGCGCAATTCGCCAAATTTCAACAAATTTAGCGTGGGAAGGTAACCGCTGGCCGTGGAATTTCGATATGCGTGAACGTTTAAGCGTTGTCGATTGCGGTGACTTAGTTTTTAACTTCGGTGATGCACAGGATATGAGCGATAAATTACAAGCTCATACAGAGAAGTTATTAGCGGCAGGTAAAAAATGTTTAACATTTGGTGGTGACCATTTTGTCACATTACCTTTATTACGTGCTCATGCAAAACACTTTGGTAAAATGGCATTAGTTCATTTTGATGCACATACCGATACTTATGGTAATGGTAGTAAATTTGACCACGGTACAATGTTCTTCCATGCTCCAAATGAAGGATTAATCGATCCTAACCACTCAGTACAAATTGGTATTCGTACTGATCATGACAGTGACAATGGTTTTACTGTATTGGATGCAGCGCAAGTTAACGATCGTGGTGTGACTGATATTGTTGATCAGATCAAAGGTATTGTTGGCGATCTACCTGTTTACCTGACTTTTGATATTGATTGTCTTGATCCTGCGTTTGCACCAGGAACAGGAACACCCGTTGTCGGTGGATTAACAACTGATAAAGCACTGAAGATCTTACGTGCATTACAACCGTTAAATATTGTAGGTATGGATTTAGTTGAAGTTTCTCCGGCTTATGATCAATCAGACATTACGGCGCTTGCTGGGGCAACAATTGCACTTGATATGCTCTATTTGCAGGCGGCTAAAAAGTAACGTTGTTTGATGCGAATAAACTAGTTAAGCACCAAGACGCTTTTATTCAAGAACGCAATATCACTAATATTAACAAATAATTTAGATTCAACTAAAAAAAGCAGCTTCATAATATGAAGCTGCTTTTTTAATAAAACCGTTATTTTATTATAATTATGAATTTTACTTTAATGTGTGTTGTTTTTTATATTTATATTAATAAAAGAATGTAATTATTTTCCAGATAAATAAATTATTTAAATGGAAAATATAAAATGAAAAAAAATAAATCATTAATAATTAATGACGAATCATATAGCTTTACACTTATAAATATAGAGGGAAATGTCTTAAAAAAAGTAAGTAATGATAAAATTAATGCATATTATGCATTAAGTAATAAAAGAAAGAGCATTAAAAAAAATGATAATGTCATTATTCTTCTGAGTGAAACGGATGAAATAGAAAAGAACTACCTTAGATATGTAGATGAATATCATGCGGCTGGATATGATCTATTTATTGTAGATGTGTCAAAAAATAAAAATGCAGGGTTAGATTTATTAGAACATCTTTGGTTACAGTATAGAGAACAATTACCTCAAAATATTTTTATTCATGGAAATAACGATCAAAGAGAAAATGCACTTTTATTATATAAAAATAACATTGCTAATAATAATGAAATAAAAGGTATTATATTAAGTAGTTATTTACCCAAAAATGAATTTATTTTTCCATCAGATTTGGAAATAAATACAACTATTTATTTTTCTTATGAAAATCCTAACGAGGATTATAACAATAATGCCATCTACAATGAATTATTAAATAAAAATAAAAAAGTAAAAAAATTTAGCTTCACGAATAGGAAAGAATATAATAGTTTTTCAGAATTAAATAAAATAGAAAAAAAGAAAACACTAAAATCATTAGGTAATAATAAGAAAAATGAGATAAATAAAGTAAAAGTAGGTATGCCAAGTAAAGATCAAAAAATATTTTCTCAAATAGCAGAAGAAAAAGGACTTATTATTGGCGTAAGACCTATAGATACTAATTCAACTTCATTAATTTCATCGGGAGAATATAGCAGTAAGAATTTAGCTATTAAGGCAAAAAGTTCTGATTGGGGGCCTATGGCTGGTTTTATTCCTGTCAATCAATCACTGGCTAAAGCATCGGCACAAAAAGATCTATTGAAATACAATGAAGCAGTAGCAGATGCAATAAAGAATGGAGTTGCCTCTATGAGAGAGCTTTATCTTTCAGCCGAAAGAGTGAACGAATTGATAGAGAGTAAAGTGATTAATTGTCTTTATGATAAAAATACATCATTAAAATTTGAAGTCATACATAATAATAAAATATATGAATTTTTTTTAGAATTAACAATTATAGATAATAAGCAGTATTATTTAGTTCAATATAATAATCAATTTGGGATAGAGCCTGTATTGGTGATGGCTGATCCTATATCAAATAAACCAATGATTGCAGATTATGATCTATTTACGGTGATTTATCCTTATAGTCATTTAGGAACGAATACTCGCGTTAATATACCTGTATCTTGGGAGGAATGGAAACAAAGTGTGAATTATGCTGAATTAACTGATAAGCAAAAAATGCTGTACAATGATAAATTGTTATACGAAAAAAATGAAGGAAATCAATTAGGATTTATTAGTCAGCAAATAAAAGAACTAAAAAATGAATTAAATACAGCATTAGGAAGACCAATAGGGATGGAAATAGTTCATCATGGTGCTGATGATGCTAATCCCTTTGCGGTAATTCATGACAATTTCCCTGCCACTTTTTTTATTCCTAAATCATTATTTGATAAACCGCTTAATTCAAAAAATCAAACGTTAGATGATTTGTTTTATATTAATAATAATGGCACCGTTGTATTACAATCACCAGATGAGTTTTCAAAGTTTCAGCAATTTATGATTGATTTAGGTTATATTGCTCCTTTAAATGAAAAATGGAACGATGGGAACAATGTTAATTTTTTTACAAAACGACGAAAACTATCTACCACATTTGTTGATACAAAAAATGAAATAGGACGAAAGTTAAGTATAGATAAAAAAGATAAATATACATTGGAATATGATACTTCACTTAATAAATTTAATAAAGGCTCTTATGTTGAAAATAAGGCATCATTACAGGAAATAGAGCTTAATAATAATCTCGCTGAGAATGAAATAAATTTATTATTATCGGAATATAATAGTGAAAATGATCTTTTAAATACGGTAAATAATAAAAATAACCTTCAAGCTGTAAAAGAGAAAAATAAATTACGCTCTAAAATTATAGATATAAAGTGGTTTGAAAGAATAGGACATAAATTACTTGACTCATTAATTAAGACGGATGGACTTTTTCTGAATAAAACGAATGAAAATAGATTAATTCGTTTTTTTTCTTTATTATCTAAATGTCCTGATATTAATACACCAATATATAAATCATTTAGTATTGAAAGTGGTAATATTTTAAAGAATAATTATAAAAAAGGAAAGTTGTTTGCTTTTGATGGTATTTTTTATGGTTTTAGTAATATTGAAAAAGTAAAGAAATCATCCTCTGATAATGTGTATATTTCTATTATTGGAAAACATAATGCGAAACCATTAACAAGTTTTCATTCAGGCTCTTCAGAAAAAGCAATTATTGTACCAGGAACACACTTTCGTGTGATAAACAATAAAACTATCAATAATAAGAATTACGTTGTATTAGAAGTTGTTAATGAAATATCTTATCAAGAGCCCGTATTTGATTTATATAGTGGAGAATTAAAAGGTATTGGTATTGATAAGTATAGAACGACATTTAGTGAAAAAACGGAAAGAAAAATAAATTCTTTTAAATTGAATAATATTTTTGAATCTTATCGTGGTGAATCACTACAGTCGGTAACTATAAAAAATGTAATAGATAAGATTATCGAAAGAAAAATTTCAGTTGAATATGCGATACATAAATATTTTAAAAAAATTTCAAAGGTTTTCTCTAGTGATAATAGTACCTTATTATATAATAAAGTATCTCTTGCTATTTATGATCCATTAATAAATAAATCCTTTAATCAGTATGTAAATAAAAAGATAACTTTAGAAGAGTGGAAAAACAGTTATAATGCTAATTATTTAAACGATACTGTAACTGATAACATAGATAGAGTTAAATTATTAATAAATAGTATTCATGATGTACCAAAATCGATTAACTATTTAAGTGATGCATCAACTAATTTACTTTCTCATTATTTTAATGAGTTTGATAAGAATAAATTGTTGATTAATTTATTTAATATTGCTTCAAATGAACAGGAGTATAATATTGCTATTAATGATATTGATTATTTAATCTCATTAAATGGCAATAAAGATATTTTATCATCAGTTGGAATAAAAGATGCACGAGAGTTAAGTAAAAAAATATTAAATGAGAAGAAATCAACTGATAATTTATTTGAATTGAGTTTAGGTATTAATAACAATAAAATTGTAGAGGGTAAAATAAAGATCCATAACATCGAAGTGGACAAAAGACTGCTTATCAGTTTAGGCGCGAGAATTAATAACAAAAAAATAGAGGAGATTGATGTTTTTGAGAAAAATAATGCTTATTCTCATCTTACATTCGATGCAGATAAGATAAATGATTATTTTTTAAGTGCTTCAGGAACAGATAATGATAAAAAAGCTATTTTTATTATTAAAAAGTTATTAAAAAATAAAGAGAAAAACATAAAAAAATTAATTTCAATTAATGCTGAACGTATTGATTATCTTGCAAGCTATGAGCGATTGGTTAAAATTCTAGAATTAGAGAAAGCCCCATTTGATGAATATTATTGGGATAGTGTCAGAAAACCTTCATTAAAAATACCTAGACATATGAAAATATTGAGTAAGGTAGGTTATGCTAATATTGGTTATTCGATGTGGCAATCTGTTAATAATACATTTTCTTTGGCGGAACAACTTAATAATCCCAATATATCTTTACAGCAGCGAAAAGAAATCATCACTAACTTGTCATTAATGTGGTCTGAAATGGCATTTAATGGAGTTTCTGAAATAATTGAAATTGCAATAGCAAAAGGATTATTGCGATATCGACATAATCCTTTGGAATATATAAGTAAAATAAGCAATCGAATAGGGATTGCGCTTAATATTCTTTCAGTTGGATTTGACGTCTATAATGCTTATGATAATTTTAGCCGTATTTCTGGAGAAACGGATGAAAAGCAGAAAATTGACTATATCGTTAATGGTTCATTCGCTGTTGTTTCAGGGCTTGTTACTGTAGGCATTTCTATTGCTATGCTTGCTGGTTCAACCATTGCAGGACCTATTGGTATTGTCGCGGGTGCTTTGATAGCATTGGCTACTTCAATTTATAATGCAGTAAGATTAATTGAAGAGGCAAAAAAACAAGTCAGTTTTACGTCTATGGAGGAATTAGATAATGGTTTTTATGTCTTTCTTATGGGAGATATTACGCCAGATAAGAGAAATAAGTTAACATATTTAGATACTGAAAATCAACTTGAAGAGATGGTTGATAAAAAAGCACTAACTCATTTTGAAGAAATAAAAAAACAAAGTTCAAATAGTGGGTATTTTTATACAAATGAAAAACATATCTATCAAGAGTATTATTATTATAAAATTATTCCTATATTAATAGGAGAAACAGTTGATTCTATTTTAATGCCGTCAAAAGATTTTATTTCTCAACGTATATCACAAAATATTAGCCAGCAAGAAGCGGAAGAAATTTCGGCGCTTTACCCTCACCTATCTGCAAAAAAAACAGAATATAAATATTATTTACCTAAAGAAGCGATTGCCACAGATGAAAAGCTTATTTTTGATGTGGATTTCTATGCTAATGAGTTAAACCGCTACACAATAAAAATTGCTTCTGGCGATACAAACGTTATCTTTGGCGAGATAGTGGACGAGGATTTTTTGAAGAATAGTAAAACAACTAAAGAGTATGTGATTAATAAATATGGAGAAAGCAAATTAGAGAATAGATTAATAAAAGCTAATAATATTGAAAAATATTATATTTCAGATTGGCATGAAAACTCAGTAATTTATTTTAATACACATAATGGTAATGATATTATTGCAGCACCTTCAATAACTCAAAATACATTTGATATTTATAATGGTACTAAACGCTTAAGTGGTGGTTTAAAAGATGATGTATTTAATATATTTACATCAGAGTCACCTTATTATGCGAGTCGTTTTTATGGTAGAGAAGGAAATGACACACTTCGCCTAATAAAAACTACGGGTAAATACACGGGTTATAAAGTCAATTTGCAACATAATTACGTTAAATTTAAAAATTCAGAAGATAAAACAAATAGCCAAAGTTTTCATTCAAAACTTTATCTTTATCAAAATGAAAGTGGCTTTTATTCGAAAAAACTTATTGATACTATGCCAAATATTGAGTTACAAGATCAAAAAGTTATTGCTTATTTAGACAGTATTGAAAATGTTATTGGGAGTGAAATTGGGGATGATTATATTTTAGGGAATGAAGAAGCTAACTATTTAAATGGTGCTGGTGGTGTTGATCTTTTATATGGTAAAGGCGGTAATGATACACTGGTATTAAATGAAGGTTATGCTGAGGGCGGTGAGGGAAATGATAGTTATATTATTTTGAGATCATTCTTAGAGCAAAGTTATAATAAATGGTTTGAAACTATTATTAATGAAAATAGTAAATTAGGTTCTAGTGTTGTAAGATTTAATTATTGTTTTGATGAGATTATTTCAATAAAACGTAATAAAAAAGATATTATTTTTGATTTTAAAATTGATAATGACAGACAAGAGGGAAAACATATTTATCATTCTGTAACATTAAGAAATGTTTATGATGATTCTGTAAATAATACGCCTTTACATCATTATACATTAATAACTCAAGATGGCTTTGTACTTACTTTGGATGAAAATACTAAAGATAAAACATTATACAAGTTTAGTTATTTAGAAAAATATAATGAATCAAAACTAGTCATTGAGGATTTTTATATTAATGAATATAGTAATTTAGTTATTACTGCTTTTAAAGATCAGAGTAGAAATATAAAGTTATTACCAGAATTAAAATACAGTGGTTTCTCATCTGGAAAAAATTTACGATTTGGTATTCATGGGAATAATAAAAATAATAGTTATTTTGGTATTGAGGCTAACTCATACATTAAATTAAGTCAGGGAAATGACAGTTATCAAATAAAGACATTTTTAACCAAGAGTAAAAATAAAAGGGTAAATATTTCATTTTCTGATTATATTGATAAATTTACTAAAGATGATGTAAACCATTTCTTTTTAACAGATATAAGTGGCTTTGATTTAACATTTAAAGATGGCCTTTTATCTCATCGCTATCTTCCAAATGATTATTTAACGTTATATTTTGAACAAGAACTATTAAATAAAATTGTCGATACAAATCTGACTATTAAATTAATAGATAAAGATAATATTGTTTTTACATTGCCCACTAAAGATAGTCATTCAAACTTACTTATGCCTGTGGTTAATTTGAATTTAACTATAAGTGAAAGTGATGATTTTTTGGTGATCCCTGAATCACTTATTTTAAATAAAGAAGCATTATCTGCCTATGCTGTTAATTTGTCTAATTCAACACTATTGTCAGCCACACTTGCAGAGAAACCCAAAGAATTAATTGATTTATTACCTATTCTTGAATTGAGTGATGGTAATGACATTATTGCTAATAATAATAATGTGAGCTCAGTTATTGATGGTGGTAAAGGGGATGACAATATTCTTGTCAATACAGGGCACCATATTTTAATTGCCGGAGAAGGTAATGATCGCTTGAGTGGAGGTGAAGGCAACGATCTGTTAATTTCTCAATTTGGTCATGATTATCTGAGTGGTGGTGAAGGTAACAATGTATATGTAGTGCAAAAACGGCAAAGTCGTGTGACGATTTATGATGAAGGAAAAAACAGCCATATTTTAGTGACTGGATTGGCGGAAAATGAAACTTTGCTTTCGTCTCAAGTGGGAAATAATACACAATACCAAACCCAAGATAAGCAATTTACGTTAATTGTAGAAACGGCGGAAAATGAGATTAATGAACAAGAACAGAAAACTGCTATTTCGATTACTAAAACACCCTCAGAGCTTTCATTACAAGGGCTGGCTAATATTATCCAAGAGATGGCTATATTCAATCAGCAACAATTTACTGCCGTGAATAATCACGAAACCATTTCATTATCGACATGGTCACCTTTAGCATTAGTGGAAAAACAGTTGTGATCTTTTTAATCATTGAGACCTCATAACTTAAAAAAACAGCTCCAATTTAGATTTTGGGGCTGTTTTACAGATAACAAATATCTTAAATACGATAATGTTAAAGCTGGAAATAACGAGCAAGCAGTGGAGCGGTAAAATTCTTTTTTAAATAAAAGCCTCTGGGTAATGTCATAATACGTTGTCCATCTTCACCAATAGCTTCTGTTAATGCTTTACTGTTCGCGGCTTTGGGGCGAATTTGTAAGACTTGTCCGTGGCGGGCAGTAATGCTTTCTACTTTACCTAACACTATCATATCCATTAGCTCTTCCCAATCATGACGTAATAGTTCTTCTTCTGTACTATTAGGGCTCCAAAGTAATGGAGAGGCAACACGGCGTTGTGCTAATGGTATTTCCCTTTCTCCTTCGACAGGCACCCATAACACTTTTGAGAGTTTACGTTTTACATGGCTATTTTCCCATGTAATACCGCTGTTTCCGGTTAATGCTGCGACACAGACAAACGTAGTTTCTAAAGGCATGCCTAATCTATCAATTGGAATGGTTTTGAGTTCAATACCCAATTCACTAAAGTCTTGCTCAGGTTTGCTACCTGCACTTGCACCTAAATAATATTCCAACAACATACCTACCCAGCCTTTATCTCTTTTAAGATCAATTGGGATAGGTAGTTGTGCAAAAGCGGCTAGTTCACCAAAAGTATAACCCGCAAGCGCTTTTGCTCGTTCGAATAAAACTTGCTCATTTTCGGGTGTGACTGGTGGTGTAAACATAGTTATTATCTTCTTGTATAAATAATAGACAGAAAAAGCAGGTTGTTGATAATGTATTTCGCTTTATTTTATTTAAATCATAATAGCATGATATATCATCATTTTTTTGAGTTAATTAGCCAATTGATATTTATAATTTCAAGTTGTGCACGGTTATCCTGAAATCATAAACAGGCTTTTACACTAGGTTATCCACAGCTTTATGGGATAACTCACAGAAAGTGAGATCACTGTTCTGATTTACAGCCTTGACTTTTGCAGTTATTTACCAAAATTACCCTATTTTGTCTAACTAATCGGCATAACCTGTGGATAAAATGCTCTGTGGTTGTTTTTTGTACGATTTGAGCGGGTAGGACCTTTAATTGTTTTATTCAATCGCTGAAATAGGCATTAAAACGTTGCTATTAATTTGAATTATAAGTGATATTTTAAAATTTATATCAACAGCCTTTCTAACAATACAAAAACTATACCCTGATTATCTCACTCTTTTTCACATGGATATCCACAGAAAAAGTGAATAAATCCCCTAGGCGTTTATATGGGTGTTTATAACTTGCAAGGTTTCTGTGAATTAATGTAAACCATGGCTAATCTGAATACTGAAAAGAGACGATAACCTATTTTAACCTAGGAGTATCGATATCAGGTGTAAACCACGCTGATTTAAAATCAAACCAACCAAAAGTATTCATTTTGACACCACGTATGGTTCTCTGCCCTTGTAGCTCTAGTAAATGGTGAAATAGGGGATAAAGCCAAATATCTTGTGTTAGCTGGCGACACCACTCTTCAAGTGGCAAAGATTTTTGGTGCCATAAAGTGAGCTCTTGTGAAAACGATGCTCCCAAACATTGGTGAAAGAGTGGTAATTCATAAAGTGCAGCAAAAATTGAGAACTCTAAAGGTTTATAAAAATTCACGGTCGCTAACCAAACATCACTATTAGCTTCACCGTAATACCACTGTTCGTAATCAAGCACTTGAATGGTTAGTTCAATATCATATTGAGATAAAATACTTTCTATTAAATCTGCAATAGTGCTGTATTCATGATGCTCTTTATAAAGCGTGACGGTTAGTTTTGTTAATGAAGTAGGTTTAGGATGGTGGCGTATTAATTTACTGTGATGCCAATGAAGTAATAATCCATAAGCAGGAGACCAATGGCGTTGATAGAAAGGATCACAATGCGTCAGCATATTAACAGGAGTTAATACACTGCTTAACCATTCCCTTATTTCAGTCTGTTGGCATAGCTTTGAGCGACTATCATAGAGCAGAAAATAACACCCTTCTTCTTTGCGGCTTTCTAGTGAATCTTTGTTGGTATCATCATCTGTTAAATGAATAGTTGAACAAACCATCTTTTTATTCAATTCAGGAACTACCCAAATATCAATTTCATCTAATAATGCTCGTAAGCCAAAATAGCGATTAAAGGCTTTGATTTGTAGTTTATGCCTATCATTAGCGATAACTTGATAAGCGCCAGTTCCAATAGGGTGTTGTGCAAAAGAGGGAAGAGATGCCCATTCTTGTGGCAAAATAACAGCTTGTGGACTACCTAATAACGTTGCAAATTGTTTATCAGCCTCGCTTAAGAAAATATCGAGTACATAAGGTTGAGGCGAAGAAATTTGTTCTATATGTGCATAAAGAGGATTGCAGTGTTTCATTCTCATTAAAGAAGTGCTGATATCTTCAAGAGTGAGTTCACGACCATGATGGAAATAGATAGAAGGACGTAAATAAAATCGCCAATGTTGTTCTGTGATCATTTGCCAATGATGAGCTAATTCAGCTTCTATTTCCCCATTTTCCTCTTTTAAATGGACTAATGAGTTGAATATTTGGCTCATTAAATGTAATTCAGAGCGTCTTAATGGTGTTCCTGGTAATAAATTTTTAAAGGAACGGTAGTAAATAATACGTAGCAATTGTTGACCAGGATGAAAGCTTTTTTCAATTTGTGAGAGCACCATTTGGCGTACAGAATCTTTATCACCCATTAGTGCGACAAGCTTTTCAATATCATTCTCTTCTATTAGTTTCTCTGCGCGGTTTTGTTGGATTTCAAGCGCATTAGAATGAAAAATAAGCGTAGATTTTTTACCTCGACCGACTTCTGCTTGCCAATTTATCCAACCTATTTCTTGCATCTTATTTAATAAAGAGCGGACATGACGCCGTGTGCAATGCAGGGTTTGCGCTAATTCTTGTAGCGTTGTTTCGGTTGTCTTTCCCTGAAAGGCTTGCCATAAGCGAATAAATTGTAACTCTAAGCGGGGTGAGGTCATAAAAGAGGAAATCCCTTAATAAAGTGATCAATTTTAATTTCCTTATATTAGACCGATAATGTCTATGTTTAAAGTTAGCTCTTATGTTAGTTATCAGAAATTATGAATACTGACAGACTCCCCCATTTGAGCATTCGGTGATTACCGGCCAGTGATGATTAGTCACTGGCTTTTTTATTGGTTATTTATAAGAAGATAGTTTGGTTGGGACAAAAAAAGCCGTAAATAAATTTACGGCAAGAATGACAAAGTAAACATCACAGAAAGTAGAAGAAGGTGAAAAATTCCTTTAATTAGCGCATAAAGGCAGGTTGTTTTGCCTCGTACGCACTAATATCGTCTTGGTGTTGCAGCGTTAATCCTATGCTGTCTAATCCTTCAATCATGCAGTGGCGTCGAAATGAGTCGATTTCAAAAGAGAAACGTAATTTACCTGCTCTGACCTCTTGTGCCACTAAATCTACGGTAATTGGTGTACCTGCATGTTCTTTTACCCAATCAAATAATTGTGAGACTTCATCATCACTTAATTTGATTGGTAATAATTGATTGTTAAATGAATTTCCGTAAAAAATATCAGCAAAACTGGGTGCAATAACGGCGTGAAAACCATAATCAGTTAATGCCCAAGGTGCGTGTTCACGAGATGATCCACAACCAAAGTTTTCTCGTGCTAATAAAATAGAAGCACCTTGGTAAATTGGCTGATTCAAAATAAATGCAGGATCAGGCTGAGTGCCTTCATCATCCAAAAAACGCCAATCATGGAACAGATGTTTACCAAAGCCTGTACGTGTCACTTTCTGCAAAAATTGCTTAGGAATAATGGCGTCGGTATCCACATTTGCAGCATCTAAAGGAACCGCAATACCCGTGTGTTGAGTAAATTTATTCATCATGTCTCCTTTAAGATGCCACTGCAAATGTACGAATATCTGCGAAATGACCATGAATAGCCGCAGCTGCCGCCATTGCAGGACTAACTAAGTGTGTTCGACCTCCACGACCTTGTCGGCCTTCAAAGTTACGGTTGCTGGTGGATGCACAGCGTTCGCCCGGATTTAATCGGTCGTTATTCATGGCTAAACACATTGAACAGCCCGGTAAGCGCCATTCAAAACCTGCTTCAATAAAGATTTTATCTAAACCTTCGGCTTCTGCTTGGGCTTTAACGGGACCTGATCCCGGAACGACAATCGCTTGAACATGAGAGGCAACTTTATGGCCTTTGGCAATTTCAGCAGCAGCTCGTAAATCTTCAATACGTGAGTTTGTACAAGAGCCAATAAAGACTTTATCGATAGCAATATCTGTTAAGTTAACGCCTTCATTTAATCCCATATAAGCCAAGGCCTTTTCGGCAGACGCACGCTCTACGGGATCATTAAAGCTATTTAGTAACGGGACTATTTGATCAATAGCAATCACTTGCCCTGGGTTAGTACCCCATGTGACTTGTGGCGCAATCTCTGCTGCATTAATAGTGACAGTAGCATCAAAAGTAGCATCATTATCAGACTTTAAGGTTCTCCAGTAAGCAACGGCTTCATCCCATGATTGACCTTTAGGTGCAAATTGACGTCCTTTTAAATAGTCAAAAGTGGTGTCATCAGGTGCAACTAAGCCTGCTTTGGCTCCCATCTCAATGGCCATGTTACATAAGGTCATTCGACCTTCCATGCTTAAGGCTTCAATAGCTTCACCCGCAAATTCAACAATATAGCCTGTACCACCTGCACTACCTAATTTGCCGATAATGGCTAATACGATATCTTTTGCCGTGATCCCAATCGCGGTTTGTCCTTGGACTTCGATTTTTAATGTTTTAGCTCGAGACTGTTTTAAGGTTTGAGTCGCTAAAACATGTTCAACTTCTGAAGTACCAATCCCAAAAGCTAATGAACCAAAAGCGCCATGAGTTGCGGTATGTGAATCACCGCAAACAATAGTCATTCCCGGTAAAGTTAACCCTTGTTCTGGTCCCATTACGTGAACAATACCTTGATAAGGATGGTTTAAGTCATACAGTGTGACACCAAATTCTTGGCAATTTTTCATCAACTCTTGCATTTGAATTCTTGCCATATCACCACAAGCATTAATATCTTTAGTTTGTGTTGATACGTTGTGATCCATTGTTGCAAAGGTTTTATTTGGTTGACGAACAGCGCGACCTTTTGTTCTTAAGCCGTCAAAGGCTTGGGGCGATGTCACTTCATGCACTAAATGTCGATCAATATATAAAATGGGCGTTTCATCATTCACTTCTCTGACAACATGTGCATCATAAATTTTTTGATATAATGTTTTACCCATATTATGCCCCTTCTCGAATATACTGAACGATACGATCACCCATTTCGGTCGTTGTAATTGCGTTACCATCACCTGCTAAATCGGCGGTGCGATAGCCTTTTGCTAATACTTGAGTGATAGCATCTTCAATCGCTTGAGCTGCATTATCTTCATTAAAGCTATAACGTAATAACAGCGCAGCAGACAGAATTTGTGCAATAGGGTTGGCAATATTTTTACCTGCTATATCAGGAGCAGAGCCTCCAGCAGGCTCATATAAACCAAAGCGTTCTTCGTTAACACTTGCAGATGGCAACATTCCCATAGAGCCGGTGATCATTGCACATTCATCAGATAAAATGTCGCCAAAAATATTGGAGCACAGCAACACATCAAACTGGGCAGGATCTTTAATTAACTGCATTGTTGCGTTATCGATATACATATGTTGAATTTCTATATCGGGGTACTCTTTTGCGATCTCCGTTACAACTTCACGCCATAATATAGAACTTTGTAATACGTTGGCTTTATCAATTGAGGTTACTTTGCAACGGCGTTTACGTGCTGATTCAAACGCAAAGCGTGCAATACGTTCAATTTCATAACGATGATAAATTTCAGTATCAAAAGCGCGCTCTTGTGCGCCTTCACCTTCACGGCCTTTAGGTTGTCCGAAGTAGATACCACCTGTTAATTCACGTACACATAAAATATCAAAACCACGTTGTGCAATATCAACACGTAATGGGCAGTAAGCTTCTAAACCTTCATATAAGCGAGCAGGGCGTAAATTGCAGAATAATTTAAAATGTTTACGTAAAGGTAATAAAGCCCCTCGTTCTGGCTGTTCATTTGCAGGTAAATGTTCCCACTTAGGACCGCCGACGGAACCAAATAAAATTGCATCAGCTTGTTCACAACCGGCTAAGGTATCTGCAGGTAATGGAGTGCCATGATTATCAATGGCAATGCCACCGATATCGTATTCTTTGGTTGTGATATTGAGTGAGAAACGCTCACTAACAGCTTTCATCACTTTTTGTGCTTGAGTCATGACTTCAGGGCCAATACCATCTCCGGGTAATACTGCAATATGATAATTTTTTGACATAATTAAACCGCTTCTTGTGTTGTATGTTGTTTGCGTTTTTCTATTTCGACTTGCTCTGAGCGCCAAATGCTATTGATAACGTGGATCATGGCATTTGCTGATGAACCTACGATGTCAGTTTCTAAACCCATTCCATGAAATTTACGACCTTGATATTCAACGACGATATCAACTTGTCCTAAGGCGTCTCTGCCTTCACCTTTAGCTGTTAATTGGTAAGTAACTAACTTTAATGGATAACCTGTTGCGCGAGAGATGGCTTGATAAACCGCATCGACGGGACCATTACCCGTTGCCGCTTCAGTAATTTCTTTATTTCCATGAGTAATGCTGACACTCGCGGTAGCAACGGTTGATGAACCTGATTGGGTATTAAAATAATTCATTACAAACACATCAGGTTCTTGTTGTTGTTGTCCTATAAATGCCAAAGCTTCCAAATCGTAATCAAAGATCTGACCTTTTTTATCTGCCAAACGTAAGAAGGCAGAATATAAAGTATCCAAGTTATAATCTGTTTCGCGATAACCCATCTCTTCCATTCGATGTTTAACTGCGGCACGACCTGAGCGAGAAGTTAAATTCAATTGCACTTCTTTTAACCCGATAGATTCCGGAGTCATGATTTCGTAAGTTTCACGGTTTTTCAAAACACCATCTTGGTGAATACCCGAGGAATGCGCGAATGCATTGGAGCCAACAACAGATTTATTAGCATGAATTGGCGTGTTACATAATTGGCTGACTAATTGACTGGTACGATAAATTTCTTTGTGATTAATTCGTGTCTGAACATTCATCATTTGTTCACGGACTTTTATCGCCATAATGACTTCTTCTAATGCGCAGTTACCTGCACGTTCGCCTAAGCCATTAATAGTTCCTTCTACTTGTCTTGCTCCTGCCTGTACAGCAGTTATGGAGTTAGCGACAGCCATACCCAAATCATCATGACAGTGAACAGAAATAATGGCTTTATCAATATTGGGAACACGCTCAAATAAATTGGTGATAATGCCTCCAAACTGATAAGGCGTTGTATAACCTACTGTATCTGGAATATTGATGGTGGTTGCACCAGCATTAATTGCATTTTCAACAATTCGACATAAATTATCGATATGAGTACGACCTGCATCTTCGCAAGAAAACTCCACATCATCGGTATAGCGACGAGCGCGTTTTATTGAGTTCACGCCCATTTCAATAATATCTTCGAACGATTTCTTCAATTTATGTTCAGCATGCAATGCCGAGGTTGCTAAGAATACGTGGATACGAAAAGCTTCTGCGACTTTTAATGACTCTGCTGCAACATCAATATCGTTATCAACGCAGCGTGCTAATGCACAAATGCGACTGTTTTTGATTTCGCGCGCAATGGTTTGTACGGATTCAAAATCACCAGGAGAAGAAACAGGAAAGCCCGCTTCAATGATATCCACACCTAAACGTTCTAAAGCGTAAGCTATTTGTAACTTCTCTTTTACGCTTAAGCTCGCCTGCAATGCTTGTTCGCCATCTCTCAATGTGGTATCAAAAATAATCACGTTATTGCTCATAATCTGTTCCTTACTCTTTCTTATTTGCTGTTTGCGCTCTCCCAGGTATAAAAAAACCCGCGACTAGCGCGGGTTTTCTCTCTAAGGGCAGGTGTGTTTCACTTTTTACCCATAAGCCGACCGCGCATAAACGTTGCGAGTAGTAGTAGGCTTGATAGTAAAATTGCGTTTAACATGAAACATCCTTAGATAAGTTCTCAATAATCTTTATTTATTGATACCTAATACCAATAAAGATGTCAAGCGTTGGAATTTATTAATTCATTTGTCAGTGTTATTTGTAAGTTTTTCATAGTGATTCTGGCTAATATCTAAATTTTTACTAATGATTATAACTATTAAGCATTCATTGATTGGGTTAATGTTCCATATGTTGTTTGAAAAAGAGTGAAATGAAAAATTAAACAATTGTTTGCTTTTTTTTTAATCAGCTGGTTGATTGATAAAAAAGAGAGTGTTAGGGAAGGGATGATTGATAAATGTGAGCAACGTTTTGAATGTAAGAATAAAAATCATTGTATTATGACAAAAAATAGATATCGGATATCTATTTTAGGAATGAAGACACATTATTTTATTATGATTTTTATCATACTTTGTTTTATTATTTGCAAGGCAGAAAGTAAAACAGGTTGTAATATATATTGATATAATCATTTTCTATACATGTAATTTTAATATCAATTTTATTTTTATATGAAATGTCTTTTTTTATTGATATGAAATTTATGTGTTTAGTTGTATGCATGGATGATGAATAATAAATTTTAATAAATAGTTTAAGTAATAGTTAAAGTCTATCTATTATTAACAATTTCTCGGTTAATAATATTTATTTGCCTATTATGATAACATAGTGGAGTAAGAAATGACGGATTACACATCAGCAACAGTTACCAGCAGAGAATCAGCAGATATGCATTTACGTAATGTTGATCTTAATTTATTAACGGTATTTGATGCTGTTATGCAAATGCAAAATGTTACCCGTGCTGCACAAGTACTGGGCATGTCACAACCCGCAGTAAGTAATGCTGTATCTCGCCTTAAGGTTATGTTTAATGACGAATTATTTGTTCGCTATGGACGAGGAATTCAACCTACATTAAGAGCTAAACAACTTTTTGGTCCAGTCAGACAAGCTTTACAATTGGTTCATAACGAACTTCCTGGTGCAGGATTTGAACCAGAACAGAGTGAACGTATATTTAATTTATCTATTTGTAGCCCGCTAGATATAAAGCTAGCACCCAAAATAGTTGAACAAATTAAAAATGAGACACCTAATATTAACGTTAATATTAAGTCTTATTTAAATAGTAATATAGAACACCAATTAAAATATCAAGAGATTGAGTTCTTTATTAGCTATAAGGAATTTGAAAAGGCGGAGTTTCATTCACAACCTCTATTTAATGACGAAGTTGTTTTGGCCGTTTCTAATAAACACCCTCGTATTAAAGAGAGTGTGACCCAAGAAATGTTATTAAATGAGCAACATTCGATTGTTTCTTTAGATGATATTGGTTCATTTAGTGCGCCTTATTATAAAGATACTCAATTGGAAGATTTAATCACTTATCAAGGAACAGATTTAAATAGTGTATTAAATATTGTATCTAGAACTTATTTGGTCGCTATTGCACCAAGATGGTTAGTTGAGAATTATTCTGAACAATTAGATATTAAAGCAGTGTCGTTACCTTGGGAAAAAACAGCACGTCCATGTTACTTGATTTGGCACGAATCAACAGCGCGTGATAAAGGCCATTTATGGATGAAAAATTTATTAAGCGAAGTTTGTCAAAACTAGAGTGTTTTTACTCATAATTAGTATTTATTACTAATTATGCAGAAATAGTGGCAGATAATATTAGCTATCTGCTGATGACCAAAATGGCGTTTATACAGTTAAGTAAACTCAATTGGAGCGCTGTCACTATTTTTGCCCTTTCTTTGTAATAATGACTCTTATTCGTATTATAACTATATTAAACTTGTTTTTTTGCAATAATATCCCCCTTTTTATATTGTCATTGATTAAGTTATTCTAATTACCTATTGTTATTTATCAGTTTTTCTTTTTATCTTTCCATAAAAAATAAGATCGTAATATTTCATTTTCTCACTATGATGAGATAGCCTTTTTTGACAAAACTTTTCATAACTCACAATTTTACAAATTTATGTAAAATTGAATTCCTTTATTTTGGCGGATCACTTAGACTTTTATTCGAGTCAGCGAACAAGTGTAAGCTGAAACTGTAAGAGAGGCATTTTCTCCATTTCGGTTTCATTACAGGGGCGCTTTTCCATAAATAGCAGGAAAATTATGATAACTAATAATAATCTTCATGATTATCATATAATTAGAAGATTGCAGATGCAGTTTTTACACAGCGGAAATAAAATTGCTTACCGTCAGTGGGATGCTAAGCGCAACATCGAAATGTCATGGGCGTTGGTTGAAAAGAAAACACACGCGCTTTCAAATGCATTGTTAGAAATGGGTGTAGATGTTCAAGAAAACATTGGGATTTTTTCTCAAAATACCATTGATTGGTCTTTAGCTGATATTGCTTCTTTGCAACTACGTGCAGTAACCGTTCCTCTTTATGCAACAAGTAGTGTTGAACAAGCCACTTATATTTTAAATGATGCGAATATTCGCATTCTTTTTGTTGGCGACCAAAAGCAATATGATATTGCTTCTGAATTATTAGCATTATGTCCTCAGCTTGAACATATTATTGTGTTTAACTCCGATGTTGTGTTAAACGCAAATACACCTTCGTGCTATCTAGAAAATTTAATTAATCAGACGCATTTTCAGCATGATGACGTGTTAAAACAACGTATTAATGAATGCAGTTTAGATGATCTGTTTACTCTGATTTATACATCAGGAACCACAGGTGAACCTAAAGGTGTGATGCTCGACTACACAAGCTTAGCATCACAGCTTTATCTACATGATGAGCGTCTCTCATTATCTGATAAAGATGTTTCACTCTGTTTTTTACCTCTTTCTCACGTTTTTGAACGCGCGTGGAGCTTCTATGTCATGCACACTGGCGCGGTTAATGTCTATTTAACGGACACTCATGCTGTTAGAGAAGCAATGAGTGAGGTTAAACCTACTGTGATGTGTGCTGTTCCTCGCTTTTATGAAAAAGTGTATAGCGCTATTCAAGATAAAGTGTCTCAAGCTTCAGTATTTCGTCAACTTATCTTTAAATGGGCGATAAAGCAGGGTGAAAAACGGCGTGAAGCACAACTGAATCAGCGCCAACAGGGCTTTATTTCCCGCTTATGCTATCGTTTTGCAGATAAAAAAGTGTTAAATCCATTGCGACAAATCTTAGGTGGACGAGTTCGCTTTTTACCTGCAGCTGGTGCTCGTTTAGATGATGCTGTTATCCGCTTTTTCTTGGCCACCGGTATTAATATAAAATATGGCTATGGTATGACAGAGACTTGTGCCACAGTTTCATGCTGGGAAGAGAACAAATATAAGTTAGGTTCTATTGGTACTCCATTGCCAGGCGTTGAAGTGCGAATTGGTGCAGAAAACGAAATCCAAGTACGTGGTAGCATTGTCATGAAAGGGTATTTCAATAAACCGGAAGATACGGCTGCTGCCTTTACAGAAGATGGATGGTTACGCACAGGAGACGCAGGTGCACTGGATAGTGATGGTATGTTATTTATCACGGAACGTTTAAAAGATTTAATGAAAACGTCAAATGGTAAATACATAGCACCACAAATGATCGAAGGAACATTAGGGCAAGACCGCTTTATTGAGCATATTGCGGTGATCGCAGATACACGTAAATTTGTTTCTGCCCTTATCGTGCCTTGCTTTGATGCATTAGAAGAACATGCGCGTGCATTAAATTTAAAATATCACGATCGCATAGAGTTATTACGTCATACTAAAATTAAAGAGCTGTTTGATGAACGTTTACGTGAAATGCAAAAAAACTTTTCAAGTTTTCATCAAGTTAAGCGCTTTACTCTTCTTGCTGAAGGTTTTTCAATGGAATCTGGTGAATTAACACCAACATTAAAACTTCGCCGTAAAATTATTTCTGAACGCTATCGAAACGAAATCGAATTAATGTATCAAGATTAGTTTTAATTGATGAAAAAGCACCTGATTGGTGCTTTTTTCTTTTAAAATGACGTATAGATAGATAACGATGATTGAAATAATTGATAAAAGACATAAACGGAAACGTTGACGCATACGGTTTTATCAGTAAATTGTGTTAAAATGCAAACTCAGATCAGCATGATGACTGAAATTTATAGCAATATGTAATAAATAACACATTTAATAATTAAAAGAGGCTAATGTGAAACTGGATGAAATCGCCCGCTTGGCTGGTGTTTCACGAACAACAGCAAGTTATGTCATTAATGGTAAAGCGAAACAGTACCGTGTAAGTGACAAGACTGTTGAAAAAGTGATGGCGGTGGTCAGAGAGCATAATTACCACCCGAACGCTGTTGCCGCGGGATTACGTGCTGGTCGTACGCGTTCTATCGGTTTGGTTATTCCTGATTTGGAAAATACCAGTTATACCAGGATCGCAAATTACCTAGAACGGCAAGCGCGTCAACGCGGTTATCAATTATTGATTGCCTGTTCAGAAGACCAGCCAGACAACGAGATTCGTTGTGTTGAGCACTTACTGCAACGTCAAGTTGATGCCATTATTGTTTCAACAGCATTGCCACCAGAGCATCCTTTCTATCAGCGTTGGGCAAATCGCTCATTACCAATTATTGCGTTAGACCGAGCATTAGAAAGTGAACATTTTATCAGTGTTGTTGGCGATGACTTAGAAGATGCCAAAATGTTGGCAACAGAATTAAAAGCATTTCCTTCGCAATCTGTACTCTATTTAGGCGCACTTCCTGAACTCTCTGTGAGTTTTTTACGTGAACAAGGTTTCCGTAATGTATGGAAAGATGATCCTAGAGAAGTCACCTACCTATATGCAAATAGCTATGAACGAGAAGCTGCTGCGGCTGCTTTTTCTGAATGGTTAAATAACAATCCAATGCCTGATGCGCTATTCACTACCTCTTTTGCTTTATTACAAGGGGTGATGGATGTGACATTACAACGTAGTGGTCGTTTACCAACGCAATTGGTTATTGCGACTTTTGGTGATCATGAGTTATTGGACTTCCTTGAATGTCCTGTTTTATCTGTTGCTCAGCGACATCGTGATATTGCGGAACGTGTATTAGAACTTGTGCTTGCGAGTCTTGAAGAAGAACAAAAACCACAAGCAGGAATTACACGTATTCGCCGTGATTTATGTCGCCGAGGCAGTTTAGGACGTGCACGTTAATTGATCTCACGCAGTTGGTAATTATCTACATTTATACTCATCCCCGTTTTATTAAATTAAAACGGGGATGAGTTATTGGATTTAAGAATGTCGAATTGCTTAGAGAATATTAAATTTGAGATTAATCTTAAGCCTTTTTTTACTGTTTTTCGAATTTCACTAGGTTGGTTGATCAAATTTTGACATATCTATAAGTGGTACTGCTTAAATTTAATGAGTAATTAATTTTATTCTGGGAAACGTAAGATAAAAATAAATAACTATCTTTATGATATTGAATTATTTTTTCTCATCTTGCTGTTTTTGCTTATATAAAAGCGTCCCCAAATTATTATGTTGGCTAAAGGTAAATGAGCTGCAATAAATTAGTTTTTTATCATAAAAATCACGATTTACTTATTATGATTTCTTTATCTGGTTTTCTTGCTTGTAATCGCTATAAATAATTACTTTTCGTGATTAAAAATAGAATTTAAAAAATAACCTCTATTAATCATAGTGTTAATATTTCCCTTTTTCTTTTTGTCGAACATTTAAACATTTCTGTGTGCTTATCAAATTACTGTAAATATAAATAAAGCTTCCTATATCCGGCTTGACAACGTTTTCATACCATCCGTAAACTCTATTTGTGGGGATTTGTGGGATAATGTGGTGTAAATTATAAAGCTGGGGGTAATGAGGATGTTTCGTGGAGCAACACTCGTTAATCTTGACAGCAAAGGGCGAATAACAGTTCCTTCCCGTTATCGAACAACGCTGAGTGAGATTTCTGAAGGTCAAATGGTTTGTACCATTGATCTCAACCAGCCATGTTTATTGCTATATACCCTTCCAGAAT
The DNA here is from genome assembly GCF_030286765.1 of Proteus faecis. Taxonomy (NCBI): domain Bacteria; kingdom Pseudomonadati; phylum Pseudomonadota; class Gammaproteobacteria; order Enterobacterales; family Morganellaceae; genus Proteus; species Proteus faecis. The sequence goes on from NZ_JASVWV010000002.1 coordinate 222,976, forward strand.
GGGAAAAGATTGAGTTAAAATTAGCGGCTTTGTCCTCCATGAACCCTGCGGAACGTCGAGTTCAACGTTTGTTATTAGGTCACGCCAGCGAATGCCAAATGGATAGCGCAGGACGTCTTTTGTTAGCTAGCACGCTAAGACAGCATGCGGGGTTAACAAAAGAGGTCATGTTAGTCGGTCAATTCAATAAATTTGAATTGTGGGATGAACAGGTCTGGTACAAACAGATCGAAAAAGACATTGTAGCCGAGCAAACCTCACAGGAACCGTTATCGACACGACTATTGGATTTATCACTTTAAATAATGACAACAAATAATTTTGGTCATACCAGTGTATTACTGGATGAAGCAGTGAATGGGCTGAATATTAAGCCTTCAGGTATCTATATCGATGGAACATTTGGTCGTGGAGGTCACTCTCGTCTAATTTTATCGCAATTAGGGGAACAAGGACGCTTGATTGCGATAGACAGAGATCCTCAAGCCATAGCCGTTGCTAATGAAATTGATGATGCTCGATTTTCTATTGTTCATGGACCTTTTTCAAATATTGAACAGTATGTTAATGAGCTTGGTTTAGCTGGAAAGATTGACGGCGTATTACTGGATTTGGGCGTTTCGTCTCCTCAACTCGATGATCCTGAACGTGGATTCTCTTTTATGCGTGATGGGCCTCTGGATATGCGTATGGATCCAACTTCAGGGCAATCAGCTGCACAATGGCTGATGACAGCAGAAGAAGACGACATTACATGGGTATTAAAAACATTTGGTGAAGAGCGTTTTGCTAAGCGTATCGCTCGTGCCATTGTTGCACGTAACAAAACAGAAGAGCCTTTGACTAGAACCAAGCAATTGGCTGATTTAATTAGCGATGCAAGCCCGGTAAAAGAGCGACATAAACACCCAGCAACACGAAGTTTTCAGGCAATTCGCATCTATATTAATAGCGAATTAGATGAAATTGAAAAAGCATTAAAAGGTGCAGTTTCTGTTTTAGCACCTGAAGGACGTTTGTCAGTAATTAGTTTTCATTCGTTAGAAGACAGATTGGTGAAGCGTTTTATTCGAGATGAGAGCAAGGGGCCTGTTGTCCCAGCAGGTATTCCTCTTACAGAAGCGCAGATAAAAGAGTTAGGAAGTGCTCGCTTATCAAGTATTCATAAAATGAAACCGACAGGCGTAGAAGTTGAAGAAAATCCACGGGCACGAAGCTCTGTATTACGTGTAGCACAACGTATTGAGGAATAAATGTCTACCGAACGACACTCACTACCGAGAGTTATAGGGCAGGATTTACTGCGTCATGGCAAATTACCTATGTGTTTACTGATCGCTGTGATTATTTCTGCGATTTATGTCGTAACGACAGCACATAAGACACGTTTATTGACAGCAGAAAAAGAGCGTTTAGTGCTGGAAAAAAACGTATTGGAAATCGAATGGCGCAATCTCATTCTTGAAGAAAACGCGCTGGCAGATCATAGCCGAGTTGAACGTTTTTCAAGTGATAGTTTGGGAATGATCCATGTTGACCCAACAAAAGAGAACATCGTGGTTACTAAATAATTAAGGCAAGTATGAAATTTTCACGTTCGGCAAAAGCGAAAGCAAAGACAAAGTCAAATGCCAAACTACGCAAACCTGAAGAAAAAACAGGATTTGTGAGTTGGCGTTTTGCGTTGCTTTGCAGTGGTATTGGTATCGCTTTAGTCGCGCTATTAATCCGTGTTGCCTATTTACAGATTATTAATCCTGATCCTCTTATTCGTGAAGGGGATATGCGTTCTCTACGTGTGCAAAAAGTCCCAACAGCAAGAGGTATGATCAGCGATAGAATGGGCAGACCTCTTGCCGTTAGCGTACCTGTTTTCGCTATTTGGGCGGATCCTAAAGTTGTATTAGATGCTAATCCTGATATGACGGACTCTCGTTGGTTAGCACTTGCTGATGCATTGAAGATGCCAGTGAATCAGATCGAGCAAAAAATTGTTGCCACACCTTCCGCTCGTTTTATCTATTTAGCTCGGCAAGTTAATCCTGAAATTAGTGATTATATTAGTAAGCTAAAAATCACTGGGATTAATATGCGCCAAGAATCAAAACGCTATTATCCATCAGGTGAAGTAACCGCTCACATCATCGGTGTAACAAACATTGATGGTGATGGTATTGAAGGGGTTGAAAAAAGCTTTAACCAGTGGCTGACAGGTGCCCCTGGTGAGCGTGTTGTTCGTAAAGATGGTTTTAACCGTGTTATTGAAAATATCGCTCAAACAGACAGCCAAGCTGCTCATAATCTGATGTTAAGCATTGATGAACGTTTGCAATCTGTGGTTTACCGCGAATTAACCAATGCTGTTATTAAGAATAAAGCAGAATCGGGAACAGCGATTTTAGTTGATGTGAATACCGGTGAAGTGTTGGCGATGGCTAATAGTCCGTCGTATAACCCAAATAATTTAACGGGTACACCTAAAGATGCGATGCGTAATCGCGCTATTACCGATATTTTTGAACCGGGTTCCACGGTAAAACCGATGGTTGTGATGAGTGCACTTCATAATCATATCATTCAAGAAAATAGTGTTATTAATACTGTTCCTTATCGTATTAGCGGACATCAAATCAAAGATGTAGGGCGATATAATGAGCTAACGATAACAGGAATATTACAAAAATCGAGTAACGTTGGTGTTTCACGACTAGCGTTAGCGATGCCTGCATCTGAACTTGTGGATGTATATTCACGTTTTGGATTCGGGAAACCAACTAACTTGGGGCTAGTTGGTGAAAGTAGTGGCATATTTCCAATAAAAAAACAACGGTGGTCCGATCTTGAAAGGGCCACCTTCTCATTTGGATATGGGCTAATGGTAACGCCGTTACAGTTAGCACGTGTCTACGCAACAATTGGTAGTTTTGGTATTTACCGACCTCTTTCTATTACGAAAGTTGACCCTCCTGTGCCTGGAACTCGAGTATTCCCTGAACCTGTAATGAGAACCGTCGTACATATGATGGAAAGCGTTGCATTACCCGGTGGTGGTGGTGTGAGCGCGGCAATTAAAGGCTATCGTGTTGCCATTAAAACAGGGACAGCGAAAAAAGTTGGGCCAGATGGTAAATATATCGATCAGTATATTTCTTATGTGGCGGGTGTTGCACCTGCGAGTCGTCCTCGCTTTGCGTTAGTTGTGATAATCAATGAACCTAAAGCAGGTAAGTATTACGGAGGCGCAGTATCCGCACCGGTGTTTGGCACAATTATGGGTGCAGTTTTACGAACAATGAACGTAGAACCTGATGCATTGACGCCAGACGATAAAAATGAATTTGTAATTAAAAAAGAAGAGGATACAAGTGGCCGATCCTAACTTAAGTGACCTATTAAGGGCACTCGGGATACAAGCACCGTCTTTGATGCTCAAAGACATGACACTCGACAGTCGAAAAGCGGCGAGTGGTGATCTTTTTATCGCCATTAAAGGTCATGAAACTGATGGTAGACGCTATATTCCTCAAGCAATTGCTCAAGGTGTTTCAGCGGTATTAGCGGAAGCACAAGATGTTGCAACACATGGTGAAATCCGTGAAAGCCACGGTATTCCTGTTATTTATATTGATAATCTTAATGCCGAGCTATCAAAGTTAGCGGGACATTTTTATCATCAACCTGCGGAAAAGCTGAAGCTGATAGGTGTTACTGGGACTAACGGAAAAACGACAACAACACAATTGTTAGCACAGTGGGCGCAAGGTTTAGGTGAAATAAGTGCTGTGATGGGAACTGTCGGTAACGGTCTTTTAGATCATGTTGTTCCTGCGATGAACACCACAGGCTCTGCGGTTGATATTCAATTAGAGTTACAGCAATTATTAAATCAAGGCGCGACATTGACAGCGATGGAAGTTTCTTCTCATGGTTTAGTTCAAGGTCGTGTCAGTGCATTGCCTTTTGTGGCGAGTGTATTTACGAATTTAAGCCGTGACCATCTTGATTATCATGGTGATATGGCTAACTACGAAGAAGCAAAATGGTTACTATTTTCCACTCATCATAGTGGTGAAAAAATCATTAATGCGGATGATGCTGTTGGTCAAAAATGGTTATCGCGTTTACCTGACGCTGTTGCTGTGACAATGGAAAATACATTGCCACAAAACTGGCAAGGTCGTTTTGTTAAAACAACCCGTGTTAATTATCATGATGCGGGGGCAACGATTCATTTTAGTTCTAGCTGGGGTGAGGGGGTAATTGAAAGCCCACTTATGGGCGCTTTTAATGTTAGTAATCTTTTATGTGCTTTAGCGACATTATTAGCATTAGGATACCCATTAAATGCGGTGATAAATGCTTCATCTTCACTGACACCGGTTTGCGGTCGCATGGAAGTATTTAGCGCGGATAATCGCCCTACAGTTATTGTCGATTATGCTCATACTCCAGATGCTTTAGAGAAAGCCCTTCAAGCTGCTCGTTTACACTGCACAGGCAAATTGTGGTGTGTATTTGGTTGTGGTGGAGATAGAGATAAAGGTAAGCGCCCACTAATGGGGGCAGTCGCAGAAGAGCTGGCTGATAAAGTTGTTATTACTGATGACAATCCTCGTAGTGAAGAGCCTCAGGCGATAATTCAAGATATTCTTTCTGGTTTAATGGATCCAGGCCGTGCGATAGCTATTGAAGGTCGAGCTGAAGCGGTCACTAACGTGATTATGCAAGCAGATACCAATGATATGATTTTAGTCGCAGGTAAAGGGCATGAAGATTATCAGTTGGTTGGCTCACGTCGCCTTGATTATTCAGATAGATTAACCGTTGCTCGGTTATTGGGGGTGATAGCGTGATCCCTCTATCTTTAGGAAATATTGTACAAATTACCAAAGGTAAATTGAGCCATATCGCTCAAAACCAAGCAGATCAACTTATTATCAAGTCGATTTCAACAGATAGCCGTAAAATTGATGAAGATTGTTTGTTTATTGCATTAGCGGGTGAGCGTTTTGATGCTCATGACTTTATCGCTGATGTAAAAGAAAAGGGATCTGTTGCGGTTTTAGTTAATCATGAAGTCGATATTGATTGTCCGCAAATCATTGTGAAAGATACCCACCTAGCAATGGGTGAGATTGCTACACATATTCGTTCGCTAAGCCATGCCAAAATTGTTGCACTGACAGGCTCTTCTGGAAAAACTTCCGTTAAAGAGATGACGGCTTCTATTTTGCGTCACTGTGGCGAAACTCTATATACCCATGGCAATTTAAATAACGATATTGGTGTGCCTTTAACACTGTTTCGTTTAACACCTGAACACCGTTTTGCGGTTATTGAATTAGGTGCAAACCATATTGGTGAAATCGCTTATACCGTAAATATGGTGAAACCAGATAGTGCGCTGGTAAATAACTTATTTTCTGCACATATCGAAGGTTTCGGCTCACTGGAAGGAATTGCTCAGGCAAAAGGTGAAATATTTACACACTTAAAAGAGCAAGGTACAGCCATTATTAATCTTGATAGTAATGACTTACCTCTATGGCAACATCATTTAAATGTGCGTCAAACACAGTGGTCGTTCTCGTTATCAGCGCAACGTAATGCTGATTTTTATCCGAGCGAGATATCAGTTAAGCAACTCACTACCAACTTCACCTTACACACCCCTGAAGGTTGTGTTGAAATCACGCTGCCATTACCGGGGCGTCATAATATTGCCAATGCTTTAGCTGCAAGTGCGTTAGCGCTATCTGCAGGAGCAACACTTGAAGATATTCGCCTTGGTTTATCGACATTAAAGGCTGTACCAGGAAGATTGTACCCTGTTGAATTAACTTCAGGAAAAATGGTGTTAGATGACACTTACAATGCGAACGATGGCTCGATGATTGCGGGCTTACAAGTGCTCTCTCAATTACCAGGATATAAAATTTTTGTTGCAGGGGATATGGCTGAGTTAGGTAAAGATTCAGAAAAATGTCACCGCGATGTTGGTCGTTTTGCTCACAATGCAGGTATTGATAGTGTCTTTACTGTTGGGCATTACAGCCATTTTATTAGTGATGAAAATCAAGGTGGTCAGCATTTTGCATTTAAAGCCGACTTACTTGCTCAATTAATTCCATTATTACAGCAGCATGATGTTGTTTCAGTTTTAGTAAAAGGTTCACGAAGCTCCGCGATGGAAGATATTGTGAACGCATTAAAGGAGTGCTTTGAATGTTAGTTTGGCTAGCTGAATATTTGGTTAAATACCATACATTTTTTAATGTGTTTTCTTATCTGACATTCAGGGCAATTGTTGGTTTATTGACGGCATTAATTATTGCGTTGTGGATGGGACCTCATCTCATCGCATGGTTACAAAAAATGCAAATTGGACAAGTGGTTCGTAGTGAAGGTCCAGAGTCGCATTTTAGCAAACGAGGTACTCCAACAATGGGCGGGATTATGATCCTGCTCTCTATCTCTATCTCTACACTATTATGGGCAAGGTTAGATAACCCTTATGTTTGGTGTGTATTGCTGGTTTTAATTGGTTATGGCGTGATTGGCTTTGTTGATGATTATCGTAAAGTTGTTCGTAAAGATACCAAAGGTTTAATCGCACGTTGGAAATATTTCTGGCAATCCGTATTAGCGCTTGTTGTTGCATTTAGTATGTATGCCATTGGTAAAGATACACCAGCAACACAGCTGGTCGTGCCATTCTTCAAAGATGTCATGCCTCAATTGGGAATGCTTTATATCTTATTGGCTTATTTCGTCATTGTTGGAACAAGTAATGCTGTTAACTTAACCGATGGTTTAGATGGTTTAGCCATTATGCCAACAGTTTTTGTTGCCGCTGGTTTTGCATTAGTTGCATGGGCGACTGGTAACGTTAATTTTGCAAGCTACTTAAAAATTCCTTACTTGATGCATGCGGGGGAATTGGTGATTGTCTGTACTGCTATCGTAGGTGCGGGGTTAGGTTTCCTTTGGTTTAATACTTACCCAGCTCAAGTTTTTATGGGCGATGTAGGTTCTCTTGCATTAGGTGGCGCATTAGGAACGATTGCGGTGTTATTACGTCAAGAATTCTTATTAGTCATTATGGGAGGGGTGTTTGTTGTTGAAACACTTTCCGTAATTTTACAAGTTGGCTCATTTAAGTTACGTGGTCAACGAATTTTCCGTATGGCTCCAATTCATCACCATTATGAATTAAAAGGCTGGCCTGAACCTCGTGTTATTGTCCGTTTCTGGATCATCTCATTGATGTTAGTGCTTATTGGTCTGGCGACATTAAAGGTACGTTAAGATGGCAAATTATCAGGGGAAAAAAGTGGTTGTTGTTGGGCTTGGAATAACAGGCCTTTCCTGCGTTGACTTTTTTATCCGCCAAGGTATTACACCTAAGGTTATTGATACACGCCAAAAACCAGGAGGCTTAGATAAGCTTCCTGTTGACGTTGAATATCATACAGGTAGTTTTCATCAAGCATGGCTTAACGATGCCGATTTAATTATCTCAAGTCCGGGGATTGCACTTTCGACACCTGCACTTGTTGAAGCTGCAAGTCATGGTGTTGAAATTGTTGGTGATATTGAATTGTTTTGTCGTGAAGCCAACGCACCTATTGTAGCAATTACTGGCTCTAACGGTAAAAGTACAGTGACAACACTGGTGGGGGAAATGGCAAGTGCCGATGGTATTCGCGTTGGCGTCGGTGGCAATATCGGTGTCCCAGCTCTGACCTTATTAACCGAGCCTCATGATTTATATGTATTAGAGTTATCGAGTTTTCAACTAGAAACGACTTATAGCTTAAAAGCAGCAGCTGCAACGGTATTAAATATTAGCGAAGATCATATGAATCGCTATCCGTTAGGATTAGAACAATATCGTGAAGCGAAATTGCGTATTTACGATAACGCTAAAACCTGTGTTTATAACGAAGATGATGCATTAACGTTACCTTTAGCGGGTAAAGATAATCGTTGTGTTAGCTTTGGTGTCGGACAAGGTGATTATCAGCTTGATAATATAAATCGCCAGTTAAAAGTGAAAGGTGAAAAAGTCCTTTCAACGGCTGAAATGTATCTTTCGGGACAGCATAATTATACCAATGCATTAGCGGCATTAGCACTTGCTGATGCCGTGGGTATTTCTCGTAAAGCTACAACAGAGGTGCTGAGAACATATCACGGTCTTGCTCATCGTTTTCAACTAGTTTATTCACACCAAAATGTACGTTGGATAAATGACTCGAAAGCCACCAATGTAGGAAGTACAGAAGCGGCATTACGAGGGCTTGAAGTTGAAGGGACATTACATCTTTTATTAGGTGGTGATGGTAAATCGGCTGACTTCACTTCTTTATTGCCTTATATCAGTGGAGATAATATTCGTCTGTACTGTTTTGGACAAGATGGACAAGCATTGGCAAATTTACGACCTGATGTCTCTTTATTAACAGTGACAATGGAAGAAGCCATGCGAGCCTTAGCGCCTACTGTGAAATCAGGAGATATGGTGTTGCTCTCTCCAGCATGTGCAAGCTTAGATCAGTTTAAATGTTTTGAGCAGCGTGGTGATGAATTTGCACGTTTAGCAAGGGAGCTTGGCTGATGAGCATATTCGCAATGCGAAGATTAAAACAGTGGCTAGTGGGCAGTTATCAAACTGAGAATACGGCATTTGTGCCGTATGATCGTACCTTGCTCTGGTTTACTTTCGGATTAGCGGTTGTCGGCTTTGTTATGGTGACATCGGCTTCAATGCCTGTTGGTCAACGTCTCGCAGAAGATCCTTTCTTATTTGCTAAACGTGATGGTATCTATATCGTTGTCGCATTTTTTATTGCGCTAGTTACTATGCGTATCCCAATGGCAATTTGGCAACGTTATAGCAGCTTAATGCTGTTTGGCTCGATACTCCTTTTATTGATGGTATTAGGGGTTGGGAGTTCAGTTAATGGTGCTTCACGTTGGATTGCGGTGGGGCCATTAAATTTCCAGCCAGCTGAATTATCAAAACTTGCACTGTTTTGCTATTTATCGAGCTATTTAGTCCGAAAAGTTGAAGAAGTCAGAAATAACTTTTGGGGTTTCTGTAAGCCGATGGGGGTGATGTTAGTATTGGCTGTCTTATTGTTATTACAGCCAGATTTAGGAACCGTTGTGGTTTTATTCGTAACAACATTAGCACTGCTATTTTTAGCCGGTGCTAAAATTTGGCAGTTTTTAGCGATTATCGGTTCAGGCATTGCAGCTGTTGTTATGTTGATTATTGTTGAACCTTACCGTGTTCGACGTATTACTTCTTTCTTAGAACCTTGGGAAGATCCATTTGGTAGCGGTTATCAGCTTACACAATCTCTAATGGCATTTGGCCGTGGCGATTTACTTGGACAAGGTTTAGGAAACTCAGTACAAAAACTAGAGTATTTACCTGAGGCGCATACCGACTTTATTTTCTCTATTCTTGCTGAAGAACTTGGTTATATCGGTGTGGTTTTGGTGCTTTTAATGGTATTCTTCATCGCTTTTCGCGCGATGCAAATTGGACGACGTGCGCTGATCCTCGATCAACGTTTTTCAGGCTTTTTAGCTTGTTCTATTGGGATCTGGTTTACATTCCAATCATTGGTCAATGTAGGTGCAGCAGCAGGCATGTTGCCAACAAAGGGATTAACCCTTCCTCTTATTAGTTACGGTGGTTCGAGCTTGATTATTATGTCAACCGCCATCGTGATGTTATTACGAATTGATTATGAAACACGTCTAGCACAAGCTCAGGCGTTTGTAAGGAGCCCGAAATGAGCGAGCGTAGACGCCGTCTAATGGTTATGGCTGGTGGTACTGGAGGACATGTATTCCCAGGACTGGCTGTTGCTCATTATCTACAATCTCAAGGTTGGGAAATCCGATGGTTAGGAACCGCGGATAGAATGGAAGCCGATTTAGTACCTAAACATGGTATTGAAATTGAATTTATTCGTATCTCAGGTTTACGTGGTAAAGGTATCAAAGCGTTAATCGTAGCCCCTATTCGTATTATTAAAGCGATTTTTCAAGCTCGTTCTATTATGAAACGTTATCAGCCCGATGCTGTGCTTGGTATGGGAGGGTACGTTTCAGGTCCCGGTGGCGTTGCTGCTTGGATGTGTGGGATACCTGTTATTTTGCATGAACAAAATGGTATCGCTGGATTAACTAATCGCTGGCTCTCAAAAATTGCGAAACGCGTATTACAGGCTTTTCCGGGCGCATTTCCTAATGCGCCAGTGGTTGGAAACCCTGTTCGTGAAGATGTGTTGGCACTTGAAGCACCTTCAGTTCGATTAAATGAGAGAACAGGGCCTATCCGTGTATTGATTATTGGTGGTAGCCAAGGCGCTAGAATTTTAAATCACACCTTACCCATAGTTGCAGGTTTACTAGGTGAACATGTTACAATCTGGCATCAAGCAGGAAAAGGTGGCGAAAGTGATACAAAAACACGCTATCAGAATGAATTAGCAAAAAATTCAGTTAAATCTGAATATAAAGTTACTGAATTTATTGATGATATAGCGCAAGCTTACCAATGGGCTGATGTTGTTGTATGTCGTTCCGGTGCATTAACAGTTAGCGAAATTGCCGCAGCGGGATTACCCGCTATTTTTGTTCCTTTCCAGCACAAAGATAGACAGCAATATTGGAATGCACTGCCGCTAGAAAAAGCGGGTGCCGCTCGAATTATCGAACAGAATGATTTAACTCCAGAAGTCATTGCTCAAACCCTGAAAAATTGGGATAGAAAAACCTTATTAGCGATGGCAGAAAAAGCAAAAAGTGTTGCGATTACGGATGCCACAGAGCGTGTAGCAAATGTAATAATCGAAGTGGCAAAAAAATAAACGTAACTTGTAACCATTAACTTAGAGTGAAGAAGTAAATAGTGAATACACAACAACTGGCAAAATTAAGATCGTTTGTGCCTGAAATGAGAAAAGTTAAGCATATTCACTTTATCGGCATCGGTGGTGCGGGTATGGGGGGAATTGCCGAAGTGTTGGCTAACGAAGGCTATGAAATCAGCGGTTCTGATTTAGCTCCAAACGTTGTCACACAACAGCTCGTTGCCTTAGGCGCGACAGTCTATTTTAATCATCGCCCTGAAAATATTCGTGGCGCAAGTGTTGTTGTGGTTTCGACAGCAATCAGTGCTGAAAACCCTGAGATTATTGCCGCAAGAGAAGCACGTATCCCCGTTATTCGTCGTGCTGAAATGTTGGCTGAATTAATGCGTTATCGTCATGGTGTAGCGATTGCCGGAACACATGGTAAAACCACAACAACAGCAATGATTTCAAATATTTATGCGCAGGCAGGTTTAGATCCTACTTTTGTTAATGGTGGGCTTGTTAAATCGGCTGGCACACATGCTCGTTTAGGTTGCAGTCGTTATTTAATTGCTGAAGCTGATGAAAGCGATGCATCGTTTTTACATTTACAACCTATGGTTGCGGTCGTTACCAATATCGAAGCAGACCATATGGACACATATCACGGTAATTTTGACAATCTAAAAGAGACATTTATTACCTTTTTGCACAATCTACCGTTCTATGGTCGTGCAGTGATGTGTCTGGATGACGATGTCATTCGTTCGATTATTCCTAAAGTGGGTCGCTATATTACGACTTATGGCTTTAGTGAAGATGCTGATGTTCGTATTACGCATTATGAACAAAAAGGTGCTCAGGGCTTTTTCACGATTTCTCGTGAAGGTATGCCAGATTTACACGTTGTATTAAATGCACCTGGTCGCCATAACGCATTGAATGCGACAGCTGCGGTCGCTGTAGCAACAGAAGAAGGTATTGCTGACGAAGATATTTTAGCCGCATTACTTAACTTCCAAGGGACTGGACGTCGTTTTGACTTCTTGGGTAACTATGGGCTTGAGCATGTTAATGGTCAAGAAGGTGAAGTGATGCTAGTGGATGATTATGGTCATCATCCAACAGAAGTTGATGCAACGATTAAAGCCGCGAGAGCAGGATGGCCAGATAAACGTCTAGTGATGATTTTCCAACCTCATCGCTATACACGTACTCGTGATTTATATGAAGACTTTGCCACTGTTCTCAATCAGGTTGATATTTTATTATTAACAGATGTTTATTCTGCAGGAGAAGCACCTATTGCAGGGGCTGATAGTCGCTCACTTTGTCGGACCATTCGCCAACGTGGAAAGCTAGATCCTATATGGGTTTCTGATGTGTCGAATATTTCGTCAATATTAGCGGGTGTATTAACAGATAATGATCTTGTGTTAGTTCAAGGTGCTGGAAATATTGGTAAAATAGCGCGTCGCTTAGCCGATACGAAATTACAGCCATCTTTCAGCGAGGATTAAGGCGGATGTTTGAGCAAGTGAACATCATTTATAGTGAAACAGTCCATAAAGTCGCTGTAATGATGGTGTGTTATGAGGAAAATAACACGATATTAGCGAAAAAAATGATCGAGAATTCGCTTGCTCAAATCTGTGTTGAGAAGAAATTTCAGTTAAAAAGTAAGAAAAACGAAGAAAAATTCGCAATTTCTTCTTTTAAAGTAAATAATTCTCAACAGATTGAACAATTTAGTGATTTAATTATCAAACCTAAAAGTGTTCATAAAGTATATATATGTGGGAAAAATATTAATCGCTGGAATATCGGACAAAAGGATGGGCGATTCTCTTGTTTAAACGTTGCTCAGGAGTTAGTGGGTTAATATGTCACAAGCAGCGCTAAATATAAAAGAACACAAAGAGAAGCAACATTCTGACAGACCGAGTAATGGTACTTATTTATCAGGATTAATCTTTTTCTTATGTGTGATTGCCACCATCGTTTGGGGTGGGATACAAGTGGTTAATTGGATGAAAGACGCAGACCGTCTACCAATTTCAAAACTTGTATTAACGGGTGAACGGCATTACACAACGAATGATGATGTGCGTCAGGCCATTTTATCTTTAGGACAGCCGGGCACATTTATGACACAGGATGTGAATATCATTCAGCAAAAAATTGAACGTATGCCATGGATTAGGCTAGTCACTGTTCGTAAACAGTGGCCTGATGAACTTAAAATCCATCTGGTAGAATATGTTCCCTTTACCCGCTGGAATGATACTTACTTTCTTGATAAAGAAGGGCGCGTTTTCAGTCTGCCAACTCAGTTGGAAAACAAAGGAAGCTATCCTTTGTTATACGGCCCTCAAGGAAGTGAAAAAATGGTGTTATCAGGTTATATAGCAATGAGAGATCAGCTTCTTGCAAATAACCTGCATTTAAAAGCAGCGTCAATGTCTGCCCGTCAAGGATGGCAATTAGTTTTAGACAATGATGTTCGATTGGAGTTAGGACGTAAGGATAACGAAAAACGGATCGCTCGCTTTATTGAGTTGTATCCGATACTGCAACAACAAACAGATAAACGTGTTGATTACGTAGATCTGCGTTATGACAGCGGTGGTGCAGTCGGATGGGCTCCTTTATTACTTGAGAATGAATAAACAAGACGTGGCAGATGACACGATGACGGCGAAGGCAGAACAATAATGATCAAAGCGACGGACAGAAAATTAGTAGTTGGTCTTGAGATTGGTACGGCCAAAGTAGCCACCCTTGTCGGTGAGATCCTGCCTGATGGTGTAGTGAATATTATCGGGGTGGGAAGTTGTCCATCTCGGGGCATGGATAAAGGTGGCGTTAATGATCTCGAATCTGTCGTAAAATGTGTGCAACGGGCGGTAGATCAGGCTGAGTTGATGGCTGACTGTCAAATATCTTCAGTGTATTTGGCGTTATCAGGCAAACACATCAGTTGCCAAAATGAGATTGGTATGGTGCCAATCTCAGAAGAAGAAGTGACTCAAGATGATGTTGATAGCGTGGTTCATACCGCGAAATCAGTCAAAGTAAAAGATGAACACCGTGTTTTACACGTTATACCGCAAGAGTATGCCATTGATTATCAAGAAGGGATCAAGAACCCAGTTGGATTATCGGGCGTGCGTATGCAGGCTAAAGTTCATTTAATTACCTGCCATAACGATATGGCAAAGAATATTGTAAAAGCAGTTGAACGCTGTGGGTTAAAGGTGGATCAGCTGATTTTTGCAGGACTCGCTTCAAGTTTCGCTGTATTAACAGAAGATGAACGTGAATTAGGTGTATGTGTTGTTGATATTGGTGGCGGTACGATGGATATCGCTATTTATACCGGTGGCGCATTAAGACATACCCGCGTTATTCCTTATGCAGGCAATGTTGTAACCAGTGATATCGCCTATGCGTTTGGCACTCCGCCAAATGATGCTGAAGCTATCAAAGTTCGCCATGGCTGTGCATTAGGTTCTTTAGTTGGTAAAGATGAGAATGTCGAAGTTCCAAGTGTCGGAGGTAGACCACCAAGAAGTCTGCAACGACAAACTCTTGCTGAGGTGATTGAGCCTCGTTATACCGAACTGCTCAATCTTGTTAATGAAGAGATTTTAAAAGTTCAAGAACAGTTACGCCAGCAAGGGATTAAGCATCATTTAGCCGCAGGTATTGTGCTAACAGGTGGTGCTGCACAGATTGATGGACTTGTTGAATGTGCTCAACGTGTTTTCCACACGCAAGTACGGATCGGTAAACCGTTAAATATTACCGGGCTAACAGATTATGCGCAGGATCCCTACTATTCAACAGCGGTTGGGCTTTTGCATTACGGTAAAGAGTCTCACTTTGGTGAGGAAACTGAAACCGAGAAACGCTCTGCTGTCAGTGGTTTATTTAAAAAACTTACTGGTTGGCTAAAAAGAGAGTTTTAATAATCAGACAAATTTTAAAAGAGGTCGTTTGAGCAAGCGACCCTGAGAAGGCACAAAACGGAGAGAAATTATGTTTGAACCTATGGAATTAACCAACGATGCGGTGATCAAAGTCATCGGCGTTGGTGGCGGCGGCGGTAATGCGGTTGAGCACATGGTTCGTGAACGTATTGAAGGCGTAGATTTCTTTGCAGTCAATACGGATGCTCAAGCGCTACGTAAAACAGCGGTCGGACAGACTATTCAAATTGGTAATGCCATTACGAAAGGCTTAGGTGCAGGTGCAAATCCTGAAGTAGGCCGTAATGCTGCTGAGGAAGATCGCGAAGGGTTGCGTGCAGCACTTGAAGGTGCCGATATGGTCTTTATCGCAGCGGGTATGGGCGGTGGTACTGGTACTGGTGCTGCGCCTGTTGTTGCAGAAGTGGCTAAAGAATTAGGTATTTTGACGGTTGCTGTGGTGACTAAGCCTTTTAATTTTGAAGGCAAAAAACGCATGGCATTTGCTGAGCAAGGTATTACTGAGTTATCAAAACACGTTGACTCATTAATCACTATTCCAAATGACAAATTATTAAAAGTACTTGGTCGTGGAATTTCATTATTAGATGCGTTCGGCGCAGCTAATGATGTATTAAAAGGCGCCGTTCAAGGTATCGCTGAGCTAATTACTCGCCCTGGTTTAATGAACGTTGACTTTGCTGACGTAAGAACTGTGATGTCTGAAATGGGTTATGCCATGATGGGCTCGGGTGCTGCGAAAGGTGAAGATCGTGCTGAAGAAGCCGCAGAGATGGCGATTTCAAGCCCATTATTGGAAGATATCGACTTATCTGGCGCACGTGGTGTATTAGTCAACATCACAGCAGGTTTTGATTTACGTCTTGATGAATTTGAAACAGTGGGTAATACCATTCGTGCATTTGCATCAGATAATGCGACTGTGGTTATCGGTACATCCCTTGACCCAGAAATGAATGATGAATTGCGTGTTACTGTTGTTGCAACAGGTATTGGCATGGATAAACGTCCAGAAATTACCTTGGTAACTAATAAACAGAATCAGCAAAGCGCAATGGAGAATCGTTACCAGCAAATGCAAAACAGCATGTCTTCTTTCTCTTCCGTAGAAGAAAGTAAGCCTGCTGCTAAAGCCGTTAACGAACAATCTACTCAGTCAAACAAAGAACCGGATTATTTAGATATCCCTGCGTTCTTGAGAAAACAGGCTGATTAATCGCCAAAAAGATTGGCATCTCCGCTTTTTGTGCTAAACTGTCCTGCCAATTATAAGTATAATGATTGGTAGGACGGATAACATTGCGAGATAAAATGATGATCAAACAACGGACATTAAAACGAATTGTACAAGCAACTGGTGTGGGACTTCACACGGGTAAAAAAGTTACGCTTACAATGCGTCCGGCGCCAGCAAACACTGGGGTCATCTACCGTCGTACTGACTTAAATCCACCGGTGGATTTTCCAGCAGACGCAAAATCAGTTCGTGACACTATGTTATGTACTTGCTTAGTTAACGAAGACGATGTGCGTATATCAACCGTTGAGCATTTAAACGCAGCACTGGCTGGTTTAGGCATTGATAATATTGTAATTGAAGTGAATGCACCTGAAATCCCAATTATGGATGGAAGTGCGGCACCTTTTGTTTTCTTGTTACTTGATGCAGGTATCGAAGAACTTCGTACGGCGAAGAAATTCATTCGCATCAAAGAAACTGTACGTGTAGAAGATGGTGATAAATGGGCAGAAATGCGCCCATACAATGGGTTTAAACTAGATTTTACTATCGATTTTAATCACCCAGCCATTGATTCAAGTACACAGCGTTATAAATTAGATTTCTCCGCTGAATCTTTTATGAGCCAAATTAGCCGTGCTCGTACTTTTGGATTTATGCGTGATATCGAATATTTACAATCTAAAGGATTGTGTTTAGGCGGAAGCTTCGATTGTGCAATCGTAGTTGATGACTATCGAGTTCTCAACGATGATGGTCTGCGTTTTGAAGATGAGTTCGTTCGTCACAAAATGTTGGATGCAATCGGTGATTTATTTATGTGTGGCTATAACATTATCGGTGAATTCACCGCGTTTAAATCAGGTCACGCACTAAACAATAAATTGCTTCAAGCTGTATTAGCAAAAGAATCTGCATGGGAATTTGTTACATTTGAAGACGAAGCGCAAATGCCAGTAGCCTTCAAAGCTCCCTCAATGGTCTTTGCTTAATTCCTGTGAAGGAAAGCACATTAATTATCTCTAATTAATGTTCATCTTTGGCTGTACTTGTACTCTCTCCGGCAAGTGCAGCCAACCGTTCTAATTTCTCTCTTAATTTCTTCGGGCTTTTCTCTGCTAAATACTTTAATGATTGCGCGCTTTCTAAACTTAAGTGACGTCTTTTGGTCGGCTCTTGCTCTTTTAATGATGATATTAAAGATCTTTTTTCTGGTTTTATGCCTAAAGAAGGATTTATTTTGATGTCTATTGAAGATAAGGATGGTAAAATTTCTTGTCTCAATGCGGAAAGTAATGAAGGGCTTTCATAACGTAAGCGAGTTAACCAACTTGCGTTTGCAACTTCAATAATTAAAATAGCATTGCGGTAATTGGCGACACGGCATTTATCTCGTAAAGGAATAGGTAAAAGAGCCATGACGGCGCGATTTAATTTTAGTAAAATCGTTGCACGCTGTTGTATAAGTTGTAATGTACTCTTGTTGGAACCTTCAAGTTCAATGAAGATTTTTTCCAATGATTGTGGGTAACTATCCCGCATAGATTTTGACTCCACAAAATAAAGATTAATGAGCAACGAAGGTTAATGAGCATTATAAGTTTTTGGCGACAGTTTGGCAGGCGATATTTTTGGTCGCATCTGCTTTTAGGGATGGTAGCAGCAGGTATTGGAATACCTTCGCTGTTGTCTGCTCATGCCGAGAATCCACAGCAAACTGATACCCCTTCATCTCAAAACCGTCAAAGTCAGGCGCTTATTGCGTTTGATAACTTATTCTTACGCCAAAGTGTACAGAATCCTGCATCATCATTCACCTTTAATTACTGGCAACAACACGCTGTAAAAAATGTAATTAAACAGCTCTCTTTTGCATTCACCATTAATTCGCCGGAATTGATGGTGAAAGCCAAAGATGAACCGTTACCTGTTTCTAATGTTGCAGCGGTTATGCTTGATACGCTGTATGCCTTATTAACAGAGACTCCATCATCTGCATTAAGTAACCTTCCTCTTTCTGGCTATGTTTTAGTACAGAATACAAATTCCTATCATACCGGCTTATGGCTTGCACAAATCCGCGGTATTCGTGCAGGGCCTTACCTAACAGCTTAATTGGGTCACTTAATCTAATAAGATTATGATTATCTCTGTTTATATAGATACAGAGGCTTTTTTCGGCGTTTCACGCCATAAATGAGAATAAAGATTTATGTTAGGTAAAATTGTAACCAAAATTTTTGGTAGTCGTAATGATCGTACAATCCGTCGTATGCGAAAAGTTGTTAATGAAATTAATAAACTAGAGCCTGAGTTTGAAAAACTGACTGACGTTGAACTAAAAGCAAAAACAAATGAATTTCGTGAGCGTTTAAAAAACGGTGAAAAAGAAGAAGATATTTTACCTGAAGCATTTGCCACTGTTCGTGAAGCAAGTAAGCGCGTCTTTGGTATGCGCCATTTCGATGTGCAGTTAATTGGTGGTATGGTTCTAAATGAGCGTTGTATCGCAGAAATGCGTACAGGTGAAGGTAAAACATTAACTGCAACATTACCTGCATACTTAAATGCACTATCAGGTAAAGGGGTTCACGTTGTTACCGTCAATGACTATCTGGCACAGCGTGACGCCGAAAATAACCGTCCTCTGTTTGAATTCTTAGGTTTAAGCGTCGGTATCAACTTGCCAAATATGGCGCCACCAGTAAAACGTGAAGCTTATAATGCTGATATTACTTATGGTACGAACAATGAATTCGGTTTCGACTACCTACGTGACAACATGGCATTTAGTCCTCAAGAGCGTGTTCAACGTAAATTACACTATGCATTAGTGGATGAGGTTGACTCAATCTTAATCGATGAAGCACGTACACCACTGATCATATCAGGTCCAGCAGAAGACAGTTCTGAACTTTATATCCAAATGAATAAAGTGATCCCTCACTTGATTCCTCAAGAAAAAGAAGATTCAGATACTTTCCAAGGTGAAGGTGATTATTCTGTTGATGAAAAAACACGTCAAGTGAATATCACTGAACGCGGCCTGGTTAAAATCGAAGGGTTATTAGCAGATGCAGGTATGATGAAAGAAGGGGAGTCTTTATACTCACCAGCTAATATTATGCTCATGCACCATGTGACAGCCGCATTGCGTGCTCATGCACTGTTTACTAAAGATGTTGACTACATCGTTAAAGATGGCGAAGTGATCATTGTTGACGAACATACGGGTCGTACAATGCAAGGCCGTCGTTGGTCTGATGGTTTACACCAAGCAGTTGAAGCTAAAGAAGGTGTGAAGATCCAAAATGAGAACCAGACATTAGCGTCAATCACATTCCAAAACTATTTCCGCTTATACGAAAAATTAGCAGGGATGACGGGTACTGCGGACACTGAAGCGTTTGAATTTAACTCTATCTATCGCTTAGAAACAATTGTTATCCCAACTAACCGTCCAATGGTGCGTAAAGATCTCCCTGACTTAGTTTATATGAATGAGCAAGGTAAATTTGCGGCCATTATTGAAGATATTCGTGAACGTACTAAAAATGGTCAACCTGTTCTTGTCGGTACTATTTCAATTGAAAAATCAGAAGAGATTTCTAAAGCACTGACTAAAGCGAATGTTCACCATAACGTGCTGAATGCGAAATTCCACGCAATGGAAGCGGATATTATTGCTAATGCAGGTTTACCTTCAGCGGTAACTATCGCAACTAACATGGCGGGTCGTGGTACTGATATCGTGTTAGGAGGGAGTTGGCAAACTGAAGTAGCTAAACTTGAAGAGCCAACTGAAGAGCAAATCGAAGAAATCAAAGCTAAATGGAAAGAGCGCCATGATGCAGTATTAGCATCAGGTGGTTTACATATTATTGGTACTGAACGTCACGAATCTCGTCGTATTGATAACCAGTTACGTGGACGTGCGGGGCGTCAAGGGGATGAAGGTTCATCTCGTTTCTATTTATCTATGGAAGACTCCCTAATGCGTATTTTTGCTTCAGATAAAGTGTCTGGCATGATGCGTAAATTAGGTATGAATGAAACAGAAGCGATTGAGCACCCATGGGTAACCAAAGCAATTGCAAACGCACAGCGTAAAGTAGAAAACCGCAACTTTGATATTCGTAAACAACTACTCGAATATGATGATGTGGCCAATGACCAACGTCGTGCAATTTATACTCAGCGTAATGAATTATTGGATGTTGCAGATGTAAGCGAAACTATCGATAGCATTCGTCAAGATGTCTTCACTTCAATGATTGATAACTATATTCCACCTCAATCACTGGAAGAAATGTGGGATATTGAAGGTTTAACGGCATGTCTACAAAAAGACTTTGATTTAAATCTACCAATCAAAGAGTGGTTAGATAAAGAGCCTGAATTACACGAAGAAACATTACGTGAGCGTATTTTAGAAAAATCTATTGAAGTCTATAAAGCGAAAGAAGAGATCGTCAGTGCTGAAATGATGCGTAACTTTGAAAAAGGCGTGATGTTACAAACGCTGGATTCACTGTGGAAAGAGCACTTAGCAGCAATGGATTATTTACGTCAAGGTATCCATTTACGTGGTTACGCACAAAAAGATCCAAAACAAGAGTACAAACGTGAATCGTTCGCTATGTTTGCTAATATGTTAGAATCACTGAAATATGAAGTGATTAGCACATTAAGCAAAGTACAAGTTCGTTTACCTGAAGAAGTTGAAGAGTTAGAACGCCGTCGTCGTGAAGAAGCAGAGCGTTTAGCTAAACAGCAACAATTAAGCCATGAAGTGACAAAAGAGTCTCAAATGTCAGCAGTAGATGGTCAAGTTGCTGCAGGTAAAAAAGTTGGTCGTAATGAACCATGCCCTTGTGGATCAGGTAAGAAATTTAAGCATTGTCATGGTCAGTTAGGTTAATTTATTTATCCTGATAACAAGTGTGTAATGCACCGATTAAAAAGATCCACTTAGTCATAAGTGGGTCTTTTTTGTTTTACAGAACGTATTCTGTTTTTCATTTTGAAATTGATCTATAAAACCCGCTTATTGTGATAATAAGCGGGTTTGGTTTACAAAAGAATAGGCATTACTCTTTTATGGGAGGCTATTATTTTTCAGAAATAGACGATTTTGTATTTACTGTTTCATTAACTTTAACAGGTGATTTTAATGATAGGTCACCACCTGCAAGTTGTTTCACTAAATCAACCGCAGATGATTTCAGATCAAGATCTGCGCCTGCTTCATATTGATGGCCTTCAATATTGTTTAATTGAACGTTGCTACCGCCTAAATCAACCTGACCTTGCTCACTTTTAATTTCAGAACCTGTCAGTTTGGTTGTACCATTTACATTCAATGAAATATCATTTTTGCTTGTTAAGGTTGTGGTTTGGTTAACCGCATCATTATCAATATGAGAAACTTTAATATCCGCGTTCGCCGTATGGCCTTCAGCGCCTGTTACGATATTTTTGATACTATTGCCTACAGTACCAACGCCTTTATCAATTTTAGCTTTTGTTTCTCCACTGATACCGGTTTTATCTGCGATAGTGGAAGAAAGTGAATTGTATTTATCAGAGATAACATCAGTTGCAGATTTAATACCTGAATCAATAGTTTCTTTGATAGTGTCTTCTAATAGTGATCCACCTGCTTCGGCTGTTTTATTAACTTGGCTAGATTTAGGATCATTGTTGTGGTTGTAACCAATATTTACATCAACATTAACGTGACGATCGCTGTCTTTTTGACTTGTTACGGTAAAGTCACCGCCCACATTACCCGTTATATTATCTGCAGAAACATTTGCACCAGAAAGATCGAGATTTTTGTCACTATTTATTGCTAGTGAGCCAGTTTTTACTGAAGCATTTTGGTGTGTGGATTTCTGTTGATCTTCAACGTTGACTAAAACTTTGCCACCAATATCATGGATAGAGGTCGTTGGGTTTTCTTCAGTCACTTCTTTTGGCGTCGTATTAGTTTGTTTGCCATTTAAAGAGATATCTGTACCCCAATTATTTTTGTAATCCGTGGATTGTGCTGATGTCAGTGTGGTGTCACCAGATTGAGAAGTTAATTGCGTATCTTTGCTATTAACTTTAGTCCCTTGAAGATTAACTGAGCTACCGTTAATGGTTAAATTGCCTTGATTAGCAATGGTTCCACCGTCACGAGAGACTGTTTTCTCATCTTGTTTACCAATAGCAAACTCAGCGCCACCTAACCCATTGATAGAAGATGATTTATCTTCCGTTTTTTGACCGAATCCCGCTTGTAATCCACCGGATAAGTTCTTACCTGTTTCAGTACGTTGAGATTCTGCTGCTTGGAAATCAACTTTATTAGTTGCAGTCAGAACAACATCATTTTCACTGGTTAAATGAGTTCCTTGTAAACTCAGATTATGACCTGAATTTAACTCAATACCTTGAGAGCCATTTACTGAACCAGCTTTCGCTGTTGTCTGATCTTTTTGATGATTTGCACCACCTGCGTTAAAGCCACCACCATAATCTTTACTGTCTGGTGTTGTACCTACTTTCAGGTTTGCACTGCCATTTACATTATGTTGATTTTCAGAATGAGTATCTGTTGCTTGTGCAAGCGTTAGATCCCCGCCAGCATTAATGACAGTTTTACCATCTTGTGCATCAAACTTAGTGCCTTCATAATGTGCATCTTCATGTACATTAATATTGATATTGCCGGTGGAGTTAAATTGGCTACCATTAGCTTTTGTTGTGGTTAGACTTGTATCAGAGGTTTTACCTTCACCTTTAATTGCAACAGTAATGTCGTTGCCAGTTTTTGTGCTGACTCCAACTTGACCACCCCCCGTTGTTTCATGGAAGGACTCTTGGTGTTTATTTTGTGCCGCTTCACTGCGGTGAGTGTTAGCCGTTAGTGCAATATCACCTTGAGTCGATTGATAATGCGTACCTTGGTCATGTAACGTTTTATTACTGTCAGTATTAATTTTACCCGCAGTAATTGATGTTGAAACCGCTTGGCTATCGCTTTGTGATTTCTGGCTACCGCCACCTTTGATACCAACCTCAACACCTACATTAGGTGATTCTAAGTTACTTAAATTAGCAAGATTACTAATGGCATCTTTAGCGGTGATTTTTTTATCTAAATCCGTATTATTCTCTGGTTTTGTGGTATCAATTCCGCCTTCTACAGCTTTCTTAATTGGTTGAGTTACACCACTGTAATCAAGATTAACACCCACATCGACACCGATGTTTAAGGTATCTGTTTTCGATGTTGCACTATCATTTGCAGCAAGGTGATTGATATTTTCACCTGATTCTTTATATGCACCGTCAACTTTGTGTGATGCACCTTGATGCGTCACATCATTGTTTGCAGTAATGGTTAAATCACCTGCAACTTGAGTTTCGCTACCTTTATTTTTGGTGATCTCAGTTGTTGTATGTTGTTTGTCATACTGGAAATCAGCTTTACTACCGATTTTATCAACACCACCAGTATAGCTAAAACCACCTGAAATGGTTCTATCTGTACTCTCTGTTTCTTTTTTGTTTTCTGTTGAAACAAAAGCAACATTGTCACCAGAGACAGTGGCATTACCTGCGGTTGTTTTTAAATCAGAGCCGGCAAAAGTGACATCTTTATCCGCTTGAACTTTAACACTACTACCACTAATAGCAGATCCTACTTGTTCAGTTTCAGTGCTATTATTTTTATTGGATGTATGAGTAATATGAAAACCTGCGCTATATTGTTTGTCTTCAACTTCTTTAGCGTGACCGGTGATCTCTAATGATGTTTTTTCATCATTGATTTTTGTGGTTTGTTGTGCAGATTTAACGTTGATGTCACCTAAAGACTCAATACCTAACTCGTTGGCACTTTTTATTAAGCTACCAATTACATTAACATCTTTGCCACTGACCACAGTTAACGTTGCATCAGAAACCAATTCACTACCAGTTGAATGCTGTTGATTAGTTTCATTCTTGTGGGAATTTTTAGTGATGTTAAATGCAGTGCCTGTACGTTCATCTGTTTTAGTGATGGTTTCGCTAATCGCATTATCAATAACAACATCACCTTGAGTCGTTTTAACAAAAGCACCTTGGCTGCCTTTGACTTGGCTACCTGTGACTTTGACACTGTTATCTGCTGCAAGTAACAGTTGTCCATCGGCCGTTAATTGTGTTGAATGGCTGACTTCTTGTTTGTTGTTATTGTTCTTATTATTACCCCCGCCGATACCACCCCAAACAACATGATTGTCGGTGACGGTTTTATCATTGTTGGTATTTTGCACATTAAGATTGATATTCTCTTTAGCATTAATGACAACATTTTCATTGGAATGTAAGTTTGCACCTTGAGTAGTAACAGAACCTTCAGCATTTAATCCCAGCGTTTTACCTGCGGTCAATTCACTCGCTTTTAAAGTTTCTGTTTGATGACTATTGTTCCAGCTACCTGTCTCTAAACGAGAGGTATGATTACGTTTATAGCCATTTTCACTGCGACTTTCTTTCTCAATCAACCCATTGATATTGATATCTTTATTGGCATTAATTGCTAGTGTGTTACCTGCATTAACTTTGGAACCTTCAAGTGTTACATCACCTTTGGTTGCCGTTAATGTTGCACTATTTTTGGCATCAATATGGCTACCAACTTGTTGTACTAGTTCTTTTTCTTTAGTGACATCATATTGCCAAGAATAGAACCAACGATTGTCAGTATCTGTCTCTTTTTGCTGTAACTGTTTGCCATCAACTGTTAAATGTGCACCTTGTAATAAAATATCATCACCCATTAAATCAGAGGCTTTGATTTGGTTTTTATTATCAGCGACCAAAGTGATATTTTTACCTTTTAACTCTGTTTTTGTCAGAGTCTGGCTAGAACCACTGTTATTAACAGCAATACCGCCACGGTAATTTTGATAGTTTTCACTACCATCTTTGTCGTAACTGTCATAACGAACTTGGCTATCCGTTTGAATATTATCCGCTCTAACACTTAATTCGTTATCAGCAACAAATTTACCTGTTAATTTAACCCCACTCCCTTCTGCGGTATTAATAATACGGATACGACCAGATTGCATACTTCCAAAGAAATAACTATCTAAAGCAGACGTGGGTTTTTGTGATGAAAGAATATCAAAACGTTGAGAGAACGTATTTTGACCTGTTAATGCAGAAATCTCAGCTGCGGTTATTTTACCTCGGCTATCAATGCGAGGTGCAATTAAATCTAAAAGACTAGGGGCATGTAATCCATTTTTACCAATAGAAAGTAAATTTGTATTATTAAGCGTGCTATAACCTTTTAATTCACCATTTTCAAACAGTGGATTACCTACAACCAAAGAAGAGCGACTGGTATTGATAAAACCGCATCCATCACAGGTAATACCATTTGGGTTAGAAAGTACATATTCAGCAGCTATACCAAAAACTTCTTGCTGACCTAATAAGAATGAAGGGTTACGACTAACAACTTCGTTTAAAATCAAAGAAGCTGCTTGTCCATTTAAGTTACTGTTAGCATTTAGCTGTCCAGCAAGTTGTGATTGTCCAGCCTCTAAAGCGTTGTTAAAAACAGCGCCTGGTTTACCTACATTAAAGTCTTGATATTGGTTATGAGAGATACCTTCGTTATTTGGTGTAACGATATTAATGACTTGAGTACCACCATTAACTGATGAAACATTTGGTCCTTGATTGCCCGCATCAGGAACAATACCGCCAGCATATGCATTTAGTGATACGAAAATAATCGCTAAAGATGCAGCAAGCCTACCCGAAGGAGATAGCTTAAAGTTTTTTGATTTCATAGAGTTTTCTCCGTTTATTGCTATGAGTTTGAATCAAAATAAATACGAAAATCTAACTAATACTTGAGTAGGGTCTTTGGTTTTATTGGAATTCGGTTGGTTGTAAAGAAAATGCCCTTTGGCGATTTCAATATCGAACTGTGCTTTTTTATATTGGAGGTTTAAGCCCGAACTTAGGCCATAGCCACTATGCCATCCTTCATAGTTACCATGTTGTTGAACACGGCCAGCATCAAGACCAATTCGAGGGGTGATTGAGAATGTGTTTATCCGATAAGGATAAGAAAGTGTATTGCGCAAATAGCCACCGTTATCACCAGAAAGTGTGCTTTGGTCAAAGCCTCGAATTGCATTTTTGTCTGTTAAACTAAGCCATTCCACACCGGGTAAGGTGTCAGGGCTATATTGACCAAAGAAGGTGCTATTAAATAAAAATGTAGAATTCGATATAGCAAAACGATGTTGCCAATTGGCAAAAAGCTTCACTTTTGTAAAGCGATAGTCATTACCATTGCT
The DNA here is from genome assembly GCF_030286765.1 of Proteus faecis. Taxonomy (NCBI): domain Bacteria; kingdom Pseudomonadati; phylum Pseudomonadota; class Gammaproteobacteria; order Enterobacterales; family Morganellaceae; genus Proteus; species Proteus faecis. The sequence goes on from NZ_JASVWV010000002.1 coordinate 249,446, forward strand.
ATTAGCAACACGAGGTGATTCATCTGCACCAAACCAACTAATAGCTTTCTCAGCACTTAAATTAACGCTGATGACACCATTTGGAATAATATGTAAATGGTTGATACCTAGCTCTACGGTTGTAAGTGCAGGGCTACTTAGATCAAGGCGGATCTGGCTGAAATAGTTACGTATCCGCTTATGTGTTACCTGCATATTTAAGGTATCAATCTGTTTTTGACTACGATAAAAAGCGTAATCTCCCCTTAAACCAACTTGTGTGGTATCACCAGATAGACGTACGGTACGTGTTTGTAATGCTTGATGAAACTCATACTCGGAATAGCTACCAAAAGAACTGAATGTTAATGCGCCGTAAGGTAAAGAATAGAGTAGGGTGTAAGCACGATTAAAACGTGTATTGGGATTATCCGTAGTAATGCTAGCGTTTAAGCTAACAAAATCAGATAACCCTAATGGGCTGTCTAAGCTTGCATTCGTTCGAACTAACCAGCGTCCTGAATTTTTTTGTCCATAATTATCACTCGAAATATTTAGGTGCCATGGTTCTTGTCGCTGATTGGTGAGTTGAATAATGGAGCCGCCTAATAGCGTACCAGGCAATATATCTAGTTTAACTTTATTCGACTGTAAGCGGTTTGCTTGATCAAGCCCTTGATCCAATATTGAAAGTTTAAGAGGCTCTCCTTCAACATGAGGAAAAAGTAAAGCGGTGTTAACGCCTCGATCGCCACCTTCTATTTTTTCAATAAAACCTTCAATAACATACAACCCAAGTTGTTGTTCTTGATTCGGGCGTAAAAATTGAATTCTGGCAGTGATATAACCATGTTGAAGATAACGTTGAGTTAACTCTTTGACTAAACGATTAATGTCAGCACTTTTTATACATTGCTCTGGTAATGGTGTTAAGGAATCAAGATCTTTTCCATCAAGTAAAGTAATTCCTTGAATATAAACTCCATTAATAGGTAAACAATGTTCTGATTCAGTAATAAGTGTGGGGGAAGGTGAAACCTCTAATGTATTTTCTTGAAGTTGTTGATAGCGATTTTGTTCAATAAGTTGATTTATTTCACGCTGGCTATCTTGTAATGCGCGCCGCGATTCTCCCATCGAGCCTAAATAACCGGTATCATTTGCAGCTAATCCACTGGTTGAAAATCCACTTAATAGTGTTAATAAAATAACTTTTTTTCTCATTTTACCTCAATATAAAGGTATTAATTCAAATGTAAATAATATTGCTTAAATATAGAAAGATAATAATTAATATTTTTATATTATCGTTAATTTTAGAATAATAAATACTGGGTACTCTCAATATGAAAAGAAATTAAAAATAGATGAAATAAAGATAAATTTTTATCTCTTTCGATATTAAATAGCGACATAACTAAAATGATTGATACCCAGAATAACATTACTTAAACAAATGATTCATTTAAATGGTACCTAGTGTATTGATTTTCATAGTTATAATCTTCTGTGTTATTTTCCTTGTTGCTTAAACTATCATCAATTCAGCTATGTTAATTAAAGTTTTTCCATTTTTTATGAGGAGAAGATCAATAATGAGAGGAGATTCGAAGATATAAAAAAGCAAAGTGCTAATTAGCTTTTCATTTGTTGTTTATAAGTTTATTAATGTTTTATTTTGGAATGAATATTTCATAAACTATTATTTCATTTTAATGAATAAAATGGAGGGTTAAAAGGTTAGGGTTTTATTGTTAAATTATTAATCATGATAAAAGTTATGGTTATTTTAGTATCGCTTTTATTCTGTAAAAATGAAATATAAATACATGTATTGCCACTTAGTTTTATCAATGAAAGTTTAAATTATAAAAAATAGTTTATTAAGAATTTAAATAAGTGATAGTGATCACGTTAATATATAATTTATTATAAATAGTGTGATTGTTATCCAAAATATATGATTGTTATATTACTCATTGCGTTTAACTGTTATATAAATTAGGGTGTAAATTGTACTATTTCCTGACGATAAGGGTTAAGTATGTTCTCATCATTTAATGTTTTGATAATATTAAGAGGTTTCTTCAGATTGAAGAAATGGTTTAATATTGATTCTGAACTCGCCTTCTTCTTCCCTGAAAAATAATCCTTTTTTATATCCATCCAAAATAATTTAGTTCTCTTTTTCCATTTTATTCAAATGGGAAGACTATTTTATTTATTCTAATTTTATTATTTAATTTATATTAAAGGTATTATCATGGCTAAAAGAATCGTAGAACCATTCCGTATTAAAATGGTAGAAAAAATCCGAGTTCCTTCAAGAGAAGAACGTGAAGCGGCATTAAAAGAAGCTGGATATAACCCATTTTTATTACCAAGTCATGCTGTTTATATCGATTTATTAACAGACTCTGGCACGAATGCAATGAGTGATCACCAATGGGCAGCAATGCTAACAGGTGATGAAGCTTATGCCGGTTCAAGAAATTATTATGATTTAAAAGATAAAGCCAAAGAGTTATTTAATTACGATTATATTATTCCAGCTCACCAAGGGCGTGGTGCTGAAAATATTCTTTTCCCTGTATTATTAAAATATAAACAAAAAGATGGAAAAGCGAAAAATCCTGTATTTATTTCTAATTTCCATTTTGACACAACAGCAGCACACGTTGAATTAAATGGCTGTAAAGCCATTAATATTGTGACTGAAAAAGCATTTGATTCAGAAACCTATGATGATTGGAAAGGCAATTTTGATATTGCTAAATTAAAAGAAAATATTGCTAAACATGGTGCTGATAATGTTGTTGCCATTGTTTCAACAGTGACCTGTAATAGTGCTGGTGGTCAGCCTGTTTCAATGGATAATTTAAGAGAAGTTTACGAAATTGCAAAACAACACGGTATTTTTGTTGTTATGGATTCAGCGCGTTATTGTGAAAATGCGTATTTCATCAAACAGCGTGATCCTAAATATAAAAATGCGACCATAAAAGAAATTATTTTAGATATGTATAAATATGCTGACGCATTAACAATGTCAGCGAAGAAAGATCCATTGTTAAATATCGGTGGTTTAGTCTCTATTCGTGATAATGAAGAAGTATTCACATTAGCAAGACAGCGCTGTGTGCCAATGGAAGGCTTTGTTACCTATGGTGGTTTAGCTGGTCGTGATATGGCTGCAATGGTACAAGGTTTAGAGGAAGGTACTGAAGAAGAATATCTACACTATCGTATTGGTCAGGTTCAATATCTGGGTGATCGTTTACGTGAAGCTGGTATTCCAATTCAATATCCTACTGGCGGGCATGCTGTTTTCGTTGACTGTAAAAAACTAGTGCCACATATTCCTGGTGATCAATTCCCAGCTCAAGCTGTAATTAACGCACTTTACTTAGAATCTGGTGTCCGTGCCGTTGAAATCGGTTCGTTCTTATTAGGTCGTGATCCTGCAACGGGTGAACAAAAACATGCAGATATGGAATTTATGCGCCTAACCATTGCGCGTCGCGTCTATACCAACGACCATATGGATTATATAGCTGATGCACTTATCGGCTTAAAAGAGAAGTTTAAAACGCTTAAAGGTCTTGAGTTCGAATATGAACCACCTGTATTAAGACACTTTACTGCTAGATTAAAACCAATCAAATAAATAATACTCCACAATAATAATGGCTCTCGTGCAATGCGAGAGCCCTATCCTTATTTCAGTAAGGACTAAAAAATGGAAAATAAGTCGGTAAAGAAAGAACCCTCAATTATTGTAGGGGGATTTGTGTTGGGTGGCGCCATGATTGGCGCAGGAATGTTTAGCCTACCAACAATAATGTCTGGTGCTTGGTTTATTAACTCACTCTTTATATTATTTATTGTCTGTTTCTTTATGTTTCATTCTGGAATTTATATTCTTGAATGTATATCTAAATATGGAGCAGGAACAAACTACTTCCATATATCGAAAGAGTTATTACCTAAATGGGCGTGTTATCTCGCGAATGCCTCTTTGATATTTGTATTGTATATATTAATTTATGCTTATATTTCTGCTGCGGGTTCAGTTATTTATGAAGCGTCATCATTATATGGGCTAAATCTAAACCTTAGAGTGATATTCTTTGTATTTACCATAGCACTTGGAGCAACAATATGGTGGGGAGGGGCTTGTGCTAGCCGTTTAACCTCTATATTTTTATTTATTAAGATTATTCTATTCGTATTAGCATTCTCGGGTTTATTCTTTAAAGCGAGAGGTGATTTATTATTTACTGCAACCTTTGAAGGTAAAAGCCAATTATATCTTTATCCTTTTATTTTTATCATCATTCCTTATGCTATAACTTCTTTTGGTTATCATGGTAATGTCTGTAGTTTGTATAAGCTTTATCATGAAAATGAAAGAAAAGTTGTAAAAAGTTGTATTATTGGTTGTGTATTAGCACTGGTGATTTATTTACTTTGGATGATTGGTACCATGGGGAATTTACCTCGTGATCAATTTATTACCATAATCCAAAAGGGCGGTAACTTAGATGCCTTTATTGATTCTTTATACACCGTATTAAATAGTAAATATATTGAAGGCTTTTTATTATGGTTTTCTATTAGTGCTGTATTTTGTTCATTTTTAGGGGTAGCGATTGGTCTATTTGACTATATTTTAGCATCACTAAAATTCGAAGATAACAAAACAGGGCGCTTAAAATCTGGCGTTTTATGCTTCACTCCGCCTTTACTATTATGTTTACTTTTCCCTAATGGCTTCTTAATTGCGATTGCTTACGCAGGAACCGCAGCATGTGTATGGGCAATTATTTGTCCAGCAGTTATGGCGCTGAAGGCCCGCGAAGAATTTCCCAATTCAGGCTTTAAAGTGTGGGGAGGAAAAGGATTAATTTATTCTGTTATCGCTTTTGGTGCCGTAGGAATTATTTGCCAAACACTAGCACAGTTTGGTTTGTTGCCTATTTATCGTTAATTAATCGAGATAGTCAGGGAAAGAAAACCAGAGTAGCACCGTTGGATATGCGTTATAATAACAGTAAGTTGTTATAATAACGTGAATATTCAATAGGTTGTCTATAATGGATAAGAAGAAGCTACATATTGCTGCGGGGATTATTTGTGATCAACACAATAATGTCTTTATCACCCAACGTCCTCTAAAATCACATATGGGAGGATTTTGGGAATTTCCGGGCGGAAAATTAGAAGATAAAGAGACTCCAGAACAGGCGCTATTCCGTGAATTACAAGAAGAAATTGGTATTGATGTAACGCAATGCTCACTTTTTGAAACGGTAGAGCATGATTTTCCAGATAGACATATTACTTTATCCTTTTTCTTAGTCACGCAATGGAATAACGAGCCCTATGGTAAAGAAGGGCAAGAATTTAAATGGACATCTATTGGAGCGTTAAATGCTGATGATTTTCCGCCTGCAAACCGTACCATCGTGGCATTATTGCAAAAGTAGAATAGTGTTAAATAAGCGTTTATAAATAAAATAGCCACTCGATTGAGTGGCTATTTTTTATGTTTAGGATTAGAAAATTAAACGTCTTTAGGCTCATGTAGTGGGGCTTCACTCCAATCATCACTATCATTAATATCGCTTTGGCTTGGAATACGCTTTGATTCATCGGCCCATTCACCTAAATCAATAAGTTGGCAACGCTTACTACAAAAAGGGCGATAAGGGCTACTTTCATTCCAAACAACTTCTGTTTGACAGGTTGGACATTTTACAACTAATTCTTCGCTCATTATCTCTCCTAGATTTCATTGGTGCGATTTATGCTCATATCAATAAACATAATGTTAGCAACAAGCGATCTCAAAAGGTAGATCTAGAGGGACTGTTCCATTCTCACTATCAAGTGGTAAAAAGCGGATCGCATAGCGATTTTTATGCCCAGAGACTTGGGGATAGATTTGCTGATCGATGGCTATCTTCACACGTAGCAATTCAGCTTCTTCAGCACTGTCTTGATAAAAACCACGGTGACTGAGAACGGGCTTAAAGGTATCTGATTGGCGAATAAGCATAAGTAAACTATTTAATGCATTTTGTAATGGCAATAACCCCGTCAGCCAGCTTTGTAATCTTTCATCACGAGTTGCTTGAGGTAGGCTTAACCATAAATGTAATGCCGGCACATCAAAGTTACAGCATCCACCAGGAATACTTAGGCGCTGTTTAACTAAACTGATGACTTTATCTTGTTTTAAATGTTGACCAATGCGAGGAGCTTTACTTAATACAGATGCATTTTCAGCTAATTCATCAATAATTTGAGTGACAATCGCTTTATCAACATTAGGAAATGAAAGCCATTGCTGTAATTTTTTTTGTCTTTTTTCTAATTCTTTAAGTAATTCAGCGCGGATTTCGCCACGATCAAGTACTTCAATAAATTCTGATATCGCACGGAAAAATGAGAGAGCCGTGGGTAATGAATCAATAGCACTAAAACTGTTAATTTGAATCAATGAGTTTTCAATTCTAAGCCATGAACGCATTTTTTCATTGAGGGGATGTTCGAAGATGATTGTTGTGATGTCATCACTCATGGCAATTGTCCTGTAACGCTTGTTGAGCTAATTCTAAGTAATGCTGATGGAGTTGCTTAACTTTTTCAATCATATTTTGGCTATTATCGTGATTTTCAATAATATCATCAGCGACGGCTAATCGTTCCTGTCTTTGAGCTTGAGCTTTTAAAATATTGAGAACGTGCTCCCGACTTACGCCATCTCGTTTCATTGTTCTTTCTATTTGCTCTTCTTGTGTCACATCAACAACAAGAACACGAGAGGCGAGATGCGTTAATTTATTTTCAATTAATAATGGAACAACCCAAATAAAATAGGGCGCTTTAATTTGCTGTATCTGTTTTTGAGTCTCTTGCTGTATCAATGGATGGAGAAGATTGTTAACCCAATCTTTTTCTTCATTATTTTCAAAAATAATCTGGCGCAACTGCGCTCGGTTTAATGAGCCATCGGGTAGTAAAATGCAGTCACCAAAATGCTGATGTAATGCATTTAGTCCTAAGGAGTGTGGCTCTACCACTAATCGAGCAATAATATCAGCATCAACAAGAGGTACACCTAATGAGGCAAAAGCATTAGCAACGGTAGTTTTACCGCTACCTATTCCACCTGTAAGAGCAACCGTATAAGCCATTTGTGTTTATCTGTTTTTAATGAATTAAAATTTACTATTAGTCTAGGTATTCTAAAGCCTAATTTTGTTTTTATCACAAGATAATAACCGCAATATTTGGGTTTTATTCGGTTATTATGATAGGCGATTTTCTGCTACCCTAACATTCTACCTGATAATATGTAATAGAATTACCATCAATCAATAAGTTAGTGCAACACATAATAACAGCATCTCACTCATAAAAATTGTGATTCACTGTATAGTATCACCTAACTGTAATATAGGAAGATACATAGCAATGATTAATGTACCAATAATCAAGGCGATGACTGTCATGAGTATTGGTTCTAACCAAGTACTAATGGTATTTAATTGCTCATCGAGTTGATGATAAAACCAATCACTTAATTGCTGGCAAAAATAGAGCAATTGTCCTGAATTTTCTGCACAAATAATAAACTGATAACAAATAGGCGTAAAGAGTGGCTCATTTTTCATAAATAAGCTCAACGATTTACCTTGTATAATGTGATCACTCATTTTAGAAAGGAGTTGTTTATAAATAGGATGTGAAAGTTGTTCTGTTCCTATTTTTAAGCTTTGTAATAAAGGTAATCCTGCTTGTTGTGTAATACTGATTATCTGAAAAATAAGATGCAATTGTTGATATTTTAAAAGTTTACCTAAATAGGGAATATGAAGAAAAAAAGCTTGTTCAGCGAGATAAAAGGGTGATAAAGAGTAACGAATTAAACGATAAAAAAATATTAATCCGATAAAGATAAGCGCTATCATACTGATATAATCAGTAAGCCATTGTGAAAAATTAATGAGAACGAGTGTTAAATGAGGAAGTTCTGTATTAAAGGAGCTGTATAAGGATTGATATTCAGGTAAAACATAAAGCAACATAATACTAGTAATAAAAACTAATACAGTCAGCAAAAAGAGAGGATATTTAAACGATTTTTTGATTTTTTTTACAATCTCTCGCTGTTTTTTTAACTGTATTATTTGTAGTGTAATCACTTCATCTAATTTTCCACTCTCTTCACCAATAAGAACAAAACGATTTAGTGAAGTAGGAAAATAAAGTGGATAGCGATTTAATTGTTTAGAAAGAGAACCTCCTTGCATTAAGTTAAAAATAATATCTTCTAATACACATTGCCAATGTGAATAACGACATTCATTTTTTAATAGTGTTAATGCAGGAAGAAGTGCTAAACCAGAATGTAGTAATAAAGCTAATTGTTCGAATAATTGAATTCGATATTGTTTATCAGCATCTTGAAATAAAACGATCTTATATAAACGGATCTTTATGGGGATTTTTTGTTGTTGAGTTAAGTTAATAAATACTTCGTTATTTGAAGAGGCGAGTATTTTCCCTGTGCACAATTCCCCTTGATAAGTTAACGCATCATAGCAATAAATTAGCTGTAATTTCATTCAATATCTCCAAGCGTTTGATAAACCTCCTCAAGTGTTGTGATCCCTTGTCTTATTAATAAAAAACCGGAATAGAATAAATGATAAAGGGATGAGTGAGTTTGTTTTGAGGGCTCAAAACAGTCATAGATAGCCGTTCTTCCATTATAGCCTGAGCAGCATTGTTGACAACCAACAGCTTGCCAATTGGGTAATTCGATGATTTCTTTATTTATATTAATATGCTGTTTATTGGATAAGCATATTTTACAGTGTGGGCATAAACAACGAACTAATCGTTGTGAAATAATTAAACTAACACAGGAATGGATAAGATCTTTTTCAATCCCTAAGTTATGTAGACGCATTATTGTAGATGAAGCCGAATTAGTATGTAAGGTTGATAATACAAGGTGTCCTGTTTGTGCTGCTTTTATTGCTATTTCAGCAGTAGATTGATCACGTATTTCACCTACCATAATAATGTCAGGATCTTGACGTAGTAATGCTCGTAATATTGTTGTGAATGAGATCCCTGATTTTTCAGAAATTTGAATTTGATTAATCCCCTTCAGAGGTAATTCAATTGGATCTTCAACACTATTTATATTTAGGTTCTCTTTATTTAAATAATGTAAACAACTATATAAAGTGAGTGTTTTTCCACTTCCCGTTGGCCCTGTGACTAAAATCATTCCCTGAGGTAAATTTAAATATTTTTTTAATAGCGTTAAATGGGAAAGTTGAAAGCCTAGATGATTTAATTCTGGTTGTTGTAAATTATTTATAAGTCGTAAAACAACTTTTTCACCATACAGTGTAGGGAGTGTCGCGATTCGTATAGAATAGTTTTTATCATGATAGGACCAACTAAATTGTCCATCTTGAGGTAACCGTTTTTCTGCAATATTTAAGTTAGCAAGTACTTTTAAGCGAGTTACTATTTCTTCAGAAAATTCATCTGGTGGAGAAGATAATAGATATAAATGATTATCTATTCTGGCACGAATTCTTACATTGGTTTGTTGAGGCTCTATATGTAAATCAGAGACGCGTTTTAAAATACTTTCACGTAATAGATATTCAATAAATTCTGTTGCAGAGTGTGTGATATCCATTCTTCACCTCTTTATACTTTTTGATTTACCTACGTTGTCTTCAATATTTAAAGCATGCAATAGGAACACTCAATATGAGTGTCCTTTATATCTAACGTACTAATATGATTTTAGAATCTCACTACACTGTTTTTGCAATGCAAGATTTGTTGTTGAACATTGTGTTTTCCATACAGGAAGAAGGTCGTTAACTCCTTTCTCTGAAGACATTATGATCGTTAGACCATCAAGTTGTGATTTCCCGCTTGCGCTGATTACGCCATTTAACACATTAATATCGGACAAATATCGACTACGAAATTGTTGCGGCATAAAGGTTGAATCAGAATTACAGTGTTGAGGGTCATTTTCATAACGACATAATTCTATCGCAGAACGATAGGGCGACAGTGTTTGCAATACATCGGTTAATGCGGCCTTTTGGATATAACCTTGATAGGCTGGAATAGCAACAGAACTTAAAATCGAGATGATAGCAATCACAATCATAAGCTCCATAAGAGTAAAACCATTTTCATTAGAGTGATAATTAAGTACATTCATCTAGCGTCCTCCTTGAGTAATAGACGCTAGTAGTATGAAAAAAAAGGACTTTATTGGCGAATAGATAAAATAAAGTTTGAGTAAAATATCGAAAAGAAAAAGGTGATATACAAAATTAGCCTTTATTATTGAGAGAGAATTCGCATTTATTGACGAATATTAGTAAATGAATTTATTGATAATGATGAAAACTGATTGAAAGAGAGTTGATATGGAAATTAAACAAGGTTGGCTTACTAGTGCGAGACATGTTCCTTCGCCTAATCAAGATAAAAGACCTGAAGGGGAAGTTCCCTCTTTATTGATTGTTCATAACATAAGCCTACCACCTGGAAAATTTGGTGGTCCTTATATCGATCAACTTTTTACTAATACATTATCAGAACAAGATGATCCTTTTTTTAGTGAAATAGCGGGGTTGAGAGTATCAGCTCATTGTCTTATTCGTCGTGATGGTGAAATTGTGCAATATGTGCCTTTTACCGAGAGAGCTTGGCATGCTGGTATTTCTTTATATAAAGGCAGAGAAAAATGTAATGATTTCTCAATTGGTATTGAGCTTGAAGGCACTGATGAGTGCGACTTTACTCAGCAACAATACCAACAATTAGTGAAAATAACTCAATCTCTTATTGCGCTTTATCCTGCCATTGAAGAAAACATTACTGGGCATAGTGATGTTGCACCAAATAGAAAAACCGATCCGGGGCCCCACTTTGATTGGGCTTATTTCCGCAGTTTGTTAACAAAATAACCGACTCGAATGAATTTAAAGTCATTTTTATTGAATTTAAATTCAAGATAATACTGCTGTCACGCTTCAGTTTGACTGTTTATGTGTTTAAAAAACGTTAAAAAATTTATTTTTGACGTTTCTGAATAATGCGAACTGGTTATCACTTTTGATGAATTTTTAAAATAATTTGTTAAAATTTGCAGGTTTTTATGATTTCGCTCAACAACTGTATGGACAGTTAGTGAATACTTTGTTACTTTATTATCCGTTATATTAAATTGGTATTACCAATTGACAACTCAATCACTAAGGTAATAGTTATCCAATAATGGCTTCCAGCAATATGGCTTATACAAAAATCCGCCAACCTAAGCTTTCTGATGTTATTGAGCAACAGCTTGAACATCTGATTTTAGAAGGTACTCTGCGTCCGGGAGAAAAACTCTTGCCTGAGCGTGAACTGGCGAAGCAATTTGATGTATCTCGTCCTTCATTGCGTGAAGCAATTCAAAAATTAGAAGCTAAAGGTTTTTTACTCCGTCGCCAAGGCGGGGGGACTTTTGTTCAGCACAATCTCTGGCAAAGTTTTAGTGATCCTTTAGCTCAACTGCTTAGCGGACATCCCGAATCTCAATTTGATCTTTTAGAAACTCGTCATGCACTTGAAGGTATTGCTGCATATTATGCGGCATTACGTGGCACTGATGAAGATCTTGAACGTATCAAAGCTAGTCATGATTGCATCTTGAAAGCTCACGAAAAGGGTGATTTAGCCGCTGAGTCAGAAGCTGTATTGCAATATCAATTAATTGTTACGGAAGCTGCTCATAATGTTGTTTTATTGCATTTATTACGATGCATGGTGCCAATGCTTGAGCAGAATATCCGCCAGAATTTTGAGTTTCTTTACACTCGTAAAGAGATGTTAACTGCAGTAAGTGAACATCGTAGTCAAATTTATCAGGCTATTATTAATAGAGAGCCAGAAGTTGCTCGTGAAGCATCACATCGCCATTTGGCCTTTATTGAAGATGTTTTGTTGGATATGAGCCGTGAACATACTCGCCGTGAGCGCTCTTTGCGCCGGCTACAACAACATCCTGATTTATTTTAGTAGCACAGATCCTGACCGCTGAGTCTGTACTACCTATCGCCCTGTAATTTTCAGGGGAAGCGGTAATAACAGCAGGGCCTATCTTCCCGTCATATCAGATGGGTATAACGGGAAGATAGGCTCCCATAACCATTAAAAACAGATAACAGATAAGGAATACACCATGTCAGATATGCTGAAAAATGACGTGGATCCGATCGAAACTCGCGACTGGTTACAAGCGATCGACTCGGTCATCCGTGAAGAAGGTGTTGAGCGTGCACAGTTCCTGATTGATCAGGTATTAAAACAAGCCCGTAATGGTGGTCTTAATATCGCTTTAGGCGGTGCTGTACACAGTGATTATATCAATACCATTCCTGCTGAAGATGAACCCGCTTACCCTGGCAATCTGGAATTAGAGCGTCGTATTCGTTCTGCTATTCGCTGGAACGCAGTAATGATGGTTCTGCGTGCATCCAAAAAAGATTTGGAACTCGGCGGACACATGGCGTCATTCCAATCTTCTGCAACTTTATATGAAGTGTGCTTTAACCATTTCTTCCGCGCGCAAAATGAAACTGATGGTGGCGACTTGGTTTACTTCCAAGGTCATATCTCCCCAGGTATCTACGCTCGTGCATTCTTAGAAGGTCGTTTAACTGAAGAGCAATTAAACAACTTCCGTCAAGAAATTGGTGGTAAAGGTTTATCTTCTTATCCACACCCTAAATTAATGCCTGAGTTCTGGCAGTTCCCTACAGTTTCTATGGGTCTGGGACCACTATCTGCAATTTACCAAGCTAAGTTCCTGAAATATTTGAATCACCGTGGCTTAAAAGATACGACTAAACAAACCGTTTATGCGTTCTTAGGCGATGGTGAGATGGACGAGCCAGAATCTAAAGGTGCTATCACCATCGCAGTTCGCGAAAAATTAGATAACCTGTGCTTCGTTGTTAACTGTAACTTACAACGTCTTGATGGCCCAGTTACTGGTAACGGCAAAATTGTTAACGAATTAGAAGGTATCTTCGCAGGTGCTGGCTGGAACGTTATCAAAGTAATGTGGGGCGATCGTTGGGATGAGCTTCTGCGTAAAGACACCTCTGGTAAACTCATTCAATTAATGAATGAAACTCTGGATGGTGACTACCAGACATTTAAATCTCGTGATGGCGCTTATGTTCGCGAGCACTTCTTCAATCGTTACCCAGAAACTGCTGCATTAGTTAAAGATATGACTGATGATGAAATCTGGGCATTAAACCGTGGTGGTCACGATCCGAAGAAAGTTTTTGCTGCATTCCAAAAAGCAAAAGACACTCAAAACAAACCAACTGTTATTTTAGCTCAAACCATTAAAGGTTATGGTATGGGTGAAACTGCAGAAGGTAAAAATATTGCTCACCAAGTTAAAAAAATGAACATGGATGGCGTTCACCATTTCCGTGATCGTTTCAATATTCCAGTTGCTGATGAGCAAATCAAAGACCTGCCTTATATTACTTTTGACAAAGAGTCAGAAGAATACAAATACCTGCACGCACGTCGTCAGGATTTAGGTGGTTACCTGCCAGCACGTCGTCCTCGTTTTGAAGAAAAACTGGATATTCCTACACTGGAAGATTTCAGCCAATTACTGGAAGAACAATCTAAAGAGATTTCTACAACTATCGCATTCGTTCGTGCACTGAACGTGATGTTGAAAAATAAATCTATCAAAGATCGTTTAGTTCCAATTATTGCTGACGAAGCACGTACTTTCGGTATGGAAGGTCTGTTCCGTCAAATCGGTATCTACAGCCCGAATGGCCAACAATATACGCCTCAAGATCGTGAGCAAGTTGCTTACTATAAAGAAGACGTTAAAGGCCAAATTCTGCAAGAAGGTATTAACGAACTGGGTGCTGGCGCATCTTGGTTAGCAGCTGCAACATCTTACAGCACTAACAATCTGCCAATGATCCCATTCTATATCTACTACTCAATGTTTGGTTTCCAACGTATTGGCGACCTATGCTGGGCAGCAGGTGACCAACAAGCTCGTGGTTTCTTAGTGGGTGGTACTTCAGGCCGTACAACACTTAACGGTGAAGGCCTACAACACGAAGATGGTCATAGCCATATTCAATCGCTGACTATCCCTAACTGTATCTCTTATGATCCAGCATTCGCTTATGAAGTTGCTGTTATCATGCAAGATGGTTTAGAGCGTATGTATGGTGATAAACAAGAAAACGTTTATTACTACATCACTACACTGAACGAAAACTACCATATGCCAGCAATGCCAGCCGGTGTTGAAGAAGGTATCCGTAAAGGTATCTACAAACTGGAATCACTGGAAGGCGCGAAAGGTAAAGTTCAGTTACTGGGTTCAGGTTCTATTCTGCGTCACGTTCGTGAAGCAGCACAAATCCTGTCTGCTGAATACGGCATCGGTTCTGATGTTTATAGCGTAACTTCATTCACTGAACTGGCTCGTGATGGTCAAGATTGTGAACGTTGGAACATGCTACACCCATCTGAAGCACCACGTGTACCTTACATTGCTCAAATTATGAATGATGCGCCAGCTGTTGCATCTACTGACTATATGAAACTGTTCGCAGAACAAGTTCGCACTTATGTACCAGCAGATGATTATCGCGTATTAGGTACAGATGGTTTCGGTCGTTCTGATAGCCGTGAAAACCTGCGTCACCACTTCGAAGTTGATACTTCTTATGTGATTGTTGCTGCATTAGGTGAATTAGCTAAACGTGGTGAGATTGATGTGAAGGTTGTTGAAGAAGCAATCAAAAAATACAACATCAACCCTGAAAAAGTAAACCCACGTCTGGCGTAAGAGGTAAAGTGAATGTCTATTGAAATTAAAGTCCCAGATATCGGTGCTGATGAAGTTGAAGTCACCGAAGTGATGGTGAAAGTGGGCGACCGTATTGAGGAAGAACAATCCTTGATTACCGTAGAAGGTGATAAAGCTTCTATGGAAGTTCCATCACCACAAGCGGGTGTGGTTAAAGAGATCAAAATTGCTGTGGGCGATAAAGTCCAAACAGGTTCTCTTATCATGATTTTCGAAGCAGAAGGTGCCGCGCAAGCAGCACCTGCTCAAGCTGTTGCGCCTGCACCAGCTGCTGCACCTGCGACAGCTGAATTAAAAGAAGTTCACGTTCCAGATATCGGCGGTGACGAAGTTGAAGTTACTGAAGTAATGGTTAAAGTGGGTGATAGCATTGCTGAAGAGCAATCACTGATTACTGTTGAAGGTGATAAAGCTTCAATGGAAGTTCCAGCACCTTTTGCTGGCGTAGTGAAAGAAATTAAAATTGCAACAGGTGATAAAGTGAGCACAGGCTCTCTTATCATGGTATTTGAAGTTGCAGGTAGTGCACCTGTTGCTCAAGCAGCGCCAGCTCCTGCCGCATCTGCACCAGCAGCATCTGCTGTGAAAGACGTGAATGTTCCAGATATTGGTGGTGACGAAGTTGAAGTGACTGAAGTGATGGTGAAAGTGGGTGATACCATCTCTGAAGAGCAATCTCTGATCACTGTTGAAGGTGATAAAGCTTCAATGGAAGTTCCAGCACCATTTGCCGGTGTGGTTAAAGAGATCAAAATTGCTGTGGGCGATAAAGTGAAAACTGGCTCACTGATCATGACTTTTGAAGTTGCCGGAGCAGCGCCTGTTGCTCAAGCACCAGCGGCAGCTGCGCCAGCTCCAGCAAGTTCTGCACCAGCAGCACCCGCTAAAGCACAAGCGACTGCGCCAGCGGCGAAAGAAGAATTTGTTGAAAACGACGCTTACGTTCATGCAACGCCAGTCATTCGTCGTTTAGCTCGCGAATTTGGTGTGAATTTAGCGAAAGTAAAAGGTACTGGTCGTAAAGGTCGTATCTTACGTGAAGACGTTCAGTCTTATGTGAAAGAGTTAATTAAACGTGCTGAATCTGCACCAGCGAATGCAGGTGGCGGATTACCAGGCATGTTACCTTGGCCTAAAGTTGACTTCAGCAAGTTTGGTGAAATTGAAGAAGTTGAATTAAGCCGTATCCAGAAAATCTCTGGTGCTAACTTAAGCCGCAACTGGGTGATGATCCCTCACGTTAATCTGTTTGATGAAGCAGATATCACTGAGGTTGAAGAATTCCGTAAGCAGCAAAATAAAGAAGCTGAGAAGAAAAAACTGGATGTTAAGATCACTCCGTTAGTTTTCGTCATGAAAGCTGCTGCGAAAGCACTGGCAGATATGCCTCGCTTTAACAGCTCTATCTCTGAAGATGGACAGAAACTGATCCTGAAAAAATACATCAATATCGGTATTGCAGTAGATACACCTAACGGTCTTGTTGTTCCTGTTTTCAAAGATGTTAACAAAAAAGGCATTATCGAACTGTCTTATGAGTTAGCTGAAGTTTCTAAGAAAGCACGAGCAGGTAAACTGACAGCTGCAGATATGCAAGGCGGATGTTTCACTATTTCTAGCCTTGGTGGTATCGGTACTACCGGTTTTGCACCAATCGTTAACGCACCAGAAGTTGCGATTATGGGACTTTCCCGTTCTTCTATGAAACCAGTATGGAATGGTAAAGAATTCGTACCACGCTTGATTTTACCAATGTCACTATCTTTCGATCACCGTGTGATCGATGGTGCTGATGGTGCTCGATTCATCACTCTGATTAATCAGTACATGAGTGATTTACGTCGTTTGGTAATGTAATTGTAAAACCGGTGCTAAGCACCGGTTTCTCTGATTACAGTGATGGATTTTACAGTCATACATCTTAGGTTGTGAGATCCGTCATGTTAGAGCGCTTTTCAGTTTATTAACATTTCTGTAAACTGCATGCGGTATGTAAGTCTCGGTGTTAAATATGGATTATCGTCTGACTCGCCGGACAAATAAATAATGAGGTCACGATGAGTACTGAAATTAAAGCACAGGTAGTGGTTCTCGGTGCAGGCCCTGCGGGTTATTCCGCGGCGTTCCGTTGCGCTGACTTAGGTTTAGAAACAGTTTTAGTGGAACGTCACTCTACTTTAGGTGGTGTTTGTCTGAACGTGGGTTGTATCCCTTCTAAAGCGTTACTCCACGTTGCTAAAGTTATCGAAGAAGCGAAAGCATTATCTGAACACGGTGTTGTATTTGATGCACCAAAAACAGATATCGACAAAATTCGCATCTGGAAAGATAAAGTTATCTCTCAGTTAACGGGTGGCTTAGCGGGCATGGCTAAAGGCCGTAAAGTGACCGTCGTTAATGGCGAAGCTCGATTCACTGGTTCTCACACATTGTCTGTTGAAGGTGCTGAAGGTACAACTACCATCACTTTTGACAATGCAATCGTTGCTGCCGGCTCACGTCCAATTGAATTACCGTTCATTCCACATGAAGATCCACGTGTGTGGGACTCAACAGATGCACTGCAACTGAAAACCGTACCAGAGCGTTTACTGGTTATGGGTGGTGGTATCATCGGTCTGGAAATGGGAACGGTTTATCACTCTCTGGGTTCTCAGATTGACGTAGTTGAAATGTTTGATCAGGTTATTCCTGCTGCTGATAAAGACGTGGTTAAAGTATTTACCAAACGTATCAGCAAGAAATTTAACCTGATGCTAGAAACTAAAGTCACTGCTGTTGAAGCAAAAGAAGATGGCATCTATGTAACAATGGAAGGCAAAAAAGCCCCAGCAGAACCACAACGTTACGATGCAGTATTAGTTGCTATCGGTCGTGTGCCTAACGGTAAACTGTTAGACGCAGGTAAAGCTGGTATCGAAGTTGATGATCGTGGCTTTATCCATGTTGATAAACAAATGCGTACTAATGTACCTCACATCTTTGCTATCGGTGACATCGTTGGTCAACCAATGCTGGCTCACAAAGGTGTCCATGAAGGTCACGTTGCAGCAGAAGTTATCTCTGGTAAAAAACATTACTTCGATCCTAAAGTTATTCCATCTATCGCTTATACTGAACCAGAAGTTGCATGGGTTGGTATGACTGAAAAAGAAGCGAAAGAGAAGGGTGTTAGCTATGAAGTGGCTTCTTTCCCTTGGGCCGCATCAGGCCGTGCAATCGCATCAGATTGTGCTGATGGTATGACTAAACTGATTTTTGACAAAGAAACTAACCGTGTTATCGGTGGTGCTATTGTCGGTTCTAACGGTGGTGAACTGTTAGGTGAAATCGGTCTTGCAATTGAAATGGGTTGTGATGCTGAAGATATCGCATTAACTATCCACGCTCACCCAACGTTATACGAGTCAATCGGTATGGCTGCGGAAGTATTTGAAGGTAGTATCACTGACCTGCCAAATCCAAAAGCGAAAAAGAAAAAATAAGCGACTTGTTTACTGAGCACCAGCTTTACTTAAAATAGTTTTGCTGAGAACAGTTTACTAAAGTAGTTTAAATGATAAGGGCTAAGTTCTTTATAGAACTTGGCTCTTTTTTTATGCTTTCTGTTGTTTATTTAATCGATGATTTCGCTTTGGTGCTAATTTGAGGATAAAAAAAACTATAAAAAGTGTGGTTATTAACCAAAATCTTGGTTAAAAGTCCCTGTTATATATTTTGTTTAAGTGTTTTAATCTGAATAAGTGGATATTTGAATCTGATTAATGTTACTTTTATGTGAACGAATTAACATAGTGTTGAAGATTTGCTATGCTGATAGCCCTTAGCTGGGCATAATTTTACAACCTCTTATGTTTTATGCGAGCAAAAGATCCTCTGACCTGGCATCCTTCAACAGACGGGGTGCAGACAGCCGGGTTATACAAAATGACAAAGAAGCGAGGAGACAGTCGTGCTAGAAGAATACCGTAAGCACGTAGCAGAGCGTGCAGCTGAAGGTGTCGTTCCAAAACCTCTCGATGCCACACAAACAGCCGCACTTGTTGAGCTATTAAAAAATCCCCCTAAAGGTGAAGAAGAATTTCTTCTTGATTTAATTGTTAACCGTGTTCCACCCGGAGTTGATGAAGCTGCCTATGTTAAGGCGGGTTTTTTAACTGCCCTCGCGAAAGGCGAAACTACATCACCCCTTATCTCACCAGAAAAAGCTGTTGAATTATTAGGTACTATGCAAGGTGGCTATAATATCCATGCTTTAATTGAATCTCTGGAAAATGATAAGTTAGCCCCAATTGCAGCCAAAGCACTTTCTCACACATTACTGATGTTTGATAACTTCTATGATGTTGAGGAAAAAGCGAAAGCAGGCAATGTTTATGCTAAGCAAATTATGCAATCTTGGGCTGATGCACAGTGGTTTACTGAGCGCCCTGAATTAGCAGAAAAAATTACTGTTACCGTATTTAAAGTCACTGGTGAAACCAATACCGATGACTTATCACCTGCACCAGATGCTTGGTCTCGTCCTGATATCCCATTACATGCTTTAGCAATGCTGAAAAATGCACGCGAAGGTATTGAACCTGATCAGCCGGGTAGCGTAGGTCCAATTAAGCAAATCGAAACGTTAAATAAGAAAGGCTTCCCACTGGCTTATGTTGGTGATGTTGTAGGAACCGGCTCATCACGTAAATCAGCAACTAACTCTGTACTTTGGTTTATGGGAGACGATATTCCGTTTGTCCCTAATAAACGTGGTGGAGGGGTTGTTCTTGGTGGAAAAATTGCGCCTATCTTCTTTAATACTATGGAAGATGCAGGTGCACTCCCTATTGAAGTTGATGTTTCTAAATTAAATATGGGTGATGTCATTGATATTTACCCATACAAAGGTGAAATTCGTAACCATGAAACGAATGAGTTACTGGAAACCTTTGAGCTGAAAACAGAAGTATTAATTGATGAAGTTCGCGCTGGTGGTCGTATTCCATTGATTATTGGTCGTGGATTAACGTCAAAAGCGCGCGAATCACTAGGTTTACCAGCTAGCACATTGTTCCGTCATGCTAAACCTGTTGAAGAAAGTAACCGCGGTTTCTCACTCGCCCAGAAAATGGTAGGTCGCGCTTGTGGTCGTGCAGGTATTCGCCCTGGCGAATATTGTGAACCCAAAATGACCTCAGTAGGTTCACAAGATACAACCGGTCCAATGACTCGTGATGAGTTAAAAGACTTAGCATGTCTTGGTTTCTCTGCGGATTTAGTGATGCAATCATTCTGTCATACCGCAGCTTATCCAAAGCCAGTCGATGTTACAACGCATCACACCTTACCTGATTTTATTATGAACCGTGGTGGTGTTTCACTGCGCCCAGGTGATGGTATTATCCACTCATGGTTAAACCGTATGTTATTACCTGATACGGTAGGGACAGGTGGTGACTCACATACTCGTTTCCCTATTGGTATTTCATTCCCTGCAGGTTCTGGCCTCGTGGCTTTTGCTGCAGCAACAGGGGTTATGCCATTAGATATGCCAGAATCTGTTCTGGTACGTTTTAAAGGTGAAATGCAACCGGGTGTGACACTGCGTGATTTAGTTCATGCTATTCCTTACTACGCGATCCAAGAGGGTTTACTGACAGTTGAGAAAAAAGGTAAGAAGAACATTTTCTCTGGTCGTATTCTTGAGATTGAAGGTTTACCAGAACTGAAAGTAGAACAAGCATTTGAACTTGCTGATGCATCAGCAGAACGTTCAGCTGCGGGTTGTACCATTAAACTGGATAAAGCGCCTATTATTGAGTATTTACAATCTAACATCATCTTACTGAAATGGATGATTGCTGAAGGTTATGGTGATCGTCGTACCATTGAACGTCGTATCACTTCAATGGAAAGCTGGTTGAAAGATCCGCAATTACTTGAAGCCGATGCCGATGCAGAATATGCGGCAGTGATCGAAATTGATTTAAATGAGATCAAAGAGCCAATTTTATGTGCGCCGAATGATCCTGATGATGCTCGCCTGTTATCCGAAGTGGCAAACAGCAAAATTGATGAAGTATTCATTGGTTCTTGTATGACCAACATTGGGCACTTCCGTGCTGCAGGTAAACTGCTTGATCAACACAAAGGTCAATTACCAACACGTTTATGGGTTGCTCCACCAACAAAAATGGATGCGGCACAATTAACGGAAGAAGGCTATTATAGCGTTTTTGGTAAGAGTGGAGCTCGTATCGAAGTGCCAGGTTGTTCACTATGTATGGGTAACCAAGCACGAGTTGCTGATGGTGCAACTGTTGTTTCAACATCAACACGAAACTTCCCTAATCGTTTAGGTACAGGTGCAAATGTGTATCTTGCTTCTGCGGAGCTTGCGGCAGTTGCTTCATTACTCGGTCGTTTACCAGAGCCACAAGAGTATCTGGATTTCATAAATAAAGTGGATGAAACCGCAGAAGATACTTATCGTTATTTAAACTTCGACCAACTAGAGCAATATACAGATAAAGCAGACCAAGTTATTTTCCAAACAACGGTATAATGGTTAATTTATTGCTTTAAAGTATTTTATATGAACAAACGGGAGGCAAATGCCTCCCGTTTTTTGTTATTTTTGTCATAATAAGAATAAGATATTTTTTATTAAAAAAGCGAGAGCTTTATAAGGGGCGTACACCATGGATTATGAATTTCAGCGAGATCTCACTGGCGGTATACTAGCCCGTTTTTCGATGGATCATGAAGCAATAGGTTATTGGTTGAATGATGAAATTCAAGGCGATATTAGTCTTATAGATCAAATTCTTGAAGAAATGGAAGGTATTAAAGGCAGTGAAAGACAGTGGGAACTTATCGGTAAAGAATACAGTCTTTCTATTGATGACGAAGAGGTGATGGTAAGAGCGAATACCTTGCATTTTGAAACAGATGAAATGGAAGAGGGTATGAGCTATTACGATAATGAGAGTATCTCTTTTTGTGGTTTAGATGATTTTGCTACCATGCTACAAAAATATCGGTTATTTATTCTGGAAAATAGAAGAAATTAACAAATCCTATATATTTCTTGAATAAATCTGCCACAATATACTATTGAATTACTATTCTTTTCATTACGTTTTTAAGTTTAAAAGGTGGTCTAATGAATGAATTACCCGCTAGTTTAGATGAAGCAACAGGTTGGTTTGTCGCAAATCAGGATCTCTTTATTCAGTATGCGGTGAATATTATTGCAGCATTTTTGATACTATTTGTTGGTCTTTTTGTGGCAAAAATGATTGGTAAAGGCGTTGCGAGAGTTTTAACGTTGCGCCATATTGATGCTACTGTTGTGACATTTCTGTCTGTCCTAGTTCGTTATACCGTTGTTGCTTTTACCTTAATTGCAGTATTAGGACGATTAGGCGTTCAAACAGCGTCTGTTATCGCTGTGCTAGGTGCTGCCGGTTTAGCCGTCGGTTTAGCATTACAAGGTTCACTGTCTAACTTTGCTGCTGGTGTACTGATTGTTATTTTCCGCCCAATCCGTACAGATGAATATGTGATAATTGGTGCTGTTGAAGGTACAGTGAAAGATGTGCAAATTTTTTCTACAACATTACGTTCTGCTGATGACAGAATAATCGTTATCCCAAATAGTAAAATTATCAGTAGTGATGTGATTAACTTAAGCCGTGAGCCTAATCGCCGTACACAAATTATTGTTGGTGTAGCTTATGATGCTGATATTGATAAAGTAAAACAAGTACTGGGTGATGTTGTTGCAAAAGACAAACGTATTCAACATGAACAAGGTGTGACGATCCGTTTACATGAAATGGCTCCGTCTTCATTAAATTTTGTGGTACGGGTTTGGACAACGAATGCTGATGCATGGCCGGTTTATTGGGATTTAATGGAAGATTTTAAACGTGCATTAGATGCAAATAATATTGGTATTCCATTCCCACAAATGGATGTTTATATGCATCAAACACAAAATACAACGGCTAAAACCGAGTAGTTTTACCATAAATAGATGACACAGAGCCACGTGATTAACGTGGCTTTTTTTCTTTATTACTATTAGTTTTTCTTATTAACAATAAGAATGATTCATTTCCTCTAATATCAAAATCCCCCTATTATTTATCCAATATTAAACGAATAATTATTAGGATATATTGCATGTTCACAACTTTTTTTCAGGGGTTTTTATTAAGTGCAGCAATGATTTTGCCAATAGGTGCTCAGAATGCCTTTGTTTTACAACAAGGAAGTAAAAAGCAGTTTCATTTAATGAGTGCATTATTATGCGCTTTAAGTGATGTGATTTTGATCACTGCAGGTGTCTTTGGTGGAAGTGCTCTGCTCAGCCAATCAGAAATCCTTTTACTACTGATCACTTGGGGAGGCGTGGCGTTTTTATTATGGTATGGTTGGAATGCATTTAAAACGGCTTTTTCAAAAGATATTGAATTATCACAAAGTGAAAATCAGATAAAAAACCGTTGGCGTGTGATTGTGACATTAATTGCCGTAACTTGGCTTAATCCTCATGTTTATTTAGATACTTTTGTTGTGATAGGCAGTATTGGTGGGCAATTAACCGCAGAACTACGTCCTTGGTTTACATGTGGTGCAATACTTGCCTCTATAAGCTGGTTTTTTGCGTTATCACTACTCGCTGCTTGGTTTTCTCCAATATTAAGCAAAGCACGCGCTCAGCGTATTATTAATCTGTTTGTAGGATGTGTCATGTGGTTTATTGCTGCTCAATTAGCAGCACAAGGATTGAAAACTCTCTTTTAATCTTAAAGAACTTTACATCATATATGCTAATGTTCTTCTTAGTCCTAAAAACAGGACATTAAAATTTATTTTGTCAGGGGGTTTTTGTGAAATTAAAAGCGATTGTATTAGCATCCGTGTTTACACTGGGATTACCTTCCATTGCACTCGCAGCATCGGAGCCAGAAGGACCACATATTACAACATCGGGCAATGCGACAATTAAAGCCGCTCCTGATATGGCAACATTAAATATTCAGGTTAATGAAAGAGCAAAAGATGCTGCCCAAGCTAAGAAACAAGTTGATGAGCGTGTTGCGAAATATTTTGCCTTCTTAAAAGAAAATGGTGTTGTAAAGGAAGATATTGATGCTGCAAATATCCGTACTCAACCAAACTATGAGTATGATAAAAAAGCAGAACGTTCAGTGATTAATGGCTATACCGCAACACGTACTGTTAATGTGAAAATCAAGAAATTAGAACAGCTTAATACGTTGCTTGATGGTGCATTAGCGGCGGGTTTAAATGAGATTAATAACGTTGAATTTGGTGTAAATAATCCAGAGCAATATAAAGCGAAAGCACGTGAAGTGGCGATTAAAAATGCGATTGATCAAGCAAGTTCAGTTGCAAAAGGTTTTGGCGCTGATTTAGGTGCAGTTTATAGTGTAAGTTATCGAGCACCAGAGGCAACGCCTTATCCAATTGCACAGGTGCGTATGGATGCAATGGCACTGAAAGCTCAAGCACCTGCCGCTGTACAAGAAACTTATCAACAACAAAGTATTGAATTTAAAGATTATGTGGATGTGGTTTTTGAATTAAAACGCACTAAATAATTGTACTACGATAAAACAGAATAGGCTTCAATATGAAGCCTATTCTTTATGGTAACAAGATAAAATAGTGTATTACTCTTCGTCCTGTTTTAAAACTTTACGACCAAAATCAATCAGTGCATCTGTCACTTTTCTCATGGTTCTACTTTCTGGCGCAAATCGGTGCCAATAGAGCATACGTCGTTGGCAAAGCCCCGGTGTTAAATCAACCAGTTCTCCACTTTTTAGTTCATTCGCAATTTGTAGATGTGGGATCATACAGCAGGTTGAACCTTGTTTAGCTAATTGCACGAAGGCTTCAGAGGAGTTCACGATATGACACGGCACACTACCAGGAGATAAACCGAAATTCTGTTGTAAAAATGCCTGATGCATATCATCAAGATGATCAAATGCGACTGCCGGCGCTTTTAATAACGAAGATTTTGTTACACCGTTGGTAAAGTAGCGTTGAGCAAAGTCAGGAGAAGCAACGAATAGGTAATCGAGCGCGCCTAGTTGATCGACAAGACAACTTGGTAGTGCTTGTGGCTGAATACTGATTGCACCAACGACTTCGCCTCGTCTTAATCGTTCTTGAGTGCGAGTTTCATCTTCCACTTGAATATTGAGACGAATAGGCAGTTGCGTTAAGACTGGATGTAAAGCGGGTAATAACCATGTCGCTAAACTGTCAGCATTCACAGCCAAAGAGAGTAAAAGAGGTGTAGAACCGCTGTTTTCATCACCTAACCATTGCTCTTCAAGTAATTCTACTTGATGCAATAGCGCTAATAATTTTTGTCCTTGCTCTGTGGGTTGAGGTGGAACAGTTCTAACTAATAGCGGTTGTCCAAATAAATTTTCTAACTGTTTGATACGCTGAGAAACGGCAGATTGTGTAATACATAACTTTTGCGCGGCTCTTTCAAAACCACGTTCTCGAATGACGGCATCAAGGGCTTGTAATGCTCGATAATCAGGGCGTTTCATTAACAGACTCTCTTCGATTTTATATTCTATCGCTTACTATGCCATATTTTTCGTTGTAATGAGTTAAAATGTTGCTTCTCAGTTTTTGATGTGTCTCGTGCTAGTTTTGAATGCAATATGCTATTCTTAATCCATTAATGTGATAAATAAGGTTTTTTTAAATGACTCAGGATGAATTGAAAAAAGCAGTAGGTTGGGCGGCGCTTGAATATGTAAAACCAGGCACGATTGTGGGTGTTGGTACTGGCTCTACGGCTTCTCACTTTATTGATGCATTAGCAACAATGAAAGGTCAAATTGAAGGCACCGTTTCAAGTTCAGAGGCATCAACTGCAAAATTAAAAAGTTACGGCATTCCTGTTTTCGACTGTAATGAAGTCGATTCTTTAGATATCTATGTTGATGGTGCTGATGAAATTAACCACCAGATGCAAATGATCAAAGGTGGTGGGGCTGCATTAACACGTGAAAAAATCATTGCTGGTGTAGCGAAAACATTTATCTGTATCGTTGATGAATCTAAACAAGTTGATGTATTAGGTAAATTCCCTCTACCTGTTGAAGTTATTCCAATGGCGCGCTCTTATGTAGCTCGTGAATTGGTTAAATTGGGTGGTTTGCCTGAATATCGCGAAAACGTAGTAACAGATAACGGTAACGTTATTTTAGACGTTCATAACTTAACGATCCTTAACCCTATTGAACTGGAAAACAAAATTAACAGTATTCCAGGGGTTGTAACCGTAGGATTATTTGCTAACCGTGGCGCAAACATTGTTTTAATGGGCACATCTGAAGGTGTGAAAACTATTAAGTAATTTTTTTAAGATAGGTAGCGATGGCTACCTATTTTTTTAAATTATTTTAGAAACTGCAAATTCAGTGATATATATCACACGATAGTTATATCTCTCTTTAAAATCCTGCCATTTTCGAAGTCAAAATCATTTTACTCGGTAGAAAATCACTTTATTTACCGCTTATTCTGTCATCATGGCAATCGGTTGTATTGCCACAAAATCTATTTTTGTTATGTTGATGAGACAGGATTTTGTTTTCATTAAATGTAATAACGATAGGGCAGGGTAAATGGTCAAAGTATCTTTGGAAAAAGAAAAGATAAAGTTTCTACTCCTTGAAGGGGTGCATCAAAGTGCAGTAGAAAATTTAAGAGCTGCGGGTTACACCAATATTGAATATCACAAAGGCGCATTATCGGACGAAGAATTAAAAGAAGCTATCCGCGATGCTCGTTTTGTGGGGCTTCGTTCCCGCACTCATTTAACAGAAGAAATTTTTGCCGCGGCTGAAAAATTAGTCGCTGTGGGATGCTTCTGTATCGGTACTAATCAAGTTGATTTAGATGCTGCTGCTCGTCGCGGTATTCCTGTTTTTAACGCGCCTTTCTCAAACACTCGTTCCGTGGCTGAGATGGTGCTTGGTGAATTACTGTTATTATTGCGTCGTATCCCTGAAGCAAGCGCGAAAGCGCATCGTGGAATTTGGGATAAACAAGCCAAAGGCTGTTTTGAAGCTCGCGGTAAAAAACTGGGTATTATTGGCTATGGTCACATTGGTACACAGTTAGGTATTTTGGCTGAAAGTGTGGGTCTAGATGTCTATTTCTATGATATCGAAAACAAACTGCCATTAGGTAATGCAACTCAAATTCGTCATCTCTCTGAACTGTTGAATATGAGTGACATCGTCAGCTTACATGTGCCAGAAACACCGTCAACAAAAAATATGATTGGGCATGAAGAAATTCAGCGTATGAAACCAGGCTCAATTCTGATCAATGCTTCTCGTGGTACTGTGGTTGATATTCCTGCGTTATCACAAGCTCTAGAATCAAAGCATTTATCTGGTGCTGCAGTTGACGTATTCCCTACGGAGCCGGGAGCAAATAACGATCCGAACGATCCGTTTGTTTCTGAACTTATCAAATTTGATAATGTGATCTTAACTCCACATATTGGTGGTTCAACTCAAGAAGCTCAAGAAAATATTGGCTATGAAGTTGCAGGTAAATTAGCGAAATATTCAGATAATGGCTCTACGCTATCTGCTGTTAACTTCCCTGAAGTCTCTCTGCCAAGCCATGGTGATGATGTAAACCGT
This sequence comes from Proteus faecis, assembly GCF_030286765.1. Classification (NCBI taxonomy): domain Bacteria; kingdom Pseudomonadati; phylum Pseudomonadota; class Gammaproteobacteria; order Enterobacterales; family Morganellaceae; genus Proteus; species Proteus faecis. The sequence continues at coordinate 277,115 of NZ_JASVWV010000002.1, forward strand.
TTACTGCATATTCATGAAAACCGTCCGGGTATGATGAATAGTATCAACAAAGTGTTTACTGAAGAAAATATCAATGTAGCTGCACAGTATTTACGTACATCAGGTAACGTCGGTTATGTTGTGATTGATATTACAACTCAAACTAAGGCTCAAGCTGAATTAGTGTTACAAAAAATCAAAGCATTACCAGGCACAATTCGTGCTCGTATGCTGTATTAATTTTTCTGATAATATTAATTAATGTATCAAAGGCTCGGTAATCGAGCCTTTTTATTTAATTGTCCATTATTGAGTTTGTTGTTTCCACAGATGGTAATAGAGCGAGCCATTTTCTAATAAATTAGAATGGGTGCCTTCTTCTGTAATTCTACCTTTATCAATGACATAAATATAATCTGAATTAGCCAGTGTATTAAGTCGATGGGCAATACTGATCACCGTTCTATTCTTACAAATTAAAGGTAAATTGGCTAAAATCTCTGCTTCAGATTCATAATCTAGAGCAGATGTCGCCTCATCTAAAAGAAGAATACGTGGATTTGGCAATAGCGCTCTTGCTAATGCAATGCGCTGACGCTGTCCGCCAGATAAATGACTACCTCTTTCTCCAACTTGAGTATTAAATTTTTGTGGTAATTGCTGTATGAAATCAAAGGCCCCAGCAAGTTTTGCTGCCTCATATATTTCATCTTCATGACAATAAGGTTTTGATAAACGAATATTTTCTGCAATAGTGCCACTAAACAAAAAACTATCTTGTAAAACAATGCCCATACTCTGTCTTAAAGAAAGTGGATCTGCAATGGCTATATCCATTCCATCAATATAAATTTGTCCTTGTTGTGGTGTATAAAAGCGTTGAATTAAACGGGTTAAGGTACTTTTTCCTGAGCCTGAAGGCCCTGTAATGCCAATGAATTTTCCCGCAGGAATCGATAATGAAATATTTTTAATCACTTCAGGTGTATTATCAGCATAGCGAAAATTAACATGAGAAAACGTAATTTCACCACTAATACTTGGTAAAGAGGTTAATCCTTGGTGCTGGAGTTCTGTTTGTGTATTTAAAATTTCACCAATGCGCTGTAATGACACGGTGGTTTGCTGAAAGTCTTGCCATATTTGTGCTAAGCGTAAAATAGGTTGAGTAATATGTGCCGCGAACATATTAAATGCAATTAGCTCGCCTATTGTCATTTGCATGTCCATGACTCGTTTCACGCCATACCATAAAATAATCGCGGTCGCTATTTTGTGTATCGTCATGATTATCTGTTGCGCTAATAATGCTTTTTTAGCGCCAGAAAAACGGGCAAGAATATGATAAGTTAGCTTATGTTGCCATTTTTTAAGAAAATAAATTTCTGTTGCTGTAATTTTTATTGTATCAATACCATTGATTGATTCTGTTAGTAAGCTTGTGTTTTCCGCATTGGCTTTATATTCCACTTCAACCCAATGACGAATAATGGGGCCTAAAATAATCCAAGTTAGAAAATAGAGTGTAAGCGCACCTAATGTTATCCATGTTAATAATGTTGAATAATAAAACATTATAGAGATAAACAAGGTAATAAAGATAAGATCAAGTACCATCATAAAAGCAGAACCCGCTATAAATTGACGAATATTAGAGAGCTCTTGTAGACGAGAAATGATTTGTCCTGCTTGGCGCTGATTAAAGAATTGAGTTGGTAGCCGAATTAGATGTTGATACGTTTTACCTGAAAATTCAGCACCTAATTTACAAGAGACAAATGAATATAATTTATCTCTTAAAAAAAGATAAGTGGGTTCAATAAGCGCAATAAGAACTAAAATAGATGCAAATACATGTAAATTAGATAAGCTTCTGCCCGTTAATACTTTATCAATAAAGTTTTCAAAAATAATAGGGCTAGCTAAAGAGAATAATTGAGTACAAAAAGAGAGAATAAAAATGAACCATAATATTTTTTTTTGCCTTAATAGTGAAGGAAAGAACCATTTTAAACTAAACTTTTCAAGTAAAGATGTTTTTTCAAACTGAATGACACGCAATATTTTTATTTTTTTATCAACACACAAAGTGTATTTTTTGTAAGTGTTATCTTTAGGGTTGAAAATAAATAAATCATCATTCTTCTTATCTTTTAAAATAAACCAAAAATTATCTATTTCTATTAATATATCGCCGACAATATTATTGTTGTGATTGATATCAATAATATCAAAATTACACTTTAAATTGAGTAGGTTTGCTACTTCAATAATATTCCACTTTGTTAATTTTTTACTATCACCTAAAAAATGAAGTATTTGTTCTTTTTTTAAATCATTTTGATTTATTTTAGATATATAGAGTAGACTATCAATAATAGATGAATCATATTGTGTTTTATTTTTCATATGTATTTTCTTTGATTATGGTGTTATTATTTTTCTCTTAATGCTTCATGTCGATAAATATCTATTGGTGTTAATAAATAATCAATGACTCGTCTTTTATCGATAATAATTTCAGCAACTAAAGACATTCCTGCAGTTAATGGGTATTCTTCATTTTCCGTTTTGATAAATTGTTCATCTAATTCAATAAAAGCAGGATAAACTAATCCTAATTGCTCATGTTGGACTGAATCTTTCGCAATATTAATAATTTTTCCATTAATGGTGCCATATCGTGTATAAGGAAAGGCATCAATTTTTACAATTGCTTTTTGATCTTTACGGATGAAACCAATATCTTTATTTAAAATATTAACTTCAGCAATATTCCTTTGGGTTTCAGGTACAATTACCATAAGATTTTGAGAAGGTTGTAAAACTGCACCAAGCGTATGAACTTCTCGTTGCTGAACAGTACCAGAAACAGGCGCTTTGATGATTTTTAATTGCTGTCTTTTTTGTAAATGATTTAAACTTTGTGTATAAGTAACTAATTCATTTTCATATTGTTTGTATTTATCATACCACTCTAACGCTTTCTTCTTTTTGGTTTGAGCAAGGCTATCTTGAAGGTGTTTTTCTTGACTTAATAAAATTGATGACTCTGAAGTTTTTGTTGCTATTTTGCTATTAATATCAATAAGTTCTTTTTCATTCTCTAAATATTCCATTTTGCTGATTATTTTTTTATCATAAAGTGATTTAATAATATTAAAACGATGTTCAATATTATTTTTTAATATAATTAATGAATTAAGATCTTTTTTAATTAATGCTTTGTTTTTATGCAAAATTTCTATTTCTGTATCGATACCTTTTAGAATAGAATCAAACTCTTCTTTTTCTTTTTGATAACTTAAAACGACAGACTGCTGTGTTTTACTATCCAGTAAGTTATAGTGATTAAGTGATTGAGGTATAACATTCTGGTTTAATGCTTGATAGCGAGTTTTTAATAATGAGGTTATTTTTATCTGACTCTGAAGTTTTTTAATTTCTTCGTCAACCCCTAAAACATCAAGTGTTAATAATGGATCACCTTGATTAACAAATTGACCATTTTCAACATGGATCTCCATTAAGCGACTATGTTCATAGACTTGAATGCGCTGAGAATGTCCTGAAACGATTAATTTTCCTATTGCAGGTGCTTGAATATCGAGCTTTCCAATATAAGACCAAAATAGTAATATTACTACACTCAATGAAAGTAACATTGCAATATAATGGCTATAAGGTGTATGTGGTTTTTCAATTAATGCAATATGGTTTGGATAAAAATCATAATTAATTTTTTCTTTTTTTATAAAAAATTTTTTAAAAGAAAAAAGATTAAGTGATTTAAGATTAAATTTCATTATTTATTACCCTGTTGAAATGCTAAAAGTTTTTTATAGTGCCCCTCTTTTTTTATAAGAGTTTCATGACTTCCTTGTTCTACAATATGACCTTTTTCTAAAAATAAAATACGATTACATATTTTTGTTGTTGATAATCTATGAGCAATAATAATAACCGTTTTATTTCTAGCGATATAAGGTAAATGACGTTGTATAATTGCCTGAGATTCATCATCAAGTGCACTTGTTGCTTCATCGAAGATTAATATTTTTGGTTCTGGTAAAAGAGCTCTTGCAATAGCAATGCGTTGACGTTGCCCACCAGATAATGAGGTTCCACCTTCAGTAATTATGGTGTCATAACCAAGAGGAAGTTTAAGTATAAAATCATGCGCACCTGCTAATTTAGCGACGGAGATAACTTGATCTAAAGAGGCATCTGGAACAGATAATCGAATGTTATTAAATACACTTAAATGAAAGAGATAATTATCTTGTAGGATGTAACCTACTTGCTGGCGTAATGATATAGGGTTAATTTGAGAAATAGGGATCCCATCGAGAGTAATTAAACCTGTTTGCGGTGTATAAAGTCCCACAATCATTTTTGCTAACGTACTTTTTCCTGAACCTGATGTACCAACAATTCCAATGATCTCATTAGGTTTAATATGAATTGAGAGATCATTTAAAATAGGCGCAGTTTTATCTTTATAGTAAAAATTTACCTGATTGAACGTGATTTCACCTTTTAGTTTATTTTTTACCGTTGCCTTTTCTTGTTCTTGGGGAAGGTTAAGAATATCTTGTAAATTATAAATTGCTGCTTTTGTTCTTATATATTTTCCCCAGATATCTATTGATTTTCCTAGTGGCTGTAAACATTGACTAAGTAACATGTTAAATGCAATAAGCTGGCCGATAGTCATTGATAGTGAAATAACTTCATAAGCACCTAACCATAAAATAGTGGCTACGGTTATTTTATGTAAAATTGAAATAATGTAATGGGAGAAATTATCAATGTTCTGTAATTTTAATCCCTTATTGGTTAATTGATGAATTTGTTCGTGCCATTGCTGGGTAAACCTTGGCTCAAGAGAAAGGCTTTTAATGGTTTCTATTCCACCTAAACTTTCGGTCAAAAAAGACACATTACTCGCTGATTTTTCATATAATTCTTGAACATTTTTTTCTATTTTTGGTGATAGCAGTTTTGCAAAAATAAAATAGAGAGGAATAGTGAGAAGAAATATAATTGTCAACTTTAGAGATAATATCGCCATAACACCAATAAAAATAAACATAAACGAAAAATCAACTAAAGCCATTAATAATATATTTGTAATAAAATCTCTAATAATATCTAACTCTTTAACTCTAGAAACAATGGTTCCCGTTGGACGAGATTTAAAATAACTGAGTGGTAATTTAAATAAATGAGATGTCAGTTTTAGACTTAATAATATATCAATCTTATTTGCAATGTGTTGATATATATATTCTCTTATTCCCTTTAACACACCTTCTGAAATAGCAATGAAAATTAAACCTATAATTAATACGTCTAAAGTAGATAGCGCTTTATGAATAATAACTTTATCCATAATAACTTGGATCACTAGAGGAGAGGATAGTGCTAATAGTTGAAGTGTAAATGCATAGAATAAAATACTATAAAATGTTTTTTTATATTTCATAAAAACAGGGAAAAACCAAGAAATATTAAAGTAACTTTTGTTTTTAAATTCAAGATGATATATTGCACCCGTGCAAACTTTAATAAAATCTTCTTTAGTTAAAATTTCGGTTTCCTTTCTTTCTATGGAAAAAATAAGAAATTCTTGTTGATTGCTCTTTAATAAAATGAATGGCTCGTTTTTTTCATCAAAGAAAATAACAGGCTGTAATAATGGGGTGTTAATTAAGACATCTATTTTTTTTGATTTTAACTTGAAATTATAGTTATCTTCTAATGATTTGATAGTGTTTTGATTGCTTGATGTATTTTTTTCTTTTCCCATTATTTCTAGAATTATATTAATGCTTATTATTATTTTTTCTATATTAGATTTCATCTCTCGTCTAAACTCCTTTATAATTATTTTATATAAAAGAGTTATTAGATATTAATTCAATTTAAAAAAATATAAAAAAACAAAGATGATATAACTACGTATTAATATAAACTTAAATTAAAAGTGCCATACTTTTGTTGGTGTAATAATTTCAGGCAATGGAACATCCCAAGTAGCGGTCGGGAGATATTCAACTTGTTGGCAAGTATGAGCAAGCCCCATTGGGTAAAATGTTTTTTGTTGCCAGTTTTCTAATGTTCTATCGTAAAAACCGCCTCCCATACCTAATCGTTGGCCTAGTGCATCAAAAGCCACTAACGGCGTAAAAATAATATCAATATCAGAGATAGGAATAACCATATTCACATTTAAAGGAGGCTCAGAAATATTAAAGCGATTTTTAACTAATACAGTAGAAGGTGTGTAGCGTAAAAAAAGGAGGTGATGACGATGAAATGGATGTAATACAGGTAAGCAAATCTGTTTATTTAATGCCCATAGCTGAGAGATCAAAGGAGATGTATCAATTTCACCATCAAAAGAAAGAAACAGTGCGATAGTTTGTGCATGTTTGATTTTTGGGTGAGAAAGAACTTGCTTACATAATTGTTCAGCTGCCTGTTGTTGTTCGTCTAATGTCAGTAAACGTCGTTTTTGGCGAATAGTTTTGCGGATTTCATCTCTTTGTTGAAAAAGTGAAGTATGCGTCATTCATTAATCCATCAATAAGTGCTTGGTATTAAGCTGAAACCATCATTCTAATCAATTTATCACACTTTAGAGGTAAGAAAGCGAAGAAGTTGAAGATATGAGAATAGAAGCATAAAAAAAGTTCTAAACACTAAGTAGTTATAAAATACCTAATGTTTAGAACTTTAGTAGGGGTCTCCAAGATGCCGCCGCAAGCTGTAACCCTTGAACCCATGGTCCAAGGTGAACATAGTGTTGCTACCATTAGGCTGCCTGAACGAATCGGGTATGCTCACAAGCAACAGATCACCACGTTCTATGTGTTTCGAATATCGGCTCAGGGGACTGGCCCGCTGGCAAACATCTCAGAGAAATTTGGTGGGTGCGTTAAGCACCTTATCTATGAACTATTGTATTATTTTAATTGTAGAAAGCAACCTATTATCTGTGAATTTCGTGGTGTACGCATGCTTTCTGAACAAATCTACTTCGCTGTTGAAAAAGTGCGATCATGGTGCTTGCCTTGATCGTGTAAAGCTTGTTCAATGGATTGTTGTAGCATTTTTATCTTCTCTTCCATGTTGTAGGCATAGTCTCTGGTTTTTAACTTTTCTTCTGCCAACTCATGACTCATATTTAATGCCACGATAAAAATTAAGTGCTCTGTATTGGAAACACCACTACGTTCTTTGAGATCTTGTAATCGTTGTTCCAGTTCAGCAGCAGAAGCCAGTAAAGCATCTCTTTGTTCTGGTGGGCAATTGACACGTAATGAACGCCCAAAAATTTGAAGATCAACGGGTTGTGCGGACATGATTCCTTCCTGACATAAAATCTGTGCTACGTGTTTAGTAGTGTATACGGTTATAACGCTGTATTAAACGCTATTACTGCAAAAATTCCAATGATTAACATGGCTTAACTGGTACAGCGACTTCTATTGATGGTAGCATATCTTGAACTATTCCCCTAAATGCGACGTTTATTCTTATGTCAAAACAGAACACATTACCGAATTATCAAACTATTGATGCATTATTACAGCAACATACAGTACCTTTAACCGCGGCTGAAATGCATGGTTTGATTACAGGATTTATTTGCGGTGCAGTGCGCGATAGCAGTTGGAAAACCTTATTGCACGATCTGACTAATGAAGGTTTAGCTTTTCCTAAAACGCTATCTGAGCCACTTGAAGAGCTTTATCACATCACCTATGAACAGCTCGATGACAGTGTGTTCAACTTCTTTATGCTAGTGCCTGACGAGTCTGAATCGGTTTTTTCAAGAGCTGATGCGCTTGCGGGTTGGGTTAATCATTTTCTTTTAGGGCTGGGAGTTGCTCAACCTAAGTTGTCTGATCATAAAGAATTGACCGAAGTGATTACGGATTTACGTAATATTGGTGCGCTAGGTTACGAAGAAGACGAAAACCAAGAAGAACTTGAAGATGCACTTGAAGAAGTCAGTGAATATGTAAAAGTATCTGTTCAACTTTGTTATATCACTTTTGTCGCACCAAAAGACAAAGAAAATAACGAACAAAATGAGCAACGTGTACTACATTAATTTCATCATTAATTAGATAACCATAAAGATAAATGAAAGACAGGAGTGGGTATGAATAAGCAAGAATTTTTATCCCGTCGTCAGGCTTTATTAGCTCAAATGAAGCCTGCGAGTGCAGCTATCTTTTTTGCCGCACCACCAGCGCAACGTAATGCCGATAGTGAGTATCCTTATCGTCAACATAGTGATTTCCTTTATCTAACCGGTTTCAGTGAGCCTGAAGCTATTCTGGTGCTGATTAAAAGTGATGAAACACATAATCATAGTGTGCTTTTTAATCGTGTTAGAGACTTAACCGCTGAAATTTGGTTTGGTCGTCGCCTTGGGCAAGAAGCTGCACCTGAAAAATTGGGCGTTGATAAGGCGCTACCTTATGAAGATGTTAATGAACAACTTTACCAATTATTAAACGGGCTAGATGTTGTTTATCATGCTCAAGGTGAATACGCGTTTGCTGATGAGATAGTTTTTAATGCATTAGAAACCTTAAGAAAAGGTTCTCGTCGTAATTTAAAAGCACCACAAATTATTATTGATTGGCGTCCAATTGTTCATGAGCAACGCCTATTTAAATCCGATTTTGAACTTGAATTACTGCGTAAAGCTGGAAAAATTACTGCATTAGCACATACACGTGCGATGCAAAAATGTCAGCCAGGTATGTATGAATATCAACTTCAAGGCGAGATTGAACATGAGTTTGTCTCTCATGGTGCGCGTTTCCCTTCCTATAACAGTATTGTCGGCAGCGGTGAAAATGGTTGTATTTTGCACTACACCGAAAACGAAACCAAAATGCGTGATGGGGATTTAGTTCTTATTGATGCAGGATGTGAATATGAAGGTTATGCAGGTGATATCACCCGAACTTTCCCAGTTAATGGTAAATTTAGCCGTCAACAGCGCGAAATTTATGACATCGTCTTAAAATCCATCAATGTTTCTTTGGAATTGTACAAACCTGGCACAAGTATCAAAGAAGTCACAGAGCATGTCGTGTATATCATGGTCGAAGGACTGGTTAAACTGGGCATTATGCACGGTGAAATCGAGCATCTTATTGAGACAAAAGCCTATCAGCGTTTCTTTATGCATAGCTTAAGTCATTGGCTAGGTCTTGATGTTCATGATGTTGGGCATTATGGCACGGAGCGTGACCGTATTTTAGAGCCGGGCATGGTACTGACTATTGAACCGGGACTTTATATTGCGCCAGATGCAGATGTACCACAAGAGTATCGTGGTATAGGTATTCGCATTGAAGATGACATTGTTATTACGGAAACCGGCAATGAGAATTTAACGGCATCTGTCGTTAAAGATCCTGATGAAATTGAAGCTCTGATGGCAGGAAAAATTTAAGGCTAAAATCAGCATGAATGTGATTATTGTGGGTGGTGGAATGGCCGGTGCGACATTAGCACTTGCACTCTCTGCATTAAATAAAGGTAAGATTTCAATTTCGTTAATTGAAGCAAAAGAGCCTGAAAATGGGCACCCAGGGTTTGATGCAAGAGCGATCGCATTGGCTCATGGAACAGCGAAGAGGTTAGAGCAAATCGGGCTTTGGTCAACATTAAAACCTTTTGTTACTCCCATTAATCATGTTCATGTTTCTGATAAAGGTCATTGTGGTTTTGTTAATATTCATGCACAAGATTATGATATCTCAGCTCTGGGTTATGTTATTGAATTACATGATGCAGGGCGTCAACTTTTTACTAAGTTAAAAAAACAATCTAATATCACGCTCTATTGCCCAGCCAAAGTTGAACAGGTTCAACGTAATATCGATTTTGTTGAGGTAACACTTGATAATGGTACACGATTATCTGGTGATTTACTGATTGCCGCAGATGGCACTAATTCACCTATTGGTCGCCAGTGCCATATTCAATGGCAACGAGAGCCTTATCATCAAGTTGCAGTGATCGCTAATGTCAAAACGCAAATCGACCCTCAAGGTAAAGCTTTTGAGCGTTTTACCGAGTTTGGGCCATTAGCCATGTTACCGATGAGTGAAGGGCGTAGCTCATTAGTATGGTGTCATCCTATTGAAAAATTGGATGAAATTTTACAGTGGGATGATAAAACAACGATTGCGCATTTACAGCGTGATTTTGGCTGGCGTTTAGGAAAAATAGAGCATATTGGCAAGCGCAATTGCTACCCTTTAGCACTACAAAAAGCCAATCAAATTATTGGTCATCGTTTAGCGTTAGTTGGCAATGCCTCGCAAACGCTTCATCCTATTGCAGGGCAAGGTTTTAACCTCGGTTTACGTGATGTTATGGCTCTTGCCAATACGCTCACCCAAGCGATTAATGCTAATACTGATATTGGTAGTTATCGAGTGCTCTCTCAATATCAACAACTTCGCCAACAAGATAGAGAAAAAACTATCTCTATTACTGATGGGTTGGTGAAAGTGTTTGCAAATCGTTGTGTGCCATTGATTGTTTCTCGCAACTTAGGGCTAATGACGATGGAGTTGCTTCCAATGATGAGAGATAAATTGGCACACCAAACACTTGGCTGGATAGACGAAATATAGTCGCTTTTTAGGATACTTTTATTATGAAATCATTTGATGTTGTTATTGCTGGTGGTGGAATGGTTGGGCTTGCATTAGCCAGTGGATTACACGGGTGTGGATTACGTATAGCGATAATAGAAAATCACCCTGTAACGAAACTTTCTCACCCACAAGATGATTTTTCATTACGGGTATCTGCTATTAATACAGCCAGTGAAATGTTACTGAAAAAGTTAGGTGTTTGGGAAAGTCTACAAGCATTACGAACTGCACCTTATCAAGGCATGGAAGTTTGGGATCAAGATAGTTTTGGTCGTATTGCGTTTTCAGCACAAAAAGAAGGGTTCAGTCACTTAGGGTCTATTATCGAAAATAACCTTATTCGTGAAGTGCTTTGGCAAAAATGTGAAAGCCATAGTGATATTACTTTCTATTCATCAACGCAGATTGAGCGCGTGGTGTGGGGGGAAAATGATGCATTTATTACCCTTAATGATGGTGATATGTTGACAGCAAGATTAGTTGTCGGAGCTGATGGTGCTAATTCATGGCTACGTAAACATGCAGATATTCCCCTGACTTTTTGGGATTATGAACATCATGCTTTAGTTGCGACTATTCGTACTGAACAACCTCATGAGAATGTTGCGCGCCAAGTCTTTCATGGAGAAGGTATTTTGGCATTCCTGCCTCTTTCTGATCCTCATACTTGTTCTATTGTTTGGTCTTTACCAAACAATCTCGCTGAAAGTTATAAAAACGCAGAAAAAAAACTATTTGAGCGCACATTAGGTGTGACCTTTGATATGCGTTTAGGCCAATGTGAATTAATAAGTGATCGCATGACCATACCATTAACAGGTCGTTACGCCCGTCAATTTGCAGCTCCTCGCTTAGCGCTATTAGGCGATGCTGCTCATACTATTCATCCTTTAGCAGGACAGGGTGTTAACCTTGGTTTTATGGATGTTGCTGAGTTAATTGGTGAGATCCGTCGCTTAAAAGCGGAAGGTAAAGATTTTGGTGAATATCTCTATTTGAGACGATTTGAGCGTCGTCGTAAACATGCTGCAGCTGTCATGTTGGCAAGCATGCAAGGATTTCGTGAACTTTTTGCCGGCAACAACCCGGTTAAAAAACTGGTTAGAGATATCGGTCTTTCGTTAGCAGATAGTTTACCGGGGGTAAAACCTAAGTTACTTGAGCAAGCAATGGGACTTTCTGATTTACCTGAATGGTTAAGTGATAAAAATTTCACTTCAGTTGAAAAAATCTAATTCCTCTATAATTTCACATTACTTTTATTTATATCTGACTGAAGAAATAGAACTAAAAAAATCTATTTTTTCAGTCTATTCTTTGCACTAATTCCTTTTTTTTAGTCATTCTTCGCTAAAAATGAGCGCTGATACGCATAATTGCAATCATTAGTTCTGCATACCCATATGTCTACATTATGATTAAGAGACACAATACCCTATTTTAACTTATGGTTTATTTTTTCTCACAATGCTAAGTTCAAGGGGATGGTATCGTTTGCGTTGTACGTTAATTGCTCGTATTTGTTAAATCAATGTTTAAAAACAAACTTAGTCTTGAGATTAACACTATGATTTCAAATCAAGTTTAATTTTATATTTAACAAATTGCGTTCTCTGAATAATCTAAAGTAAAAGTAGAAAGAGGGAAGAATGGCAAAACAGACTCCGTTGTATGATGAGCACGTAGCCTGCGGTGCTCGTATGGTCGATTTTCATGGTTGGATGATGCCACTGCATTATGGCTCTCAAATAGATGAACATCACAATGTACGCCGTGATGCAGGTATGTTTGATGTTTCTCATATGACCATTGTTGACTTACATGGCTCGCAAGTTAAAGATTTTCTACGTTATTTGTTAGCGAATGATGTCGCTAAACTCACCGAAAAAGGTAAGGCGCTTTATACTGGTATGCTTAATGCATCAGGTGGTGTAATTGATGATCTTATCGTCTATTACTTTGATGATTCTTTCTATCGCCTTGTGGTGAACTCCGCTACTCGTGAAAAAGATCTGGCATGGATTGAACAACATGCTTCAGATTATGTTGTTGATATCACTGTTCGTGACGACTTAGCATTAATTGCTGTTCAAGGCCCTCATGCACAAGAGAAAGTACAAAGCTTATTAAGCGAAGCGCAACGTCAAGTTGTTTCTGCCATGAAGCCTTTCTATGGTGTAGAGCTAGGCGACTTGTTTATTGCAACAACGGGCTATACCGGTGAAGCCGGCTATGAAATCGCAATGCCAAAAGAGCAAGCTGTCGATTTTTGGAAAAAATTATTAGCTGTGGGAGTCAAACCCGCAGGATTAGGTGCAAGAGACACATTACGTTTAGAAGCGGGAATGAACTTATATAGCCAAGAGATGGATGAAACTATTAATCCACTTGAAGCGAATATGGGATGGACGATTGCATGGGCACCGGAAGATCGTCAATTTATTGGTCGTGAAGCATTAGAAAAATTACGCGCAACAGGCACAGATAAACTTGTCGGCCTTGTTATGCGAGAGAAAGGTGTGTTGCGTGCAGGCACTGCCGTACACTTCACTGATGATTTAGGCGAATTAAGAGAAGGTATTATTACTAGTGGTACTTTTTCACCTACATTAGGCTTTAGTATTGCATTAGCAAGAGTTCCTGCAGGTATAAAAGATAGCGCAATTGTATTAATGCGTAATCGTGAGATGCCAGTAGAAGTGGTAAAGCCTGGCTTTGTTCGTTCAGGTAAAGCATTGGTATAACACGCATAATTATTTTAAATGGAGAGTAAGGTCAATGAGTCAAATACCTAGTGAATTAAAATACGCACAATCTCATGAGTGGGTCCGTTCAGAAGGCAATGGTGAATACACTATCGGTATTACTGAACATGCACAGGAATTATTAGGTGACATGGTGTTTGTTGATCTACCAGAAGTGGGTAGAGAAGTTACCGTCGGTGATGATTGTGCGGTAGCGGAATCAGTAAAAGCTGCATCAGATATTTATGCACCATTATCAGGTGAAATTATCGCCGTAAATGAAGAATTAGATGGTTCTCCAGAACTTGTGAACAGTGCACCTTACGAAGAAGGTTGGTTATTTCGCATTAAAGCAAATAATGAAAGCGAATTAGATGACTTACTTGATGCTGCTGGTTATCAAGAACTGGTAGATAGCGAAGAGTAAAACGAAGCGCCCCGTCAAAATCAATGTCGGGGCGTTTTTATTTGTTAGCTGGTTATCGTAATGCTATCTCAACGTGCTTTAAGCCGAGTGCTATTTACCTATCCATTCATAGTGAATTCAGGAAATTACTTGCAATGACACAGACTTTAAATCAGTTAGAGTATCGCGATGAGTTTATTCGTCGCCATATTGGTTCATCACCAGAACAGATTAAAGAGATGCTCAGTGCTGTTGGCGTCTCCTCATTAAATGAATTAACTCAAAAAATTGTTCCAGATAATATTCAATTAGAAACACCACCGAATGTGGGTGCAGGGGCAACAGAGCAAGAAGCCTTAGCTGAATTGAAAGCGATCGCCAGCCAAAATAAACGCTTTACTTCTTATATTGGAATGGGGTACGCGCCTTCTGTATTACCTCCGGTGATTTTGCGTAATTTATTAGAAAATCCGGGTTGGTATACTGCTTATACACCTTATCAGCCAGAAGTATCTCAAGGTCGTCTAGAATCATTACTAAATTTCCAACAGGTGACAATTGATTACACCGGAATGGATCTCGCCTCTGCATCGTTGCTAGATGAAGCAACGGCCGCAGCCGAAGCAATGGCAATGGCGAAACGTGTAAGCAAATTAAAAAATGCGGATCGTTTCTTTGTCGCTGATGATATTCACCCACAAACCTTAGATGTTGTCAGAACTCGCGCAGATACCTTCGGTTTTGATGTTGTTGTTGATAAAGCTGAAAAAGTATTAGAGCTTGAAGGTGTCTTTGGTGTGCTATTACAACAAGTCGGCACAACGGGTGAAGTTCATGACTACAGTAAGTTATTAGCAACACTAAAAGAGCGTAAAATTATTACTAGTGTTGCCGCTGATTTAATGGCGCTAGTGGTGCTCACAGCTCCGGGTCACCAAGGTGCCGATATCGTATTAGGTTCTGCACAACGTTTTGGTGTTCCTATGGGGTATGGTGGCCCTCATGCAGCATTCTTTGCTTGTCGTGATGAATATAAACGTGCGATGCCAGGACGGATTATTGGTGTGTCTCGAGATGCAGCAGGTAATCGTGCATTACGTATGGCGATGCAAACACGTGAACAACATATTCGTCGCGAAAAAGCGAACTCTAATATTTGTACATCCCAAGTGTTACTTGCCAATATCGCGGCGATGTATGCGGTTTATCATGGGCCAGAAGGGTTAAGAACCATCGCTCAACGTATTCATCGTTTAACGGATATTTTAGCAGCAGGTTTACAACAAAATGGTATGGCATTACGCCACAAAACTTGGTTTGATACATTAACAGTCGAAACAGCAGATAAAGCGGCTGTATTACAACGTGCAAAAGACGCTGAAATTAACTTGCGCACTGATATTGTGGGTGCCGTAGGGGTAACGCTAAGTGAAATTACAACGCGTGAAGATGTGTTAAAGCTTGTTGAAATTATCAGCGGTAAAGCATTCGCTGGTGATCTTGATGCACTTGATAAACAAGTTGCCTCCTCGTCAGTATCAATACCTGCATCTATGCAACGTAAAGACACTGTGCTGACACATGAAAACTTTCATCAGTATCACAGTGAAACAGAAATGATGCGCTATATGCATCGTTTGGAAAATAAAGACTTGGCATTGAATCAAGCGATGATCCCATTAGGATCATGTACGATGAAACTTAATGCTGCTGCTGAAATGATCCCGATTACATGGCCTGAGTTTACAGAGCTACATCCATTCTGCCCAGCCTATCAAGCGAAAGGCTATCAAGTGATGATTGGGCAGCTATCGAATTGGCTTGCTGCATTAACGGGTTATGATGCGATGTGTATGCAACCAAATTCGGGTGCTCAAGGTGAATATGCAGGCTTATTAGCTATTCGTCGTTATCATCAAAGCCGTGGTGAAGGTGCGCGACATATCTGTTTGATCCCTAGTTCAGCACATGGTACTAACCCAGCTTCTGCTCATATGGCCGGTATGACAGTAGTGGTTGTCGGTTGTGATGATAATGGCAATATTGATATTGCAGACTTAAAAGCCAAAGCAGAAAAGCATAAAGCAGAACTCTCTTGTGTAATGGTGACATATCCATCAACACATGGCGTTTATGAAGAAGGTATTCGTGAAGTTTGCGAAATCATTCATCAATACGGCGGACAAGTTTATCTTGATGGTGCCAATATGAATGCGCAAGTGGGGATCACGACACCGGGCTTTATTGGTTCGGATGTTTCTCACTTAAACTTACATAAAACTTTCTGTATTCCTCATGGCGGTGGTGGCCCAGGAATGGGGCCTATTGGTGTGAAATCACACTTAGCACCATTTGTACCGGGGCATTCTGTTGTTGAAATGGAAAATGTCACGACACAAGGCGCTGTTTCTGCCGCTCAATTTGGTAGCGCTTCAATACTCCCTATTAGTTGGATGTATATTCGTATGATGGGCTCACAAGGGCTTAAACAAGCAAGCCAAGTGGCAATCCTAAATGCGAACTATATTGCACAACGTCTGAAAAATGATTATGACATTCTTTATGCTGGCGCTGATGGTTATGTCGCACATGAATGTATTATCGATATCCGTCCATTAAAAGCGAATTACGGTATCAGTGAAATGGATGTGGCGAAGCGTTTAATTGATTATGGATTTCACGCTCCAACCATGTCATTCCCTGTTGCGGGTACATTAATGATTGAGCCAACAGAGTCTGAAAGTAAAGTTGAAATTGATCGCTTTATTGAAGCGCTACTTTCTATTCGTGCTGAAATTGCACAGGTAGATAAAGGTATATGGCCAATTGATGATAATCCATTAGTTAATGCACCTCATACACAATATGAATTAGTGCAAGAGTGGACACATGGTTATAGCCGTGAATGTGCGGTATTCCCAAGTGAAGCAACGAAACAAAATAAATATTGGCCAGCGGTTAAACGTTTAGATGATGTATATGGCGACCGTCATTTACATTGTTCATGCGCGCCAATTAGTGATTATGAATAAGTTTTAATATAACCATATTATTCTTAAATTTAATACCGATGGTTAAGTTAGCCATCGGTATTTTTTATTTAAAAAATTCTGAATGTATTACTTCAGCCAGCCTTTTTTCTGTGCCTCTAATAATTGAGGGTAGAGATATTGCCAAAATTCAGGCCACTGTTTTTCAATAAACAGATTACGTGCTAATACTTGCTCTAAGCGGATATTATTTTCAACCCAGCTTTGACCTTCATTATGTAAATTCATCAGCATTGGCATAGTGCGATCAAGAATATTGGCAAACTGAGACTCTGGTGTTTCAGCTGCATCATATTCCAGCCATAAATTGAGGAAATATTCACTTTGTGGGGAAGGTAATAAAGAGAAAATGCGTTTTGCAGCTTTTTGCTCGTGTTCTTTAATTGCTTCGCGAGCCGCAACATCATAAACCATCACATCGCCAGCATCTATTTCAACGATATCGTGAACAAGGGCTAACTGAATAGCTCGTCCCATATCAATGTCACCTGCATAGGGCTGAAAACTCATTGCTGCAACGGCAAAATGCCAGCTATGTTCTGCGGTATTTTCGGAACGGCTATTGTCTAATACATTATTTTTACGATAAACACGTTTTAGTTTATCTAACTCCATAATAAAGTTAATCGTATCAGAGAAGGGGCCAAATGCGCCTTTAGGTAATTGTGTCATAAAAGTCCGTATTGGTTATGATAAATAAGAATTACTCTTCTTCTAAAGAATAAGGCAGTGGTTTAATGGATAAACGACTGGTGTTATCGCCTTGAACTCGAAATACACTATCGAATTCCATATCGTTATTCATAACAACTTCAGCCAAAATAGTATTATCAGCCATACGTACAGCGCTTAATACTGTTCCTGTTTTACGCCATTTATCTTCACCTAATTGCCATTCAATGCTACCTCCGATCTCAGGTAATTCAGTACCACCACCTGATAACAGATACATTGCACGTTTATTGGCGCCTCTAAATTTCGCACGAGATACCATCTCTTGTCCGGTATAACAGCCTTTCTTAAAGCAGATACTTAGTGGCAATGCTTGCAGATTTGTTGCTTGAGGTAAGAATTGCTCAATATTTGGAGTATCAATAATAGGGTATCCCGCTTCAATATCTAAAGCTAACCATTGCTCACTATTACTGATTTCTGCTTTTAATGTTGCTACAAGATTTTTTGCTGTTTCTTCATCTGTTACGATTAAAAAGCGTTCAGTAGGTAAAGGCAGTTGAAGAATATAAGTATTATTGTGATTAACGACTTCGTTCGCTTTACGAGGGATATTTGGAAAGTAATCAGCTAATGCAAGCGCTGCACCTTGCCCTGCTAATCCTAATAAAACGCTATCTGTATTTTCAGCTAGGGTTACTTTTGAAAATACGGCATATTTTTTTAATTCGGCAAGTTGTTTTTGTGCGACATTTTTACGCAGAATATAAGCAAAACCTTCTTGCTGGTGGAATAAGCGAAGTGTACTCCACATTTTACCTTTTGCTTCACAGTGTGCAGCCAATGTATGTGTTGTTGTTGGAAGTGCTGCAATATCCGTTGTTAGTTGACCTTGTAGATACTTTTCACTGTCAGCACCTGTTGCTGTTATCAGTGACCATTCATCTAAAGAAACCAGTGTTAATGGCAAATTGATTGCTGCATGAGGGCGTTTAGCCTGAGTAGAATTTTGAGTCATGATGTCACCAGCTATTAAATTAATCAGATACATCAGTTATGGTAAAAGAGTGACAAGACAATGCAAGTCATTATTATTTTTAACGCACAGAAAATGAACTTGATAAATAACAAATGAAAGCGTGTTCAATAAGTTGTCTATGAGACTAAACCAGCAAACTGTGATCATTTTGATGTTAAAATTTTTGTGATAAGACTATCATCAATGCTAGGAAGAAATAGTGGTATTTCTTGATTTGAACAATGTAAAGAGCAGAGTATGACTATCGATATAGAGAATAAAGCACGAATTAACTGGGCATGTCGTCGTGGAATGCGTGAGCTAGATATTTCTATCATGCCTTTTTTCGAGAATGAGTACGATACGCTATCTGATAACGATAAAGCACTTTTTGTTCGTTTACTAGAGTGTGCAGATCCTGATTTATTTAACTGGTTAATGAATCATGGACGCCCTGATGATGATGAGCTCTATTATATGGTGAAATTAATTCAAGATCGCAATAAAGCGAGAATGGCGGAGATCGTTGATAAATATTAATAAAATAGATTATCAAATCAGCGATAGATTAAATAATAATTAAGATTGATTAAAAATGACGCTTTTATTTTCTCACCAAATAAAGGCGTTTTTATTTTTTATATAAAAAATTAATAATATTAATGGTACTCTAAAATTTACTGAAATAAAAAATATAGTTGCGTTAATTTTGAGCGCTACCTCTAAAAATGCTTGCTTAAATCGCCTTTTTTCGATCTATTTCACTTTATACTTAATAAATCAGGTATGCTGACTTTATTAAAACAACGATTAAGCAATAATAGAAATTGCTTATTTGCTATTAAATTATGTTTTTTAACATATATTAAATAGAAAAATTAACAATAAATAATCAAGCTAAAATATAAGATAAACTATTTGCAAGATTAAGGAAGAAGTTACATTATAAATAGGTTCATTTTTATTATCTTTAACTTATTACTATCTATATAGAATTATAGCAGGAGTTAATATAACTCGTGATTTTATGGAAATCGCATCTCACCGTATCATGGTTCACTCAACTCTTCTCAACGGTTGCTTATGTTGCCTTTGTGATAGCTTTACTGTTGTATCCATGGCCACCTGATTTTATTTATGTTTGGGTTCCATTGTTACTTTTCCTGATAAGTAGTTGGTATTTTACACAAAAGAGTATTAGCCGTATCAAAGGGGATTTTATTTTACTCAATGGCAATCGAATTCAATGGAAACTACATGAATGGCAAATAACAAAACGTCCTTGGATCAGCCGTTTTGGTACTCGAATAACATTGACTTCTATTCTAAATAAAAAGCAAATCACGTTATGGGTTGCATTTGATAGTATGACTGAAAATGAGTGGCGCAACTTCTCTCAGTTATTAATGCAATATCCAGATATTTAATATCTGGATATTAAATTTATAAGTTTTCTTCTATTTCACGTAGAATTTGCATACACCATTGTGATAAACGTTCATCAGTTTCTTCAAACTGGTTAACGTCATCTAATGCAAGACCAACAAAATGTTTACCATCATCTGATAAAGGTTTTGGGCTGATAAATTCATATCCATCAATAGGCCAGAAGCCAATAAATTTAACACCACTTGGTAATAAGTGATGATAGAGCATACCTAGCGCATCAAGAAACCATTCGCTGTAATCAATTTGATCACCCATTCCATACATTGCAATAAGTTTATTTTTTAAATTTAATGTCGGCAATGTATCCCAAATATTGAGCCAATCTTCTTGGATCTCACCAAAATCCCAAGTTGGAATACCTAAAATAAGGATGTCATATTGCTCCATAAGCGTGATATCACACTCTTGAACATTATGAAGATCAACGAACTCTTCACCGAGAATATCACGAATTTTTTCTGCTGCCATTTCGGTGTAACAGGTGCTGGAACCGTAAAATAGACCAATTTTCATAAATGTTTTTAGGATATTTTTGCTAATAAAGGTCACTATTGTACCAGAAAAATTTTTTTATAAGGCATAATGTAAAGGCGATAAGCTAAAGAGAGGGAGAGTCAGACTGTGTCACAAACCAAATTATCGACAAAAAAGACAACTCATATCAATGAAGGTACTGATATTATCATTGAACAATTTCTCGACAATATTTGGTTAGAGCAAGGCTTATCCGCAAATACGCTTAGCTCTTATCGCTTAGACTTACAAGCATTAGGGCAATGGCTTGCTCATCATCAGTTAGATTGGTTATCAGTCACTACTTTGGATTTGCAATCTTTTCTCGCGACGCGTTTAGATGAAGGTTATAAAGCCAGCAGTGCAGCCCGATTACTCAGTACAATGCGTCGTTTATTCCAATATTTATATCGTGAAAAATTACGTTTAGATGATCCTAGCGCATTACTTTCAACGCCTAAGCTTCCTAAACGTTTACCAAAAGATTTAAGTGAGCAGCAAGTTGATGATTTACTCAATGCCCCTTGTATTGATGAGCCGCTTGAATTACGTGATAAAGCAATGCTTGAAGTTCTTTATGCATGTGGACTTCGTGTTTCTGAGTTAGTGGGATTATCTCTTTCTGATATTAGCTTACGGCAAGGTGTGTTACGTATTATTGGTAAGGGCGATAAAGAACGGTTAGTTCCTTTAGGTGAAGAAGCTATTTACTGGCTAGAGCAATATCTGCAATATGGAAGACCTACTTTAATGCAAGGTAAAACGGATGATATTGTTTTTCCTAGCTTAAGAGGACAAAAAATGACACGACAAACGTTTTGGCATCGGATAAAGCATTATGCCGTGATAGCAGGGATCGATACTGAAAAACTATCCCCCCACGTGTTGCGTCACGCATTTGCGACACATCTCTTAAATCATGGAGCAGACTTGCGTGTTGTACAGATGTTATTGGGGCACAGTGACCTCTCTACAACACAGATTTATACCCATGTTGCAACAGAACGCTTGAAAGCGCTTCATCAGCAACATCATCCAAGGGGATAGTCGCTAAAAAGCCGGCGTTAAATAGGAATTCAAATGAAAAAGAAATTATTTTGGTTGCCAATATTATTAAGTATGGTGTCAATGCCAGTGCTGGCTGACAATGCTTCTATTGAAGCGCAATTGGCTAAAATGCAGATTAAAGCAGAAAGCATTCAACCAACACCGATTGTTGGATTAAATGCGGTATTATCAGATAAGGGCATTTTTTATATTACAGATGATGGTAAATATCTGACCGCAGGGCCTATTTATAATATCAGTAGCGGTGAGCCTGTTAGTATTGCTAATCAAGTCATTATGAAAAAAGTTGATTCACTTAAAAATGAAATGATTGTCTATAAGGCACGTAATGAACGCCATGTGATCACTATCTTTACAGATATTAGTTGTCCTTATTGCCAAAAACTTCATCAAGAAGTCCCAGAGCTGAATAAACAAGGGGTAACGGTACGTTATTTAGCGTTCCCTCGTAACGGTGTTAGCAATAATATTGTGAGTAAAGAAATGAATGCGGTGTGGTGTAGTGGTTTCCCTAATAAATCATTAGATAGTGCATTTAAAGGTGACAAAATTATTGCGATTGATGATTGCAAAAAAATCAATATAAATGAACATTTTAAATTAGGCACAATGATGGGCATTCAAGGAACTCCCGCTATCGTGTTGCCTAACGCTAGTATTTATGGTGGATATATATCAGCCCAAAACCTTATTGAACTATTAAATAAAAAAGAGAAGTAATTACGTTTTATGGTCACTATTGAACCGACATTGCGTCGCCGAAAGGCTCAGGAAACTCAACTACCGGATAACTTAGATCCTTTATTAAGACAGATTTATGCTAATCGTGGGATAACATCTGAAGTTCAACTAGAACGCTCGTTAAAAGGCTTACTTCATTATCACGCATTAACTGGAATAGAAACGGCAATCTCATTATTGATTGAGGCGTTAAAAGAGCAGTCTCGTATTGTTATTGTCGGTGATTTTGATGCTGATGGTGCAACGAGTACAGCACTTGCAATTAAAGCATTACGTCAAATGGGCTTTAAGCAGGTTAGCTATCATATTCCTAATCGCTTTGATGATGGTTATGGTTTAAGTCCCCAAGTTGTTCATGATGTTGCTAAAAAAGGGGTTGATCTCATTATCACTGTTGATAATGGAATTTCTTCTTTTGAAGGTGTGGACACCGCTCATGAATATGGTATTCGAGTCCTAGTGACAGATCACCATTTACCTGGTCAGACATTACCTGCTGCTGATGCGATTATTAACCCTAATCTTTCGGATTGTCCTTTTTTATCTAAAGCATTAGCGGGAGTTGGGGTTACTTTTTATTTAATGACGGCATTAAGAGCTGAATTAGAAAAACAAGGTTGGTTTGAGCAACAAAACTTGACTCGCCCCAATATGGCCGATTTTCTTGATTTAGTTGCGCTAGGTACTGTAGCCGATGTTGTTCCTCTGGATGAAAATAACCGTATTTTTGTTTATGAAGGATTACGTCGAATTAGAGCAGGTCGTTGTTGTGTCGGGATTAAAGCACTTACAGAAGTTTCTCGTAAAGAGCTATCTCAATTGGTTAGTAGTGACTTAGGTTTCTCTTTAGGGCCTCGCTTAAATGCCGCTGGTCGTCTTGATGATATGTCTGTGGGCGTCGCTTTACTTTTAACTGATAATATTGGCTCTGCACGTGAAATTGCTAATGAACTTGACGGATTAAATCAAACTCGGCGTGAAATTGAAGCGGGTATGCAAGAAGAAGCTTCAACTATTTTCCGCCAATTTATGGGAACACAACATGATTTACCTAATGGTTTAGCGATTTATCATCCTGAGTGGCACCAAGGTGTTGTAGGTATTTTAGCTTCTCGCATTAAAGAAAAATTACATCGTCCTGTTATTGCTTTTGCTCCTAGTGGTGATGGCCTGTTAAAAGGCTCTGGTCGTTCAATTAGTGGCGTTCATCTTCGTGATGCTTTAGAACGATTAAATACATTAAACCCAGGATTGATGGTGAAATTTGGTGGACACGCAATGGCGGCGGGTCTTTCACTTGAAGAAGATAAATTTCTGTTATTTCAACGTCATTTTTCATCTTTAATGTCAGAATTGGTTTCTGATGAACAGTTGCAAGGTGTTATTTTATCGGATGGTGAACTAACCGATAATCAACTTTCATTGCCTATCGCAGAAATGCTAAGAGAAGCGGGTCCTTGGGGACAAGCTTTTCCTGAACCTTTATTTGACGGTAAGTTTACGCTGTTACAACAACGCATTGTGGGCAGTAAGCATTTAAAAATGATGCTTCAGCCAGTAAATAGTCACCTTATGATTGATGCTATTGCATTTAATGTTGATATCAATATTTGGCCTGATAACAGTATTAAAACGGTTGAGTTGGCTTATCGATTAGATGTAAATGAGTTTAGGGGGCAACGTAATGCGCAACTGCTTGTTGAACACATTTGGCCTTGTTAACTCGAATAATTAGATAATTTTTTGTGATCTAAAGAGTAACGTTGTTATGGTAACAACTATCTGATAGGCAATTGTATATAAATGCTATAAACCCGCTGATATATCCGTTACAATATGCGGTTCAAAATTTATTCCAATTGTTTTTTGAAAACAACATAAAGATGAAAAAGTATGTTTGAAATCAACCCAGTAAAACACCAAATAGAAGAAGTCTCTGAAAGAACAAATGTTCTCAGGGGGTATCTTTGACTATGATGCCAAGAAAGAGCGTTTAGAAGAAGTTAACGCTGAATTAGAGCAACCTGATGTATGGAATGAGCCAGAAAGGGCACAAGCATTAGGCAAAGAGCGTTCATCTCTTGAGGCTATCGTAGAAACAATCGATCAGTTAGAGCAAGGACTAGAAGACGTTTCTGGTTTACTTGAATTAGCAGTTGAAGCTGATGACGAAGAAACATTTAACGAAGCTATTGCTGAATTAGATGGTTTAAATAAAAAACTTGAGCAATTAGAATTCCGTCGTATGTTCTCTGGTGAATATGACAGTGCGGATTGCTATCTTGATTTACAAGCCGGTTCCGGTGGTACAGAAGCGCAAGATTGGGCAAGTATGCTGATGCGTATGTATTTACGTTGGGCTGAATCAAGAGGCTTTAAAACAGAAATTATTGAAGAATCTGACGGTGATGTTGCCGGATTAAAATCAGCGACTATCAAAATTATTGGTGAGTACGCTTATGGTTGGTTACGAACAGAAACAGGTGTGCATCGCCTAGTTCGTAAAAGTCCATTTGACTCAGGTGGCCGTCGCCATACCTCATTTAGCTCTGCCTTTATTTATCCTGAAGTTGATGACAATATCGATATTGAAATCAACCCAGCTGATTTACGTATTGACGTTTATCGTGCTTCAGGTGCGGGTGGACAGCACGTTAACAAAACAGAATCTGCGGTTCGTATTACTCACGTTCCAACAGGTCTTGTCACTCAATGCCAAAATGATCGCTCTCAGCATAAGAACAAAGATCAGGCAATGAAGCAGATGAAAGCGAAGTTATACGAGCTAGAAATGCAGAAAAAAAATGCAGACAAGCAAGTAATGGAAGATAACAAGTCCGATATTGGCTGGGGTAGTCAAATTCGTTCTTATGTTCTTGATGATTCACGTATTAAAGATTTACGTACTGGTGTGGAAACGCGTAATACACAAGCAGTATTAGACGGTGATCTTGATAAATTTATTGAAGCTAGCTTAAAAGCGGGCCTGTGAGGAAAAACATGTCGCAACAGCAACAAGGTGCGGAGCAGGCACCTGATTTAAATAACGAACTGCAAACACGCCGCGAAAAATTATCCGCTTTACGTGATAATGGTAACGCATTCCCAAATGATTTCCGCAGAGATTCTCTGTCTAACGAATTACATCAAAAGTATGATGCAATGAGTGCAGAAGAGTTAGAAGCAGCGAATGTGGAAGTTTCTATTGCAGGTCGTATGATGACTCGCCGTATTATGGGCAAGGCATCTTTCGCTACATTGCAAGACATGGGTGGCCGTATTCAGCTTTATGTTTCTCGTGATGATTTACCAGAAGGTATCTATAACGAGCAATTTAAGAAATGGGATCTGGGCGATATCTTAGGTGCTCGTGGTCGTGTTTTTAAAACGAAAACGGGTGAACTAAGTGTTCACTGTACAGAAGTGCGCTTATTGACTAAAGCATTGCGCCCGTTACCAGATAAATTTCACGGTTTAGCTGACCAAGAAATGCGTTATCGTCAGCGTTATTTAGATCTGATCTCTAATGAAGAATCGCGTAAAACTTTCCAAATTCGTTCGCAAGTTATGGCGGGTATCCGTCAATTTATGGTGGACAAAGGCTTTATGGAAGTTGAAACGCCGATGATGCAAACCATTCCAGGTGGTGCGAGTGCGCGTCCGTTTATTACTCATCATAATGCGTTAGATATCGATATGTATCTGCGTATTGCACCTGAGTTATATTTAAAACGTTTAGTTGTGGGAGGGTTTGATCGCGTATTCGAAATCAACCGTAACTTCCGTAACGAAGGTGTATCACCACGTCATAATCCTGAGTTCACCATGATGGAACTCTATATGGCGTATGCGGATTATCGTGACCTGATTGAATTAACTGAAGAATTATTCCGTACATTAACAGAAAAAGTACTTGGTTCTTCATTAGTGAAATATGGTGATCAAGAGTTTGATTTTGGTAAACCATTTGCCAAATTAACTATGAAAGAGGCTATCTGCAAATATCGTCCAGAAACTGTAATGGCTGATCTTGATGATATGGATAAAGCGGTTGCTATTGCTCAATCTATTGGTATTAAGATTGAAAAAAGCTGGGGTTTAGGCCGTGTTCAGTGTGAAATTTTTGAGGAGGTTGCAGAAAGCCACTTAATTCAACCAACTTTCATCATTGAATATCCTGCTGAAGTTTCTCCATTAGCCCGCCGTAACGATGATAATCCATTTATCACTGATCGCTTCGAATTCTTTATTGGTGGTCGTGAAATTGGTAATGGCTTCTCAGAACTCAATGATGCACAAGACCAAGCTGAGCGTTTTGAAGAGCAAGTTCGCCAAAAAGAAGCCGGTGATGCAGAAGCAATGTTCTTCGACCATGACTATATTACGGCATTAGAGCATGGCTTGCCGCCAACCGCAGGTTTAGGTATTGGTATTGACCGTATGGTGATGTTATTTACTGACAGCCATACTATTCGCGATGTTATTTTATTCCCTGCAATGCGTCCAAATAAATAATTGTTATTCTAAACTAATTCTTAATTAACGAATGACAATGAATGACAATATAGTAATAAAGCCACCAAAAGGTGGCTTTATTATTTTTAAAAACAAATGGTTATATTTTTATTGATGATTAAATAGTCATTTGAATAAGAAGAGGGATTGTCGTTCAATCAAGGAGGCGTATAATCAAGAAAATCCAATGCGGGCGTAGTTCAATGGTAGAACGAGAGCTTCCCAAGCTCTATACGAGGGTTCGATTCCCTTCGCCCGCTCCAAATAATCTGCAAACTCACTCCTCAACTTTTTATAGTTCAACCCGTTTGTTAATACACCATTTCCCCAAATTATGACTATATTAGAAATTTATTCAATCTATGTAATAGATTGAATTAAATCGATTTATTTTTATCAATGGGATAGAAATTATAACAAGATGATATGATTTAGTGTATTTTTATAAGTATAAGGTTAGAGTATTGCCGTTTTTTACTTAATATATTATATAACTTAGGAAATCATATGCATTTAGAGTTCAAAAAACTCTCCCAGATAGATCCCTCACATATTGTAGAACTCAATAATCATCCTGCGGTTTTACGACAAATGCCTTTGGGGAGCCCTGATTTTGATATTGAAAAAAGTATTCTATGGGCAAAAGATAAAGACTCTCAATGGCATGATAATGGGTATGGTCCTTGGGCATTTGTTATTGATGGGGTGTTTGCCGGATGGGGCGGGCTTCAAAAAGAAAATGATGATGCAGATCTTGCATTAGTGCTTCATCCCAAATTTTGGGGCGTCGGTAAAATAATTTATGCTGAAATTATTCGTAGAGCATTTGATGAAATGAATATTGAAAGTATCACGATTTTACTTCCGCATTCAAGAAAGGTAGCAAAAACAGTTTCTCGTTATGGATTTAAACCTGATGGGGAGATTTGTTTAGAGGGTATCAGTTTTCAGCGTTTCAGATTATTTTCATATAAAATATAGCATTGCTTAACTCTATTCATATGCAGAGCTTGATTTTGTATCAACCTCGACATCAATGCAATTTGGTGGTGGATTTAAAATAAAACAACCTAGTGACGAATGACAATCAAGGTATTGCTATAAAAAGATGACACTGCAAGAGAGCCGAATGTTGCTATTGGCAATGATCTTTTGGGTATAGAAATAAATGGTTGGGGATCATTAAGTCCCCTGTTACGTGTATAAATAGTTTGCTTTAAAAGACTAATAGCCCCTTAAAATTTATTTTCTCTTCAAATATTTTTTCTTTAACTATTCTTATTTGTTCTTATCGCAATCATTATATCAACATTATGATTTTAAATGATTTTTTGTTTTTCATATAGAATTATAAAAAATGATATATAAGTAACATTTTTGCTTCCCACACCTAACTCTTTTTATGTATATAAAATAAAAAACCAATTTATAAAAAACTTTAGTAAAAAATTAAAATAAATTGAAAAAGTGTCGATAAGAGTACATTACACCCTATTGGGATTACTTTATCTTGTTAGTTGAGAAATTCGATGCAGAAACTTCGTAACATTACTATTCGTCTAATGATGATAATCATACTGGGGACTTTATGTGTGTTATTTGGCAGTGTTAGTTTTTATAGCGCTTGGTCACTATCGCAAATATCTGAAGGTAATCAATCTGATAATCAAATAATTAAGCAAATGGCTGCGCTCAGCCTGGGAAATGATCAGTATTTTCGGTTTACTTCTCGATTAAACCGCCTCGTTGAGGAAAAAGCAAAAGGCAAAGACGTCGATTTTACGCAAGCACAGCTGGCGATGGAAAATATGGAAAAACAGATTGCATATATGAAATCTGTTTCTCCTGGTCCGATGGATGCAAAAGTATCAAAAGAGTTAATGGATGTATGGCAAGCGCTTTTTGAGCAAGGTGTAAAAAAGCAGATGGAATTAGCTCTCAATGGCACCATAGAGCAATATGAACATCATGCAAAAAATGTAACGCCGGTATTGAGTCGTGAATTAGGTAACGTGAGTGAAAACTTTAATAATGTCGCAAATATAAAAATTGATAATACGATTAAAGAGGTGGATGGACTTATTGAAGTGACACAAATTGTTATTATTATTAGCGCTATTTTAGGGGGCGGGATCCTTATTCTCACTGATCGTTATTTAGTGTTAATGCTACAAAAACCACTCGAAAGCATTCGTCAACATTTTGTGAAAATTACAGCAGGTGATCTGAGTCAACCACTAGAGCCTTTTGGTAATAACTGTGCAGGGCGATTAATACCGTTATTAAATGATATGCAAAATAGCTTACATGACGCGGTAAGTACGATCAGAGTGGGAAGTGATAATATTTATCGTGGTGCATCTGAAATTGCAAGAGGGAATAACGATTTAGCTTCTCGTACTGAAGAGCAAGCAACGGCATTAGAGCAAACAGCAGCAAGTATGGAAGAGATAACAGCTGCTGTTAACCAGAATATGGAACATGCTTATCAAGCGAGAGAATTGGCTGAAGTTGCATCAGTGACTGTTGAAAAAGGTAATGAATTAGCTGAATCTGTTGTAACAACAATGGATGGGATCTCTAATAGTTCAAGTAAGATTGCTGATATCATCAATGTTATTAATAACATTGCCTTTCAAACGAATATATTAGCTTTAAATGCGTCAGTAGAAGCGGCAAGAGCGGGAGCTCATGGTCGAGGATTTATGGTTGTCGCCAATGAAGTGCGTAATTTAGCAGGAGATAGTGCTAAAGCAGCGAAAGAGATTGAAGCCCTTATTGCTGATTCTACAACACGGGTAACAAAAGGTGCAAGATTAGTGAGTGATATGGAAAAAATGATGGAAGACATTTTGACGGGAGTTAAACAGGTAACGTCAATAATGAAAGAAATCACGAATGCATCTGAAGAGCAAAGTAAAGGTATTGGTCAAGTGAGCGTGGCTATTACCCAAATGGATGGTGTAACGCAACAGAATGCCTCTTTAGTTGAACAAGTTTCCGCAGCGGCCATTTCATTAGAAAGGCAAACTGAAGAATTACAGTTATCGGTACAAAAATTCAATCTTGCTCATCGTTGATATAAAAAATGTATAAATATGTGTCTAAGGTGGTAAGTTTTTACTCGTTAGACGCATAACATAATAAATATAAAGTTTAAATTAATCATTGATTGAGTGTTAAAACAGCATAGTTTATGATTTCTTTTATGAGAAACAGAAAGTTATGCCCAAATTAAGTGAGTTATAAATAATAATGTTATTTTATTTATACTCAATTAATAAAAAAGTACTTTCTATTTTAATTCTTATAATCAATCAGTGATTATGTTATAGCTTGAGGCGATTTAATTTTTTAAATATTCAGATCAAATCCTCTCTATTATAAATAATAAGATAGGTTGTTAAAGAACACAGAATCAATGTTTAGAGCATTTTTTTTATATATTGTTCTGTCTTGCTTATAACATCTTGATATTGAGGATGTTCGAGATAAGCATCATTGACGGTCTTATTTATATCATGGATTACTAATTCTTTTTGTTTATCTGTCAAAGTCAATAACAAGGCTTTTAAAATTACTTTCATTGCCGCAATTTCATACGCGATATTGACAACTTTTTTTTCCATAAGAACCTCAAAAGAACGACAATTTATTGCTGTTTGATAAATTATTTCTCATATTAATTAATTAGTTAATAAAATCCAAGAAAAAAATAAATTGATAAAAAAATATACATTTTTATCGCGTTTTATATTAAAACAGTAAATGTGAGGATATTTGGAATTTGAAAAATAGATGTTCAGTAAATTTAACTTAGCATTGTATTAATAGGGGGGGATCACGGAATATCCTATATAAAATAATCAATAGGATGCTATTAATACCCTACAAAATTAGGGGGTAAATTTTATAGCTATAGTAAATATCATTTTCATTAGGGCTGAGTAAGTTTCTTCACGTATTGTTCAGTTAAGTTAATAACTTCATTGAGCTGAGGGTATTTGTTCGATGTGTCCTCAAGCACTACAGATATATTGCCCAACATATCTCTTCGTTGTTTATCACTTAGCGTGGAAAGTAAAGATTTGATAACAATTTTTAGAGCGGCAATTTCGCATTCAATTTCTTTTAAATTTTTATCCATGATTTACCTGCCAGTATTTAATGGGTGAGTAATATAGGTAATTTTTTTGTTTATCACAATTATAGAAACGTATTATTTAGAGATATATCGCACATTATGGCTAATATTTTAACCTAATATAAAATATTAAAAATAATTATCAAATTGTAAATTTTATATGTAGCTGTAGATTGAAGCTTTATTGATATTCTCTAACGTTATAATGAATCAGATAAATGATTAAATTTGATCTCAAATCCAGTTCTCTTTAAATGGCTTTATTGTTGGCTGTATAGTAAACAATTCTTAGTTGTAATAATAAGAATATATCTTTTAAAGATAATCTATTTTTGTCTTATGTTATTTTATATTGAAGTGAACAAAGGGAATAGTTACTTGTTGCCAATGAAGGATGAGATTTTTTATTTGTCAGTAGGGATATTATAATCCAATAAATTACATTAGCTCTGGTGATAAAAAAGAAAAGAGCTTATATTTTTATATAAAGCTCTTTTGGGGGGGATTATTGATTATTTTGTTTCACAAAAACAACATAGGCATCAACCCAGTTTTGTATAAAACTTGCTGTTTTCTCTGAAAACTTCCCATTCTCAACCATTCCGTCATACCATTTTAGATAACATTCTGGCTGATTTAGTGTTGGCATATTCAAGAAGGCTAACGAATTACGTAAATGCTGTTGAGCTATTGCGGTACCAATATTACCCGTTGAAACACCAATAATACCAGCTGGAATTTTATTCCAAGCATTTGTTCCATAAGGGCGAGAGGCTTGGTCAATCGCATTTTTAAGCGCACCAGGTATCGAGCGGTTATATTCCGGTGTGATAAATATGATACCTTGGCACGCTTTTATTTGCTGTTTGAAATCAATAACAGAGGAGGGGGTATTGCTGTCATCATCTTGGTTATAGAGAGGAAGAGTACTAATATCAATAAACTGACAGGTAAATTCTTGAGGAAATAATTTAATTAAGGCATGTGCTGTTTGTTTATTAAACGAATCGTTTCTTAAACTACCGACAACGATACCAATTTTAAAATGGCTCATCTTAGTTCTCCTATTTGGAAGGATAAAATGAATATCAATTCTTATATTAGATATTCATTTTTTGATTCTATCTTTGTATTAAAAAACGGCAACAGAATATAAGTGTATTTTTACACGTAAATTGTGTAACTAAATGATAAAATTCGTATTATTATTTTTATAATTATCTGGTATTATCTTATTAATATAAAAACGAACAGTTTATATGACAACGTTTTTGCTAAATAAATCCGATATTCAAAAATTGATGCATTTAGTGTGATGTAAGTAGTATTTTAAGAAAAAAAATGAAATGAAAGGAGCACTCATTGAAAACAAGGGTGCTAGTTTATTTATTTAGTATGCAGTTATGCAGTAGGTAATAGAAAATTATAATAAAATGGCTTAAAATGCGACAACTCATATGCTCTTATTTAAGTCTGATCGGAATTAAGGAAAAATGATGTCCTTATTACAAAATAAAAAGAATGTCCTCGCTGTCTTTATGGCAACCAGCGTCTTCGCATTATCTGGGTGTGCGTGGACTGATAATTCTCGTCCAGTTGAAACGCCTGCTCCAGCACAAACTACACAGCCAGTAGCACAAACTCAACCAGTAGCAATAAATCAACCAGTGGCAGTTGCACAACCACTTTCTATGGCACCAACATCAGAGTCTGTAGATGGTGGTGTAGATACAGGGAAATTGGGGTTAGCACCACAAAGTGCTTGTATCAAACAACTTGATTCTTTGAAAACTTTTTCTCCATCTGACTATAAATCTATGATGAGCTCATTTAAAGAAATTAGCGAAATCAATGCGATGTACCGTAGTGTTCAAGGTACAGCAAGTAAAGATAGCTTAGATTTATTAAAAATGAGTATTGAATCAAAAACAGAAGTTTTATGTGCAAAAGTTCGCTATTTGTCGATTATGTCAGTTAATTCGACATTAAAAAAATTAGGTGAATAATTACTATGAAATTAAAGCAGAGTGTTTGTCTCGCTTTTATGCTGTTTCCAACACTATCGTTTGCCAATAATGAGTTTAATTCTGTTATTGAAGATTTTGACCGTTATTTTGAAACGCAAGAGCCAATTAAAATTGAGCCAAAAACATCTGCTACAATTTCATCTTCAACGAGAACTGGTCAGGCTAATCGTGGCGTGAACCGCACTACAACAGTGGCTCAACAAACAAAACCAGAGCAACGAGTCAAACCTTCTACGCCAGCTAAAAATGATAATCAGACAATTGAGTCTGTTAAGACCCCTGATATCACGCTGGCAGAAGATTGCCCTGTGTTACCTGTTAATTATTCCGAATTAAAGAGTGATTACACTCGTTATTTAACACCGTTACTTTCATTTGTTCCGATAAAACCACAATTTACACCAGAGGATCTTAATCGTTATAGTTACCGAAATAATGCAACGGTTTATAATCCGTTAGCTCTTTATTCAAAAGAGAGTTATACAAAGCCTCAACGTAATGACAATTTCTTGTTAGATATTATTCCAGGAACATTTTATTCTGTAACGGCCATTCCTTTTCACTTTGCATATCAGTTCAATCGTTCTGTACTCGACCATAAACAGCCTCTTTTTAATAAAGAGCTATTAAATCGTTTAGCAGATACGAGAAATAAATACCAATCGCTGTATCAAAAATACACAGAGCAGGCATCGATAACAAAAGAGCATTTAGAAAAGCTTCAAAATGCAAATAACCAAATTAAACAACTTGAATTGGCGCTGGCTGAAACAGAAGAAAAGTTAGCTACAGCGAACAACTTACTTACTGATGACACGTTAAAACAGGCGGTTGCCAAGCTACAAAGTGATTTAGAAACAATACAAAAAGAGCGAGACTTATTAGTTAAACAATTAGCTGAAAAAGAGAACGTATTACAGACAACAACAGTAAAAAATACAGAGTTAGCAAAACAGCAACAAGATTTTGAAAAACAAGCGGGAATACTTAAAGCCTTAGAGGAAAAATATACTCAGCTTGAGCAAGAAAAAGAGCAATTACAATCTCAGTATCAGCAGGCTCAGGCTCTGTTAAAAGATGACAGCGCCAAAAAAGAGATTGATAAATTACAAAGTTCACTTGAAAGCATTAAAGTAGAGCAAGAGAAGTTAATTAGCCAATTAAATGACAAGCAGGCATTACTCGCTAAAATTAAACAAGAAAAAGAAACAATACAGGCTCAGTATGTCGAATCTCAGCAATTGCTAAACAGTAACAATAAGCAAAAAGAACAAGAATTAGCTAATTTAGAAACAGAAAAAAATAAAGAGATAGCAACATTAGAAAATTCGTTGTCAACAATCACGACAGAGCAAGAAAAATTAACTAACCAACTCACCAATGTACAAAATCAATTAGCAACAATAAAGAAAGAAAAAGAAGATGTGCAGACTCAACTTACACAGGCTCAACTATTGTTGAAAGATGACTCTGCGAAAAAAGAGATAGATAGATAGATTACAAAGTACATTATTGAAAATTACATCAGAGCGTGAAGATTTATCTAAAGAACTTGCATTAAAAGTAGCAGATGCAGAAAAGCAGCAAGACGCTCATAGCAAACTTGTTGAAGAACAACGAAAAGAAATAGCACAACTAAAAACACAAGTTGAAAAAAGTAATCAGGAGCAAATTCAACTTAATAAATCGCTTTTAGCTGTTCAACAGCAAAAAGAGCAAGTGGATGAGAAATTAAAAGCGATCCCAGAATTAAAATCACAGTTAGATAATAAAGTCACTGAATTAGCGGACTTGAAGAAAAGTTTATCTGCTGGTGAAAAAGCATTTGAGAATTTAATTACTGATAAAAATAATTTGATAGCTAAGTTAGAGAAAGCACAAAATGAGTTATCGAAT
Organism: Proteus faecis; assembly: GCF_030286765.1. Lineage (NCBI taxonomy): Bacteria > Pseudomonadati > Pseudomonadota > Gammaproteobacteria > Enterobacterales > Morganellaceae > Proteus > Proteus faecis. The sequence goes on from NZ_JASVWV010000002.1 coordinate 312,040, forward strand.
AAATATCAAACATTAGATACACAATTTAAAGAGAATAATATTGCGTTAGCTCAAGTTACCACGAGCAAGACAGAGAGCGAGAAAGCTTTAGTATTGCTAGAAAAACAACTTACTGAAAAGCAAAATACAACGGATAAATTGATTGCTCAATTAGCTGAAGCGAAAACACAATTAGAAAAACAAAACACAGAAAACACCCAACAAATTAGTAAATTAAAGCAACAGCAAACAGAATCTATTACTAAATTAAATGAGCAAATTAAAGCAAAAGATGCTGAGTTAGCGAAAGTTAACACAGATACTAGTAATATTTTAAAAGAGAATAAAACGCTAAAAGAGCAACTGGGAAAAATGGCAGGCGAAGGGCAGATGATTGCAGGGCAACTTGCTTATGCTTATTCGATTATTGGAAAAGATAATGCTCAACGCAATAAATCCATTTTATCTGAGATCCAAAAACAAAATTACGTACAATATGATGATAATACCTATTTTAAAATATTAAAACAGGGTAAGCCTGTGGCTTCAATTGCAGGTAAAGCCGTTGTATTTACAATGCATGAAGAGTTGACAGACGGTACTGTAACTATTAATTATGATAAAGCTAAGCCGCTTATCTTACCTTACCGTCAACTGCCATTACCACTGAATACCTTTATTGCAAAAGCGGGTATCAATGGTAAAGCCAAAATTTATATAAAACCAGGTGGCGGTTATGGGAAAAATGGTGTACCAGGACAGGTACCACCAGAATCCATGTCTATCGTGACAATTGAGGTTTTAGATATTAAATAGAATAATAAAAACTAACATTAGCTCTTCTTTTTTATGTAGAAAGGAGTAGTGTTTTTATTATTGCCATAAATATTCATCGTTCTTTAAGCAAAGTTCTCTTTCTAGTAGCCAATCCTTTAATTTTTTGCAGTTTTCAGGATGTTCCGGAATACTATTTAAAATATTCCATAGCGGTTTTATTAATTCAGAATTTGGTGTCGTTTTTCTGATGTAATCTAAAGTATTATTGATTTCAACGTTAAAGATAGGTTCATTTTTCCAGTGTTCGATCAATAGCTGACCTTCTTTTTGTAATAACTCATTGATAGCTAAGAGTTTAGATTTGTCAGATTCTAACTTTGCGTCTATTTGTTCTAAAGATAAAAAAGAATCATCACTATATGATGGTTGTTTTTTCTCAAATAACTTAATATTATTAAATTGTTTAATTTGTAATTCTAAGATCCTTTTTGTTTCATAAAGAGGAAATATCTGAGGTGTCACCTGTTTAACCCACCAAATAAATAATGGTTTTATGACAACTTGAATTAGGCGAAAATGCAAGGAAAGTATTACCTTTGCCTTTAATTTTTCATCCCAGTCGTTTACGCTAAAAATAGCATTTGGTGTTTCTAAATTAGAAATATGCTTTAACGTAATAATATGACGTATATCTTCTTTGCTGATAGGGACAAAACAATGCTTTTTACGTAAAAACCAAGTCGAGCGTAATAAATTATCTAAGCTCTCACGATAGATAAAGCGTGAAAGAATTTTTATTTGATGATTGTTAGTTTCTTGATACTTACTAACAATATCTTTATTAAAAAATAAAGAAAACTGTAAATTGAATAAGTTATCTACAGTTTCTTTATCTTGAGTAGCTAACATCTTTCTTAATAAATCCAAATAATCGTAGTAATGGATTTGAGGATTAAAGTTATTTTCAATTATCACGATATACAACTCACTCTTAAAAATACATTTCGAGTATTCTATATGTGAATTGGGCTTTTATATTGTGATATTCGGTTGGATTTTTTATAATTTTGATCTGATATTTCTCGCTTTACTTGGCGTCATATTAAAACGACGGTGATAACTTTGTGTAAAGTATGATTGGCTTGAAAAGCCTGATTCCATTGAGATATCGACAATGCTCATTTCAGTGGTCAGTAGCAGTTGATGTGCGTAAATAATTCGTCTTTCACAGATCCATGTTCTTGGTGAAGTACCATAAACATGATTAAAAAGTTCTTTGAACGTTGTTAATCCCATCCCAAACTCTCGGGCAAATTGTTTGAGCTTCCAATTTTTTAAATGATTTTTTTCCATAAAAATCTTTAAGCGGTCGACTTGACGATGGCTAAGTTGACGCAATAATGCCATTAAGTCAGAGCCATTTTCAGTTGAAAGCAATAGAATTAAAAGTTCTTCAATACGTAATTGAGTGAAAGCTTTAGGGCAAGATTGAGCAGTCAGGTATTCAAAGCCATTACTACAAAACTGAATAAGAGGGGAGTTTTGAAAGCAAATAAAAGCACTAGAAAATTCGTCATCTCTTTCTATTTGGCACAAGATATCGTTGTGCTTAGACATGAAGTCTCTTAAGAAGTCATCAGAAAGAGGGATATAAATAATATCGGTAGGTTCTGCACCTTGTGTTTTTATTGTATAGCTACCTTGCTGTAGAAAAAGAACTTGGTTTTCGTTAATTGTCACTGTGTCAGTACAGTTTTGCAATGTAAGTGCATTCTTTTGGATAAGAAAGAGCGCTTTTTGTTCATTTTCGAGTATTTGGTATTGCGGATAAAAATAAGATCTTTTTTGAATATTACAATCATATAGATCGGTTTTGTCACACTGTATTGTATTCATTTTTCGCCCAAAATTACTATATAAGTATCACTGTATTTTTATAAAGGTAAATATCTGAATATTTATAAAAACACTTCTTTATTATTGAGTGTTATTAAAAATAAAAAAGAGACTATTTTCTTTAATTTGATGCGGTTTTTTTTTAGATATTAGGCATTGTTCTTTGTTTTGATAATTTAAGATAAGTAATTTTGTTAATTTAATGACATTCTTTATAAATTGCAAAAAGAAATTAAATATGGATAAATTTTTTCTGTAAGGTGTTCAGTAATAATATGAGTGTTAATGTAATTAATAATTTACGTTTTATGTTGGGGAGGATAAAACTCATATATAACAATCAGTTGATTTTATTTTTTTCTTTACAGTGTAAAAAAATAATAAATGCATTTAAAATACAAATTTTATTATAAATGCCATTTTGTAATAAACTTGATAATAAGATGTTGTGGATAATTTAAAGAAATTAAGTGTTATATATAAATATAAAGAAGATTAAAATTGAAAAAGAAAATTTAGTTGCCATTGGTTATATTAACCAATGTTACTATATACCATTTATATATGACATGATATAAGTTTTAAATCATAAAATAGTGCATGAAAAATTTATTACTTACCTATTTATCTCGTTTTTGCCTTTAATTTTCATTGTTATTGTGACAATGTTCTCATATTTCTTTTTGCTAAAATTTAGATGAATTCAATTCTATATGCTGAATTTTTTTGAGTAAGTTTTTGTAAGTATATTGAGATAAGCAAAAAAATGTTAATTTTTAATGAAAAATATTTATCTAAATAAACTGATAATTATCACGATTTATTCACATTAAATGCAGGTTATTTAAATAATGAGTTTTTTCTTTAATCAAATTAAATTAAATTTTATTTTGATCAAAGAACAATGCAAAAAACTAAAAGGTAATAATAGGCTTATTGCTGGCATTATGCTTACCGTTTGTTTATTAGAATGGTGAATGTGTAAGTATATTTATTGTCAGGGATGGGAGGTAAGGATATAGCTAATTATGGATAATAAGCGAACACTGCGAAATATTATATTGAGCGGGATATGGATAATTTGGACTCTTGCCTTAATTGCTTTTTGGCGTTATGAGGTAGCTGGCGAATTTTTGATTATTCTAATCCTAATTTTTAGCATTATTATTTATTCTATGACGTTGAGGTTAAAAAAAGCCACTATGTTTAGTCGTAAAACAGAAACACCAAAAGCAGCAGAGCCTGTTGCACCAGTAATAACAGAAGAGAAAAAACCGATGCCAGAGCAAAAATTATACACAATTATTGCAAAAGGAACGGTATTCCAAGGTGATATTAATGTTGAAGGCGATATCCAAATTTGGGGTAAAGTAACCGGTAATATTAATGTTAAAGATGGCGTTATTCGTGTTATGCATGCGGGACAAGTTGAAGGTGAATTAACAGCACCTGATATTATTATCGATGGTTTTGTAAAAGGTATCTGCGCTGCAAATAATTTAGATATTTTAGAGCATGGTGAATTACGAGGTACTAGCCGTTGTGGCAGTATGTCCATTAAACGTGGTGGTATTTTTACTGGGCAATCAGAGCAAGTTGAACATCAAGCAAAATCAGTTGCTCAACAACGGGTTGTTTCAATAAAAGAAAGCTCTAATGCAAATAAAGATAAAGTTGTTGCTTCAGTAGAAAATCAACTAAAAGAAAACAAAAAATAAAGTACCATTTTTCTTTCCATTGTTCGTTGCTTATCCTATTTTATCGCTATTGTCTTAATTTTATATAAACAGAGAATAACGATGAATTTAGAGACGCCCAGACTACATCTAAGAGAATGGCGTGAAAGCGATAAAGCGCCATTTTTTTCTAAAATCAACTCTTCATCTGAAGTGATGCGCTATTTCCCTTGCACTTTATCTCAATTAGAAAGTGATAATATGGTTGAGACTATTCGTGAAAAATTTATTCAACAAAATGGATGGGGAATGTGGGCGGTTGAGTTAAAAGAGACTCAAGAGTTTATTGGTTTTGTTGGGTTAAATATACCATCAGCATCTTTACCATTTTATCCCTGTGTAGAAATTGGTTGGCGGATAGCAAAAAAGTTTTGGCGAAAAGGTTATACCTATGAAGCGGCTTTAGCTGTATTTAAATTTGCTTTTGAGACGTTAGGATTAGAAGAGGTTGTTGCTTTTACTGCAGTTTCAAACCTTCCATCTCAAGGTGTAATGAAGAAACTCGGTATGCATCAATCTGATAATTTCTTTCATCCATTATTAGATAAAACACATCCTCTAGCCGAGCATGTTTTATACCGTTTGAAGAAATCTGATTTTATTTTTCAGTTGAACGAATAGTACGCTTTTTTTCAGGAAGTGGAGGTACTGGTTTTTTATCGTCAATAAGGTGACGTATTGCTAAAATTGGATGATAAATTAACATTCGTGGACCAGCCCAGCGCATGATTTGTTTCATTGTTTCTCGCTTAGCAGGTTGATAGCAATGAATAGGGCATTGTTTACAGGCCGGTTTATCTTCACCATAACGACATTTATCTAATCGGTTATAGGAATAATTGATTAATTGTTGATAATAATCTGCGTCAGCTTCAGGATGGGAATGAGCATAGAGGTGAATCATTTTTTGAATGGTTTTTTTCTCACGATTTATTCTTTTTCCTGACATGCCTTTCTCTCTTGGTAATATATTGTATTTATTATACATCTTATAATTAAGCCGATAGAGACGCTAAAATATTATGTAATGCATAATGATAAAAAATTTTATCAAAAAGACTTTTCTTTTTTCTTAGAATATACTACTGTATTTATATACAGTTTATTTGCCTTTAAATGGTGAAACCAATGCGTGTGGAAATTTTATTTAATAAACAATCTAAGGTAACTGACTCATTATTTCCGCTCTTAGAACACGAACTGAGAAAAAAGATCATTCCAGAATATCCAGATATGCAGTTTCGTATTGCCTTTAGTAGCATGAACTCGATTCAAGTTACGGGCATAAAAGATGAAACTAAGCATGAACACATAATGGAACTTATTCAAAGCGTTTGGGAAGATGATAGTTGGTTACAAACAGACGATGAATAAATGAAGTAAAGCAGTAAAACAATTACGATTGTCAGAACGAGTTGGCTTTTTATTTGTTTATATAAAAAGCCAATGATATAGAAAAGGAAATCACTGGCAATCGAGCTTTAACACGATATATCCATTAATGATGACAAATCTTATTTTCACTTGTTGTAAATCCACCCTCAGCTGGAATAAATTTACCTTTCCTTTCTAAGAAATCAACTAATTCAGCTGCTGTCATATTTTCAGCTGAACAAGTATGAAAACGTGAGTCATTACCGAATTGTTTATGGATAGCATCAATGAGTGTTGTTTTAGTAAATGCATTTTCTGATGAAAGGATCATTTGCAAAACTTTATGACCATGTATTGATGACATATTAAGCCCTTTAAAAAAACAAAAGATATATTAATTATGCATCTTTATGGTGTGGTATCTTTGTTTTTAATCATAAAAAGCGATGATAATAAATCATCGCTTAAAAAGAGCCTTATTTTTCACTTCGTTGAAGTATTTTTTGCATTTCATCTTTGAGATGAAGCTTTTCTTTTTTTAGTTTGGCAACTTCATCATTATAGCCAGCTCCGTTAGGGCCTTCTAATTTAGCAATTTCTTGGTCGAGTCGATGATGTTTATCGTAGAGAGCTTCAAAGCGGGGATCACTATTTCTTAATTGAGAAACAAGGGATTGCTGATCTGAGAACATATAACCTCCTATGAAAAGAAATTGGGTCTCTATTTCAGTATAATCATAGATAGCTTATCTGCACGGCGATGTATCACAAATTTACATTTCATGAAAAAACGTGATTTTTCTTTTTAAAACATTCAGAATTATCCGCTCATAGTACTATTTACTAAGATGTTAGCATTCAAGCACTAAAAATATTAGTATTCAGATAACGAGCAATAAAAACATCTGACTAATTTTATTAACGGCGAAGAGTTCGCTGTAAAAATGGAGAGAGTGATGAACAAAGTAATATTATCTTTAGTAGCAGCAATGTCTTTATCTGCGTGTGCACAAGCTACTGACAGTTTAGATAAAGTTGCGCCTTATCCTAAGGCTCAAGAAAATCAAGTTCGTCATGTCATTGAGTTAGAGAAAAAAGATAATGAAAGCAATTATCAGGTTGAATTAATTATCGGTAAAGAACTTAAAGTAGATTGCAATCATCAGTGGTTTGGTGCGGATTTAGATGAAAAGAATTTAGAAGGTTGGGGTTATAGCTATTATGTTGTTGGTGATTTAAATGGCCCAATGTCTACAATGATGGGATGCGCTGACAATACGAAAAAAGATGCCTTTGTACAGGCAAATATAGGATCAGATGCTTTCATCCGTTATAACAGCAAATTACCTATTGTTGTTTATGCGCCAAAAGATGTTGATGTAAAATATCGTATTTGGTCAGCAGCTGAGACTACTCAAGATTCAGTTAAAAAATAATAGTCAGCCCTATTTAGGATAGATGATAGTTTACTAAAAAGCCCTTTGTTGGTGAGACAAAGGGCTTTGTTACGATTTAAAAGCGAAATATTAACGTATAACTAAAACTGACATTTTGGCATGGCGTACAATTGATGATGCTGTTGAGCCTAATAGATAAGAGGAAACATTAGGTCTATGTGAGGCAATCGCAATTAAATCAGCATCAATGTGGCGAGCATATTCTAAAATTTCATCTTTTGCATTACCAACACCAACATTACATATAATCTGCTCATCAGGGATTTTTGCATCTTTGATCATTTCTTGTAGTGCAACAAAAGCAAGACGAGTACGTTCTGACGAATCTTTGAATTTTTCAGGAATAGCGGCAAATTCGATACCAAAGAAAAGTTCAGCATTAGGTATAACGGTGAGGAAGTGGATCTCAGGTTTACCCACCTTTGCTATTTGTTCAATGTGAGTGATTAGTTCCTGAGAAAGTTCATCTTCTAAAATATCAATGGGAACTAGGATTTTCTTATACATTACAAACCTCACTTAGCGTTAGTTTAAAATAATTACTATTATCTCCTAATAGTAAAAAATAGCTGTGATCTGTGTTTTAAATAAGAGTGAGAATGATTATTTACTACTTTATATTATTAAGCATTAAAAATTAAAAACAGTCTAAAATAATATTAGAAATATAATGGAAATAAGTTATACACCTTAACTTGTTGACAGGGAAGCAATAAATAATGTTGTATTAAAAACTAAATTTTCTTTTTTTCATTAAAAATAGAAAATGCATAAAAGAATGATTATCAATTATATTATTGTTTTGTATCTATAAGATTTTATTGATAAAAATAAGAGACAGAAAGATTTAAATATGGCATATTAATAGGTAATGACATCTCAATATGATGTCTGGACAGCAATCTTAGTCCCTAAACTGGATTGTTATTCAGAGTCGTCCTTTATTCTCACCAATGAGTTATGGAACCTGAAATAACCTGTGGAACTCTATTTATCTATGGCAATAGAGTAGGCTATTTAAAACCAAATAAGATTATTATTATGACACATAATCACATTGATGATATTGAGTTGGATCGGGCTGATAATAAGCAGTCTGAAAAATTTAAGGCAGCTAAAAAAAGCACCTTAGTGAGTGTTTTTGTCAATATCATTTTATCCATTTGGCAAATTACAGTGGGCTTTTTCTCACATTCTCAAGGTTTAATTGCTGATGGTATTCACTCACTTTCTGATCTTATTGCTGACTTTGTTGTTTTAATTGCCAATAAAGGGAGTCAGAAAAAACCTGATGCAGACCACCCTTATGGGCATTTTCGTTATGAAAATGTGGCGTCACTTATTCTTGGGGTTATTTTATTAATTGTGGGTTTAGGGATGGTGTTTTCAGCCATTCATAAAATTTTAGATCCATCTACTATTCCTGAAGTTCATAGTGTTGCTTTATATGTGGCTTTACTAGCATTAGCGGCTAAAGAAGGTTTATTCCGCTATATGCTTGCTGTCGCAAAAAAAGTCGACTCAAATATGTTAGTCGCAAATGCTTGGCATGCACGCTCTGATGCCGCTTCTTCATTAGTTGTTGCAATTGGTATTATCGGAAGTTTGGCTGGATTTAAATTTTTTGACCCATTAGCCGCATTAATTGTCGGATTATTTGTTGGGCGAATGGGATGGCGTTTTACTTATCAAGCTCTACAAGATTTAATGGACAGAGGTGCTGATGAAGAAACGCTGGAAGAGATCAAACAGGTACTGGTTTCAACACCGGGTGTACAAGGTGTTCATGATTTAAAGACGCGTCGTTCTGGTGATTATTTACTTGTAGATGTACATCTTGAAATCAAAGGTGATCTCACCGTCAATGAAAGTCACGAGATTGTTGTTAATGCACGTAATAATGTTTTGCAAAATAAACAGATCTTGAGTGTCATGGCTCACGTTGATCCCGCTTAAATTTAATTGAACAGCTAATAAAAAAGGTAATGATAGATTTTCATTACCTTTTTTATATTTTAAATTAGGGCTTTAGAAATTGACGCAGTTTTCTTTTACGTGATTACTTAGCGCCGCAATCAGATTATCTACAGCACATTCCGCCATTGCATAGCGAGTCTCTTTTGTTGCAGAGCCGATATGTGGAACAGCAACGACATTCTTCATCGTTAATAAAGGTGAAGATGAAGATAGAGGCTCTTTTTCAAAAACATCCAGTCCAGCGCCCGCGATCTCTTTTTGTTCTAATGCTTTGATTAATGCTAATTCGTCCACTACAGCTCCGCGTCCTGCATTAATTAAATAAGCATCAGGTTTCATCATTAAAAATTGTTTTTTCCCCATTAAATGATATGTTTCTGGTGTTAATGGCAACGTGATACAGACGAAATCAGATTGCTGTAATAAGGTATCTAAAGAGCAATGCTTTGCTGCAAATTTATTGTTTACTTCTGTATATTCTGTTCGTGAGTGATAAAGAATATTCATATTAAAACCAAAGTGTGCGCGCTGTGCTAAGGCTTTACCTATTCTCCCCATGCCAATAATACCCATGGTTTTATGATGAACATCAGTACCGTACCAATCAGCTGTGATACCTTTAACCCATAAACCTTGTTTAACATTATCAGCAAGTTCAGGGATACGTCTTGCTACGGCAAGGACTAATCCCATCATGGTATCGGCGACAGTATCTGTTAATACCGTTGGAGTATGCATTAGTTTAATATTACGTTTGGTGAGTGCATTAACGTCAATATTGTCATAGCCTACAGATACCGTTGAAACGGCTTTTAAATGAGGTGCTTGGTTAATAAAGTTTTCATCGATATTGCCACCAGCACCTAGTAATCCAGAGGCATTAGCAAGCGCTAAACGGAAGTCATTAGAGTCTAAAGAGAGTGTTTTAAATTGTTTGATATCAGCAAAGTCAGATAGTTTGTTGTACAGTTTTTCGGGAAGATCTTGATATAGCACGACAATCGGTTTCATTACATTTTCCTTATATATTCAACGTGCTTATTGGGTACTTATTGGTGGTGCTTATTGTATATAGTTGTTGATTGTTTTTTCCTCGAATTATTTAGAGGGGAGTGTTCTTACTCCGCTTAAACATATTAGCGGGGAAGTTAATAAGGTATGATAAAACGTATTGAATGTCAGTTTTATCATGTAATTAACGGATTAATTCAGATGTAACCGTTTACTTTAAATGGGTGTCATTTTTTATAGATAAAGAGGTGGATGTGTTACGTATTGCATTAACTTACTGTAATACAATTTTAAACTCATACTTTTATTAAATGTTATATGTGCGAAAAGTGTGTAAACGTTTACACTAAATGTCGGTTTGATCACGAAATGATTTTGTTGATCTTGTTAAACTCTGTGTCAGTGAACAGAAACCGTCTTGCGCTTTTCCTTTGAATTGAATCAAAAGAGGTGAATGTGGAAATATTAGTAACAGGTGGTATGGGATATATCGGTAGTCATACTTGCGTACAAATGATCGAAGCGGGAATGACACCGATTATTTTAGATAACCTTAGCAATGCGAATGAAGAAGTACTTAATCGTGTTGAAGCTTTAACAGGTAAACGCCCTCTGTTTTATAACGGTGATATTCGTGATGACCAGCTATTAGCATCAATTTTTGCTAAGCATTCTATTCAGTCTGTTATTCATTTCGCAGGATTGAAAGCGGTCGGTGAATCTGTTCAGAAGCCAATTGAGTATTACGATAACAATGTTAATGGCACATTGGTGCTAGTGCGTTGTATGCGTGATGCGGGTGTAAAAAGCATTATTTTTAGCTCATCTGCAACTGTTTATGGTGATCCTCAAACGGTTCCTATTACTGAAGATTCGCCAGTAGGGGGGACAACTAACCCTTATGGCACCAGTAAATATATGGTTGAGCGTATTTTATCTGACTTATTTATTGCTGATGAAAGTTGGTCTATTAGTTTGTTACGTTATTTTAATCCAGTAGGGGCGCATCCATCAGGTACGATGGGCGAAGATCCTAAAGGTATTCCAAATAACTTAACTCCTTATATTTCTCAAGTGGCAATTGGTCGTCGTGAACAAGTAGCTGTTTTTGGTAATGATTATCCAACAAAAGACGGTACAGGTGTTCGTGATTATATTCACGTTATGGATCTGGCTGATGGTCATATCGCAGCATTAAATGTACTAGGTAAAAAAGCGGGCTTACATATTTATAATTTGGGAACAGGTAATGGTACTAGCGTGATTGAAATGATTGAAGCATTTCGTAAAGCTAGCGGTAAGCCTATTCCTTATCAATTACAAGCTCGCCGACCTGGTGATATTGCAGAATGTTGGTCAAGCCCTGCAAAAGCAGAGAAAGATTTACACTGGAAAGCCATTCGTTCAATTGATGATATGGCTGCGGATGCTTGGCGTTGGCAGTTACAAAACCCAAATGGTTATCTGAAATAAGATTTAAAGTTTTTAGATAATCTTAAATAAATAAGAGAGAAGGTTATGTCGAAACTGATTTTTGATCCTGTTGAACATCCTCATCGTCGTTACAATCCGTTAACTGGTCAGTGGATTTTAGTTTCACCACATAGAGCGAAACGACCTTGGAATGGCAAAGATGAAAAGCCTCAGATTGCGACACTTCCCTCTTATGATCCCCACTGCTATTTGTGTCCCAATAATACCCGTGTTTCCGGCGATAAAAACCCCGATTACACAGGAACGTATGTCTTTAATAATGATCATTCTGCATTGTTGCAAGATGAATATCATGTTGAGCCTTCATCAAACCCGTTATTTCAGACTCAAACAGTAAGAGGAATTAGTCGAGTTGTCTGTTTCTCGCCTGATCATGGAAAAACGATCCCAGAATTGCCCGTCAGTAGCTTACGTAAAATTGTTGATACTTGGGATAACCAAATAGAATCACTCAGCAAAGAATATCTTTGGGTTCAAGTCTTCGAGAATAAAGGCGAAACGATGGGATGCTCTCAACCTCATCCTCATGGGCAAATTTGGGCAAGTGATTTCTTGCCTAATGAATTAGCACGAAAAGATACGCAATTAAAAGCTTACTTTGAAAAATACGGGCGCAATCTATTAATCGATTATGTTGATGCTGAATGTAAAGATGCAACTCGTACTGTAGTTGAAACAGAACATTGGCTGGCAGTCGTTCCTTATTGGGCTTCTTGGCCCTATGAAACGATGTTGTTACCTAAAGTGCACATTCGAAGAATGAGTGAATTAAATAGTGCTCAGCGAGATGATCTCGCTATTGCAATGAAAAAATTAACAAGCCGTTATGATAATTTATTCCATTGTTCTTTCCCTTATTCAATGGGATGGCATTTTGCACCTTCTTTTAAAGATGAGAGAAATATCGATCACTGGCAATTACATGCACTTTACTATCCGCCATTATTACGTTCAGCCACTGTGCGTAAATTTATGGTGGGATATGAAATGTTGGCAGAATCGCAAAGAGATCTAACGCCAGAACAAGCCGCGAATAATTTACGTCAAGTAAGTGATATTCATTATAAAGAGCAACGTTAACGACCTGCGATATGGCTAGGTATTTTAATTAATCTGCTTTTTATTGAGCACGAAATAAATTAAATCAAACATCTCATTATTTACATAATGATGTGATGGGGTTTCTGTTACTTAATTTTAAGCTAAGGATTTATTATGCAGGCACTTATTAATAATGTGACTCGTTCATTTTCAACTATATTTGGTTACGCACCTACACATTTTATTCAAGCGCCAGGTAGGGTAAACCTTATTGGTGAACATACTGATTATAATGATGGTTTTGTTTTACCTTGTGCAATTAATTATCAAATGGTCGTTGCAGCAGCAAAACGAGATGATAATACTATTCGTGTCATTGCGGTTGATTACCAAAATGATGTTGATGAATTTAGCCTCGATAATACCATTGAATTTTTACCTAATAAAATGTGGGCTAATTACGTTCGTGGTGTTATTCATTTTCTACAAAAAGATAACTACTCTTTTCATGGTATGGATATTGCGATATCCGGAAATGTTCCTCAAGGTGCAGGGTTAAGTTCTTCTGCTGCGTTAGAAGTTGCCATTGGTCAAACGCTTAAAACACTTTATCAATTACCTATTAGCCAAAAAGAGATTGCATTAAATGGCCAAAAAGCAGAAAACCAATTTGTCGGTTGTAATTGTGGCATTATGGATCAACTTATTTCGGCTTGTGGTGAAGAAAATCATGCACTATTAATCGATTGTCGTTCATTAGAAACGTCGGCGGTAACCATGCCCGAAAATATGATCGTGATGATTATCAATACCAATAAAAAGCGTGGTTTAGTGGATAGTGAGTACAATACCCGTCGTCAACAGTGTGAAGAAGCTGCTCGTATTCTAAATGTGACTGCATTAAGAGATGCCACATTAGAGGATTTAGTGGCAAAAAAAGCATTAATGAGCGAAGTGGTTTATCGTCGGGCACGTCATGTTATCACTGAAAATGGTCGTACATTAGATGCAGCAGAAGCTTTACGCCATGGTGATTTAACCACATTGAGCCAGTTAATGATGCAATCACATCACTCAATGCGCGATGATTTTGAAATCACAGTCAAAGAGGTTGATTCATTGGTTGAAATCGTGAAATCGGTGATTGGTGATCGTGGTGGTGTAAGAATGACTGGTGGTGGATTTGGCGGTTGTGTCGTAGCATTAGTGACACCAGATTTAGTTGATAAAGTCGTTGACTCTGTTAAGGCGCAATACGAAGCTAAAACGGGATTAAAAGAAACTATCTATGTCTGCTCTGCAAGCCAAGGAGCGGGCTATTCGGAGGCAAAATAATGGCGACTAATGAGCTTCGCTTTCTTGAACCTGAACAAATGACAGCACAACCTGCATCAGATGGAAAACCTGCGCAAATAGTGGTGCTTAAAAATCGTTTTGGTATGTCCATTTCTTTAATGGATATTGGTGCAACTTGGTTAACCTGTATTGTACCCGTTAATGGATATCGTCGAGATGTGTTATTAGGCTCTGCGGATATGAATGCCCATAAACAACAAACAGCGTATTTAGGTGCAACGGTTGGTCGTTTTGCTAATCGTATTGCTGGGGCTAAGTTTGTATTAGCCGGGCAAGAATATAAAATTAGTGCGAATGAAGGTAAAAATACCTTACATGGTGGTAAGCAAAACTTCAGTCATCTTCGCTGGGAGATCACCGCACAATCTTCTCAATCTGTTACTTTTTCACTGATATCAAAAGATGGTGATCAAGGTTTTCCTGGTACTGTGAAAGTTAATGTGACCTATACTCTGACAGATAATAATGAAGTATGTATTGATTATCAGGCGATAAGTGATAAAGCCACACCACTAAGTTTAACTAATCATGCTTATTTCAATCTTGCAGGTGAACATACTGAGCGTACTGCACTTGAGCATGATTTAAAAATTTGTGCGTCTCATTATTTAAAAAATGGTCAAGGTAATATTCCTACGGGTGAATTTGTAAGTGTAATAGGAACGGGGTTTGATTTTCGTAAATTAAAACGTGTTGGTCTCGATTTTATGGTAGATGAATGCCAAAAAGCCGCGAATGGTTATGATCATGCGTTTATTTTAGATAAGAAAGCAAACGAGGATAAAACGCCCGTTGCGACTGTTGTTGCCCCCGAAGGTGAACTTAAAATGGATGTTTTTACAACCATGCCTTCTGTCCAGTTCTATACAGGTAACTTTCTGGCAGGAACAAAAGGAAAGAGCCGCCATTACGGCAATTACTCAGGATTGGCATTAGAAACACAATATTTTCCAGATGGCCCTAATCATCCTGAATGGCATGAAAATCAAGGTATTTTACCTGCAAATACAGCGTGGAATAGCCAAACAATCTATAAGTTTTACTCGTAATAATAAAAGGAAAGTGTAAACGCTTTCCTTTTCACTATTTATTTGATCTTTTTACTTTTTAAATTTCACTTCTTCGCTGATAATCAAGCCACTTAAATTCTATTACTCTCTTTTTTCTTTGTTTGTAGATTAACGGTTCGTTATTTCTTAACCATGAATAAAGGTGATCCATAAGGAGTGGATATGGCGACTATCAAAGATGTAGCGAAAGAAGCGGGTGTTTCTGTCGCGACTGTATCTAGAGTCATAAATAACTCGCCGAAAGCAAGTCAAACATCTATCGAAACCGTTAATGCAGCGATGCAAAAGCTGGGCTATCGACCTAATGCGGCAGCAAGGGCTTTGGTTAGTCAAAGTACGCAAACTTTGGGGGTTTTAGTGCATGATGTTTCTGATCCCTTTTTTGGCACACTCGTTAAAGCGGTTGATAACGTTGCAAGACAATCAGGGAAACACATCTTGGTCTGTAATGGTTATCATGATGCTCAAGATGAGCGACAATCTATTGAGTTATTGATTAATAGCCGCTGTGATGGCCTTGTGATCCATTCAAAAGCACTTTCTGATGAAGAGTTGCTGGCTTATGCGCATGAAGTTAAAAGCATGGTATTGATTAACCGTTTTATTCCTGAAATTGCTGAACGTTGTGTTGCTTTAGATAATTATAAAGGGGCATGGATGGCAACAGAGCATCTTATCCGCCAAGGCCATACTAAAATTGCGTATATTTCATCAACTCATCATATTGAAGATACAACTCAGCGCCTTGCTGGTTATAAAGCTGCATTAGAAGCTAATAATATCTCATTGTCCGAAAGCTATATTGAATATGGTGAGCCGGAAGGTGAAGGCGGGGAAAAAGCCATGATGCATTTGCTAACAAAATCAATTGATTTTACAGCCGTAGTGACTTACAACGACTTTATGGCCGCAGGGGCTTTATCTGTTCTTGATGAAAATGAAATCCCTGTACCTGAAAAAATCTCAGTTATTGGTTTTGATGATGTCTTAATTGCACGTTATATTCACCCTCGTTTAACTACGGTACGTTATCCTGTACAAATGATGGCAGAGCAAGCTGCAACACTTGCTATCAAGCTTTCTAAAGGTGAAATACTTGAACAGAAACAACGTATTTTCTCGCCAACATTAGTTCAACGTAATTCCGTTTTTAATCTTAGCCACCTCGCTTAATTACCTTATTTACTTTTTATTTAGCTGATCCTCTTAATGGTTTTCAACATTAAGAGGTCATATTTAATCAGTTAGTGTAATCGTTATCATTTTTAGATCTTTTTTCAACGGTTATTTAACTATCTGAGATTTTTTAAATAAAATTATTATCGTATTTTAAGCTTAGATCTTACTTTACTCATCATGCTAATCGTTTGTTTTCCTATTTTATGATCCATTTACGTAACATGAGCGATAAATTTGTGAACAGAGTAACGGAAAAAGATTGTGAAAACGTTTACATTGAAGCCCTATTCTCTCTATGGGTCTGAAAGGAAAATATTATGCATACAGAAGGTGTTGGGTTAAGCACAATAGACTATGCAATTTTTGCCCTCTATGTTGTTATCATTATTAGTCTAGGATTATGGGTTTCTCGTTCAAAGGATGGTGAGAAAAAAGGAACAAAGGACTATTTTTTAGCAGGTAAAACCCTTCCTTGGTGGGCAATTGGTTCTTCGCTTATTGCTGCTAATATTTCAGCAGAACAATTTATTGGTATGTCAGGATCTGGTTTCTCCATTGGTCTTGCTATCGCCTCTTATGAATGGATGGCCGCACTGACATTAATTATTGTTGCTAAATACTTTTTACCTGTCTTTATCGAAAAAGGTATTTATACCATTCCAGAATTTGTTGAGAATCGTTTTAAAAGCCGTAATTTAAAAACCATTCTTGCCGTATTCTGGTTGGCATTATTTATCTTTGTTAACTTAACCTCGGTTCTTTATTTAGGTTCATTGGCACTAGAAACCATACTAGGTGTACCGATGATGTATGCCATCATTGGTTTAGCATTATTTGCTGTTATCTATTCACTTTATGGTGGACTTTCTGCTGTTGCATGGACAGACGTAGTACAAGTGTTCTTCCTTATCCTTGGTGGCTTATTTACCACTGTATTAGCAGTCAGCTATATCGGTGGAGATGGTGGGATCATGGAAGGTTTGAGCAAAATGACACAAGCCGCACCTGATCACTTTAAAATGATCTTAGAGAAAGATAATCCGCAATTTATGAATTTACCTGGTATCGCGGTACTGATTGGTGGTTTATGGGTTGCTAATCTCTATTATTGGGGCTTTAACCAATATATTATTCAGCGCGCTTTAGCCGCTAAATCTATTAACGAAGCACAAAAAGGGCTAGTGTTTGCTGCATTCTTGAAACTTATCGTGCCTGTCCTTGTTGTTGTGCCTGGTATTGCTGCATTTGTTATTACAACTAACCCTGAATTAATGGCGGGGTTAGGGACAATGGCACAAGCGCATATTCCAACGTTGTCACAAGCAGATAAAGCTTATCCTTGGTTAACTCAGTTCTTACCAGTAGGTGCAAAAGGCGTTGTTTTTGCTGCACTTGCCGCTGCAATAGTTTCATCCTTGGCCTCTATGCTTAACTCTATCGCGACTATTTTCACGATGGATATTTATAAAGAATATATTGGACCAAAAGCTTCTGAAACACGTTTAGTGAATGTGGGGCGTATTAGTGCCGTTGTTGCTTTAATTATTGCTTGCTTTATTGCGCCATTATTAGGTGGTATCGATCAGGCATTCCAATATATTCAGGAATATACAGGCTTAGTGAGCCCAGGAATTTTAGCAGTATTCCTATTAGGTTTATTCTGGAAAAAAACGAATGCAAAAGGTGCAATCATTGGTGTGGTTTTATCTATACCGTTTGCGTTGTTCCTAAAATTAATGCCATTAGGTATGCCATTCCTTGATCAAATGATGTACACCTTTATATTTACTACTGTTGTGATTGCTTTAGTTAGTTTAAGTTCGACTAAAACTGATGACAGTATAGGGGCGATAGCATTAACAGATAAAACCTTTAAAACACAAAGTGGGTTCAATATTGCTTCCTACACCATTATGATCATTTTATGTGTGCTTTATGCCGTATTCTGGTAATAACAAGATTGTAATTTGCTAATTCTCTAAATCTAAAAATATTCTACAAAACGATACAAAGCAGATGGTTATGCCATCTGCTTTTTTTTGTTGTGTTCAAAAATCCGTTCTTTTTGTACCTAATAGGAAAGGCACTAATTTTCTTTGATATAGATTAAAAAAAAACAATAAATACGAAAAGAAAATCATTCTCATAACTATTTGGTTAAGATAATATCAATCATTCTCATTATTATAATTGTTATATATTCAGGGGATCTCTAATGAACTTTAAAATGGGCGTTTTAACAGCCTGTATTCTATCTGCCTCTTACCCGCTGTATGCACAAGAAAATAAAGAAGAAAAACTTGTTGTATCAGCATCTGGATTTGCTCAACAAATTACAAATGCACCAGCAAGTATTACTGTCATCAGCAAAGAACAACTCGCCAAGAAACCCGTTCATGATTTAGCTGACGCTGTAAAAGGCGTTGAAGGCGTTAGCATTAATGGAAATGCTAATAAACAAGAAATTACGATGCGTGGTTTACCGGGCGAATACACTCTTATTCTTGTTGATGGTCGCCGCCAAAATAGCCGTGAGTCACGTCCTAATGGAAGTGGGGGGTATGAAGGTGGTTTTATTCCACCAGCAGATGCGATTGAACGAATAGAAGTGATCCGTGGACCAATGTCATCTCTGTATGGCTCTGATGCGATGGGTGGTGTTATCAATATTATCACTAAACCAGTAACAAAAGAGTGGCATGGCTCTGTTGCACTTGGTGGTACATTGCAACATAACCGTGATGCTGGTGATTCCATTAATGGTGATTTTTATCTTTCAGGACCTCTAATTGAAGATAAATTAGGCTTACAACTTTACGGCAATACCTATTTACGTGCTGAAGATAAAATTACTTATGGTCAAGGTCGTAATGACAACAAAAATATTACGGCAAAATTGGCATTCACACCAACTGATAACCAAACTATTTTATTAGAAGCGGGTCGCAATACGTTACAGCGTACAACGACACCAGGTAAATCCATGAGTCAGTTTACCAATCGAGGTGGGCGTCTTGATGAAAATAAAATGTTAGAAACCAATAATGACCGTAACCACTGGGCATTAACCTATAAAAATCAGTTTGATATTCTGCATTCAGAATTAAGTGTGTATCAAGAACAAACTAAGCGTATTACCAAAACAGAAATGATTGATAAAACGACGAAGGAGCGTGAAGAGTATTACGAAGATCGTCGCCCTGAAATTACCAATACTGTTTTTGATGCGAAATTTACCGCATTCTTACCGGATAACGTAATGACTTTTGGTGGTCAATATCAATATTCGCGTTTAAAAGATGAATCATCCACGGGTTCTGGTATTCAGCAATCCACGATTACCGCTGATCAAAAAGCGTTATTCCTTGAAGATGAATATAGTGTAACAGACAACTTGGCGTTAACGGGTGGTGTGCGCCTTGATGATCACGAATATTACGGTAATCACTGGAGCCCAAGAGCGTATGCCGTTTATCATTTAACTGATGAATTGACTTTAAAAGGTGGTGTAGCGAAAGCCTTTAAAGCGCCAAGTTTACGTGAAATCAGTCCTCAATACGGTACTTCAACTGAAAAAGGCCGTGCGATTATGTACGGTAATCGTGATTTAAAACCTGAAACATCAGTTAGCCAAGAAATTGGTATCGGCTATGATAATGGGGATGGTATTACCGCAAGTGTGACTTTCTTTAATACTGATTTTAAAGATAAGCTAACAAACTATGATACGGGTGAAAAAGATCCCATTACAGGTTTAAAACTGTATCAATTCGATAATGTGGGTAAAGCAAATATTAAAGGGATCGAAACAGCAGTGGGATTCCCTATTGCTGAAAGTTGGCACGTGAATGCAAACTACACCTATATTGATTCAGAACGTAGAAGTGATGATGAGAAATTAGCATCTGGTGAATCTTTAAAAGGCTATCCACTTGATATGACACCAAAGCATAGCGCTAATGCACGAGTTGATTGGCAGTTTGATGAAGCAACCAGTTTTTATGCCAATACCGCCTATACAGGGAAACAAATCTGGGCTGCACAGCGGAATGGTTACACTGGTGCACGTTATCGTAGTGGGTACACAACTTTTGATTTAGGGATGACCTATAACTTTAATAAAAACACAATGTTTAATTTTGCGGTATTAAATATTACAGATGAAACAGGCCCCGCTGTAAATGATAAAGGCGGTAACTGGGTTGTCGATGAAGGTCGTCGTTATTGGGCGAATATTAAATATAGCTTCTAATCTAGCCTAAATTAGAATAAACCCCGTATTAAATATGGGGTTTATTTTTTATGTCCCTTTATTATTTTAAGGTTTCATTTTTAAATTACCGACAGAGTATCTGATTTATGCGAATACTAATGTTATGTGGAATGATTATGTTATCTGCGATTGCTCAAGCTAGACCTAACCAAGAGGTTCCTGATATTGAGTCTCAGGCTCACTCTTTTTACCAAATTACAGATAAAGAAGTGGCATATGAAGGAAAACAGTATCGCCTTTTTCTGGCGATCCCTAAAAACACCACAAAGACAGCATTAATTTATAGTGTTGATGGAAATGCTCAGTTTCCGTTGATGATAAACGAAGCTATAAAGCAGAAAAATAAATCGTTACCCGCAATTATCAGTGTGGGTTATGTGGGGGATAAAGCTTATTTTATTACAGAGAGAACGCATGACTATACGCCGAGTGTAAAAGGCGATGCATTTAGTCGAGGCGGAAATGCAGAGAATTTTTATCAATTCTTTTTAACGCAAGTAAGACCTTATGTGTTAGAGCAACTTGCTGAAGAAAAAATATCGATTACTCAGCAATCTCTGTTTGGTCACTCTTTTGGTGGTGTATTTACTCTCTATGTTTTATTCAATCATCCAGAAACATTTCAACATTATATTGCAGCAAGTCCATCATTATGGTGGGGGAAAGGTGAATGGGTAACAAAAGAGCAATGGCAAGCTATTCCTAATGATATTTCTATTACAATAACCTTAGGTGAAAAAGAAGAAAAACCAGACTTAAGCCGATTAAGTGAAGAGCAACAGAAAAATTATCAAGAGCGTAGTAGTTGGTTAACGCAACGTCAGTTATGTGAATATTTGTCAGAAGCAGGAAAACAGTGTGAATTTTATCTGTTTGAAGGCAAAGGTCATGGTGGTTCAATTCCTGATGCGATTAATATTGCTTTAGAAAAGATTGTTGAATAAACAACAGTATCTTCTTATTATTTCTATTTAATTGGGTACGTATTTACTTGCCACTATGTATGTAAAAATACTTATCTTTTAATAAAAATAAAGATCAGATTAGCGCTATTTATTTTGGCTAGAAAAGGCGATAATTACGATTGATATAAATAAAATTGTCTTCTGACATTAGATTTTATAATTTTATTTATCATCATTTAAACGTTATATTCGCGTCTCCTAATTTTAGGGACGCCATCCACTGTTTTCACCTTTGTTTCTTTTATCTTTCCTAGATAAAAGAACCGCCTCTATCTGGCATCGAGAAAACAGCGCATCATCAACCGTTTTGATTGTGGAGACGAGGGTAGTGAAACAGCACACTACTTTGGTACGCAAAGGCGACAGTACATTAGTACCTGTGGCTGGGTTAACGGTATTTGCTATTGCATCGGGCTATTTAATGAGTTTAATTCCGCTGTCTATGAGCAGTTTTGGAATGGATACACTCTATGCCAGTTGGTTAGCAAGTATTTATTTTATTGGATTGTTAATAGGTTCCGTCATGATAGAACCTATTATTGCAAGAATAGGGCATCGTCTTTCTTTCGTTGTATTTTTATTATTACTGGCAGTGACTGTCGGTGTGTTGCCTTTCATGCCTTATTTATCAGCATGGATAGTTTTCCGTTTTATTGGTGGTATGGCGGTCGCAGGTATATTTGTTGTTGTCGAGTCATGGCTATTAATTGGTGATAATCCTAAAGAGCGAGCTAAACGCTTAGGTTTTTATATGACCTCGCTTTATGGTGGCACGACATTAGGACAATTGGCAATTGGTGCAATTGGTACACAAGGCGCTATCCCGTTTATGGCGATATTAGTTTTGTTATTAATCGCCGTGTTACCGCCTCTGCTTTTTAAACAAGGGCAACCACAAGGACATGATCATAAAAGTTTGTCACTCAAGCAGATGAGTCGATTAAATAAAGCTGCTTTAGTGGGCTGTATGGTGTCTGGTGTTGTCATGGGCAGTATTTATGGCATGATGCCATTAGCTTTAAATCAAGGGCAATTTACAACAGACCAAATAGGTGTGTTGATGGCAGCAATTATTTTAGGTGGAATGGTGGTTCAGCCTATTATTAGCAAATTGTCTGTGATGATAAGCAAAACACTGTTATTAGCGATGATGTGTTTAGTGGGCGTTTTTGCCATGGGGCTGACTTATCTTTCTAGCGATTATATGGTGCTTATTATTGCACTAGCGCTATTGGGAATGTCTTCTTTTGCACTTTATCCTATCGCTATTACATTGGCGTGTGATCATGTGAATGTGAATTACATTGTCGCTATCACACAAGTGATGCTATTAAGTTATAGCATTGGCTCTGCTATTGGACCTTTAGGGGCGGGGATGTTTATGGCTCAAGCCAATAATGGCATTATGAATTTTTTCTTTGTGGTGTTATTAGTGACGGCAATTTATATGCTTTTTGCAAGTTTACGCCGTAAAAGTCATATTGTGCTGAACTAAACTACTTTCTTTTACCTGTTCTCTTTCTTATTTTTTCTCTTATTTATCAGCCGAGCTTACCGTAAAGGTGGCTCGGCTTTTTATATCTATTATCAAAACGAATTAAGACTTCCCTTATGTTTTTATGTTGTGCTTTATCAGTATAAACAGATAACGCAACTTCTTTCTTAAATAATGGATTTAACGTTTTCATGGAGAACATACAGTGAAAATTAGCGTATTACTCTTACTCATTATTCCTCTTTCAAGTGCACAAGCGATAACTTCAGAACAAAATAAAAAGCTGGTGGAGTATGCAGCTAACTTACCAAGAGCCGTATTTTATGATTCTGATTATCGTAAAATAGATTACCCAATGGGGGACGTACCTGCTTATAAAGGAGTATGTAGTGATGTGATCATTCGTAGTTATCGTGGGATTGATATTGATTTACAAAAACTATTGCATGAAGACATTAAAGCACATTTTTCGGCTTACCCAAGTAAACGAATGTGGGGATTGAATAAGCCTGATACGAACATTGATCATCGTAGAGTTCCCAATTTAGAAGTCTTTTTTACACGAAAAGGAAAAGTAAAGCCGATTACAAAAAATGCAGAAGATTATGTACCAGGCGATATTATTAGTTGGCGCCTAGATAATGGGCGGCCTCATATTGGTATTGTAGTAAATAAGAAAAGCTGGGATAACCAACGCTATCTAGTTATGCATAATATTGGATTTGGGCAAGTTGCCGAGGATGTCTTATTTTCATGGAGAATAACCGGACACTTTACCTACTAACTACTAAATAAGTAAGCAAGGAAAATTTGAGATGTTTAGTTTTTTATAAAAAATAGAATAAAAATAACAACAGTAAAAACAAATATAAAAATTAAACAATAAGAAAAATAATGCCCATACTAATTTTATGTAAAGTATGGGCATTATTTCTGGGAAAGAATATTCTCATCAGAAATATTCATAATTATTCCTCTAAGCCACCGAGTAACATACTAACGACAGCAGTAGAACAGATAAAAGAAAGGAAAAGGATAAAAAAAGAGCTACTGATCATAATACCCCCCAATTTTGTTACTTTTTTTAAATAAAAAACCTCACTAAATAAGAGTTATTAGTTAATTACCTTATATACTAGGTTATTTAAAAATAAAGTCAAACTAACGTGTTATTTAATAATGATTTTTTGTTGTATTATTTTATTTTTTTATAAAAATGCATATTGGATGGTATTGAATGATCAGGAGGGGATTAACCCCTCTGATGTCTTACGCGGTGTGAGGCAATGTGATATGAGTTAATGGTGGTAAACCATAAGCAGCTCTCGCACGATCGCAAGCTTCATTATGGATGCCATTTACCCAAGATTGTTGGAATTCACGGCAAGGAGAAGGGCGTTGTTCGTAGATAGAACAGCTTACACACTCTCCCACCTCACCAATCAGTTTGTCACAGCGTGGTTTTTTAGAGTTTGTTCCTTTCATGCAAGAGAGAAAAGGTGTTAACGGCTCTGTTAATTCATCAGGAACCACACCTCCACCACTTACCATTTCAGCCCAATAGAATGAAACTCTAAAATAGGCGCAACAAGCACCACAATGCATACAGGGATTATCCTGCATATAAATAAAATCGTTAGAATGTTTGCTCATACCAGATACCATTTTATCTGACGTTAAAGTGACAAAACGCACCTTTTAAGTGTGCGGTAGTTTAAGAGAGGCAAAAAAAAGACAGAGAAACGATGCTTCTCTTAGAGCAATCATTATGCGCTGAATGAAAAATATTTTTCAAGAGAAATGTTTCTATATATAGAAGATATTTATTACAAAACAGACTATTGTTTTGGAAAAATCATCTAAATAGACTATATAACTTAATGGTAAGTGATGGTGTTATTTTATCCTCCATAAAAGCCACACTATAAATAGTATTAAAAGTAATCAAAAAGTTAAGTTTCGAATAAAAAAGCCTTATCAGTTTTTGATAAGGCGATAATAAAATAAGCGTAGAAAATGTGCTGAAAAAATGAGCTAACAATATCTATTACTCGGTTTTTCTAAAAAGGTCCTTTAAAGATAAATAAAGCGCCTGCACCAATTAAAAGAAAACCAATAAAGTGATTTAATGTAAAATTTTCTCCTAAATAAGTGACAGAAAAAATAGCGAAAATAGTTAAAGTAATCACTTCTTGTATGGTTTTTAATTCTGCCGCACTGTAGTAATTATGACCAATGCGATTTGCAGGTACAGCAAAACAGTATTCAACAAAGGCAATCAACCAGCTTAAAACAATGACAACAATAAGGGGTTTATTGCCATATTTTAGGTGTCCATACCAAGCAAATGTCATAAAAACGTTGGAAATTATGAGAAGAATAATGGGGGTGAATTTATAAAGCATATTGGTGATACCACTGGTCGTTTTTAGGTAAAAATTGCCAATAAGAGTGGTATGAGATTACTGCAAAAAAAGTGGATTTTCTATTGCTATACTAAGAAAAAAATAGTGAAAATTGAAATAGCAGATTTTTTCAGTATAAGAAAATTTGTTATTTTATCAGTAAAAAGCAAAGTTAAAGCAGTAAATGGCTATTTTTTAAATTATTGATTGGTTTTTAATCTATCAATTGTATGTTAAATAATATTTATTTAATAAAGAATAAAAAACAGGTTTAAATTTAAAAGACATTAATAATGTTTTTTTATTATTACTTGATTGGCGTTTAAAGTTATCGGGTAATATGCGATATATCTTAAAATCAAGCTGTTCGCACGAATAGATGTGATACTGGCTATTTTATACATTATGTTGAGCATAAATTTTATTATAAATATCTATAAGGAGTTCGTGTGAAGATAAGTTTATTTATGATCTTTTGTAGCTTACTGACAGTTAGTTTTTTTTCTTCGGCACAAAACAAATACGATCCTTTAGCAAAATGTTATGAAGTGACTGCGAACGAGCCGAGAACAGCAGTGCAAGCTTGTTTATTGGATGAGTTAAAACTGGCAGAACAGCAAATGAATGTCATTTATGACAAAAGTAAGAGTGATCTTGAAGATAGTGATTCTGTTGCTGCGAAAAGTGCTATCGATGCATTAGCGAGTTCTCAACAGCATTTTATTCAATTTAGAAGCGCTGAGTGCCAACGACAATCCGCATTATTAATGGGGGGAACGGGGGCAGGAGATGTTTTACTCGCATGTGAAATAAAATTGAATCAATGGAGAGCAAAAACTTTATTGAATAATTAATTGGTAAATTATAGAGAAAACCCAAAAGCCATTAACTTATCTTTTGGGTTTGATTTAGGCGTCAATGATTGACTCAGACTGTTAGTTATTTTGTTATCGTTTTAACGTTATTTTATCTTGAATTAGCAATCTTCAATAATTAAATAAGCCGCATGAACAGGGCCATGAACCCCCCACACTTTAATCAACTCAATATCAGCAGTAGAACTTGCACCACCAATTAAATTGATACAAGACGGCATTCTCACACCTTCTTGAGCCATTTTATGCAAACGCTCAGCAATTTGAGCCACACGAGGCAAAATATCGCTTTTACGTAGGATAACAATTGAGGTTTCGGGTAGTAAGCTAACGGCACGTCCTTTTTCTGGAGACGAAAATAAAACAATCCCACCAGATTCAGTTAAGCCCGCTTCAGCAAAAACAATCCCGATTTGAGAGCGTTCAGCATAAACGATATTTTCACGTCCAAGTGCAGGATCCCAAATATAAGTTTCGTATTTTTCGCTAACCGCTTTTGTGATGCCAAGTGCATCTAAACGCTCATCACCACTTATTACCACTGAGCCTTTACAATCATAACTTTCACAGAGCTCAATTAGGCTATTAATAACTTCATCAGGTTTGCTAACAACACATTTCACCATTTGAGTCTGTGCAAAGTCAGTAAACTCTTTGCACAGTTCATCTTGAGTCAAATTAGTTAACCGTGTTTTCGCTAAATCGTTTACCGGTGTAGGTTGTGGCTGTGGTTTATGAGCGATAGGACGCCCTAATTTTTCAGCAATAGTTTGCAGAAATTCATTACGGTTTTGTTCGTTTAACATATTATTTTTTTCCTTCTGCTTTATGGCGTTTAAACCAACTACGGAAGCTATAACCATCCGGTTTAGGGAGATCACGCGATTCCATCCAATCGTTAAGAACACTGATTTTGATTGGTGTAGAACCATTTTTGATCATTAACCCTGCCATTTTCGCACCAACATTCATACCCACTTTCCAAAGAGCAGGGTGTGAATTGAGGTAGTTAAACATACCGGTGACTCGACGTTCAGCTTTTGGTGTAAGGCCTGTTTCTGCCATCACACGGCGATGTTTTAAAATGAGTTGTGCTAAAGGAATTTTAACTGGGCAAACCACATTACAAGCGTTACATAATGAACATGCATAAGGGAGATCGTGGAAATCTTTATAACCTCCTAATAGCGGGGAAATTACAGCACCAATTGGACCCGGATAAATTGAGCCATAGGCATGACCACCAATATTACGATAAGCCGGACATGTATTGAGGCAAGCACCACAACGAATACAACGTAAAATATCTTTAAATTGTGAGCCTAAAATTTCAGAACGACCATTGTCCACAATCACTAAATGGAATTCTTCAGGACCATCAACATTGCCTGCTTCACGAGGGCCTGTCACCCAAGTGTTATAACTGGTTAAACGTGAGCCAACAGCACTACGACATAACATGGTTATCAACGGATCAACTTCTTCAAAGGTGGGAGCCACACGTTCCATACCCATAACTGCTATATGGGTTTTAGGTAATGTAGTGGTCATCCTTGCATTACCTTCATTGGTGACTAAACAGACAGTACCTGTTTCAGCCACGGCAAAGTTACAGCCGGTGACACCAATATCAGCAGAAAGGAAATCTTGTCTTATACGTTGTCTAATGAAAAGCGTCATATCTTCTGGCGTTTCACTGCCTTCATAATTGAGTTTTTCATTTAAGACTTTGCGAATTTGATAGCGATCTTTGTGGATCGCTGGAACCACGATATGAGACGGTGGATCGTTATCTAATTGAAGAATATATTCACCAAGGTCAGTTTCGATGATCTCAATGCCTTCATTTTGTAAGGCTTTATTCATCCCAATTTCTTCGGTGACCATTGATTTAGATTTTACAATCTTCTTCGCGTTTTTCTTTTTGGCAACTTCACAAATATAACGAGAGGCATCTTCTGCTGTTTTAGCAAAATAAACATGGCCTCCGTTTTCAGTCACTTTTTCGGATAATTGATAGAGATAAGCATCTAAATTTTCAAGCACATGGTTACGGATTTGTTCTGCGCGATCACGCCACTCTTCCCAATTACCGAGCTCCTTCACCATGATTTGACGGTTAGCCCCAATACGTTCTTGCGCCATAACAACCGCATTACGCATGATTGTGTCTTTCATTTCATGTTCGAGGCGAGGTCTGAAATCTATATCACTGGTTTTGATAGACATAAGCAAGCTCCCTTATTGACTCATTAAAACTTGTGCAATATGCAACACTTTTACCGGACGTTTTTCACGACTTAAACGACCTTGAATGTTGATTAAGCAACTTGTATCGGCACCAATGACATAATCAGGGCTCACATCCATGATATGTTTTACTTTTTCGGTCACCATCTCACCTGAAATTTCAGACATCTTCACGGAGAATGTTCCACCAAAGCCACAGCAGGTTTCTGAGTTTGCAAATGGCAACATTTCAAGACCTTCAACATGTTTTAACAACGTTAAAGGCTCACTTACGACACCTAATTTTCGAGTTAAACTGCAAGATGGGTGATAAACCGCTTTACCTGGCAGACGAGCGCCAACATCAACAACACCAAGCGTATTAACAATAAAGCTGGTTAAATCAATCAGGCGATCGGCAACACCTTGCGCCCGTAATGCCCATTGAGGCTCATCAGCAAGATAAGTTGGATAGCCTTTAATGGCATAAGTACAGGAGCCTGCGGGTGAAATAATGGGATAGTCGTTCACTTCCAATGTTTCAATTAACGATTTCATGGCAGGTTTTGCGTTATTTACATAACCGCTATTAAGCGCTGGCTGACCACAGCAACCTTGGCGTTCTTGAAATAAGACTTCGCAGCCTAATTTTTCAAGTAACAGGACGGTGTCTCGAGCTGAATCTGCTTTCAGCACATCACCAAGACAGGTCGCATAAAAATTAACTTTCATTAATCGAACTCCAAAAACATCGCTCAGATGTTGTCATTTTTACTAAAGATAAAATTCTTTTATTGCTTCGTTATAAGAGGAGAAGGGAGCGGGGTGAACACACTCCCTTTTCCTTATTAATTAGTTCATTAGATGATAAATAATGCCGATCTTCGCCCCAAGAATAATGATATAGGCGATACAGTATTTTAAGGTTTCACGCATGATGGCACTGCTTTGACCATCCATTTTGGTCGCTGAAACAGCAATGGCGATACTTTGTGGTGAAATCATTTTACCGCCCGTTGCACCAGAGGTATTGGCTGCTGCCAGAATAAATGGATCGATATTGAGTTTGGCTGCTGCACTGGTTTGTAACTTACCAAACAGTACGTTAGAGTTGGTGTCACTACCGGTTACGAAGGTTCCCAACGCACCGATTACTGGCGCAATAAAGATAAATCCTGCACCTGTGAAATCGACTAAGGTTTCGGCGATACTGCCAATCATGCCACTGAAATCCATGACCGTTGCCATCGCTACAATTGCTGTGATGGCAATAATCGAGTTTTTCAGTTGGATCGTTGTCTTAACCAGAACAGAGATAAGTGTTGAAACACTTGCACCTTGAATGGTGCCCCCTACAAAGCTGGCGAGAATAATTAATACACCCGGAGTACTTAACCAAGCAATGGTTTGATATTCCGTTTGTGTTTCACTTAATACAAATGGGATCTTTGTGGATATTGAACCTGCCATGCTTTGAAGCGTAGGGAATAAAGGTGAGCACGCTAAAATAAAAATAAAGGTAAACAGATAAATAGAACTTGCTACTAACAACTCTTTACCCGTGTGCTTTTTGATATTTTTTTGTTTATCACCGCCGTTTTTCATGCGTTTAGCAAGGAAAATAACCACAATTAAGCTGATTAAGCTACCTGCAAACGCCGGTAATTCAGCACCTAAATTAGCAGCAACGATATATTGAGGGATCAGTGTACTGATACCACACATTAAGGTAATAAATCCGACACCTTTAATCGCTTTAATTCCGCCACCAGCAATAGCAACGATGACAAAAGGCAAGACGATATTAAATAATCCCAACTGAATAATAATTGTTTTACTCAGCACTAATACATCAAGCCCAGTGTTTTGTGCCAAAATTGAAACTGGGATACCGACCGCACCAAAAGCTGTAGGAACAGTATTAGCAACTAAAGAGGCAACAGCTGCTTTAAAAGGATCAAATCCAAGTGCAATTAAAATACCGATAGGAATGGCAACCGCAGTACCATAACCCGCAACTGCTTCAAGGAAGCCACCAAAACACCATGAGATAAGCAGAACTTGCACGCGTTTATCATCACTTATACCCGCAAGTACATCTTTAAGTACATCCATGCCACCTGTTTTTAGCATCAAGTTATAACTATAAATAGCCGCAAGAATGACGATGATAATTGGCCATAATCCTTTCACTGCTCCATAAAGGACAGAGACTGACGCAAATTGAATGGTGTTGTTCCAATGGAAAATAGCCAGCGCAACAGTTATCACTAAAGACACGAGCACGGCATGGTGAACGGCTGATTTCATTTTTAAGATCATAAAAATCAAAACCGCTAAAGGCACAATGCCTAATAAGAATGATAGATAGTCGGACATGATTATTTTTATCCTTAAGTTTGCAATTTTTATCGTTTATAACTGCGTTGGCAAACCTATAAATTGGTCATCATATAATTGTGTAGGGTACTAGGTTTTATTAATGCTCTACTTTGCTGAAACGATAAATCATAAATAAAAAAAGATAGTTACTAACCTAAACAATGAAAAACATTATCACTTAGGAAATTGTTAGGTTAGATTGGTTGGCTATTGTAGGGAATATTTATTGAGATGTAATAGAATAAAATCAATTGTGTGACAAATATAAAAAAATTCCTTTTTTCTCATTATTTGCTTGTTAGTTGTCTTGTTTTTTGATGTTCATCAATGTAATTGGATTGCTAATGTTGTTATCAAATTGGTTTTTGATGAAAAAAAGAACGATATTGATGGTTTTAGCTATGTAATAAAAAGATGAATTTAAGTCTAAAATGCTCTTTTTTAGGATAGGAATGGCTATCTATGTCGCAAATAATCATAAATTAAATTAATGTATTGTTTGTGGGGACTATTTTATTAACAAATAGCTTTAATGTTATATATTTTAATTTTTTATTATTATGAGTTTTTATTTTTTTATTATTTAAATTTTCGTTAATTTTATTTTTCAATGGTTGCTTTTATTGTTGTATTTATTTTTTTGGTTTCTTATTTTTTTTTTTTTGTTTTTATTTTTTTATTTTGTTTTTTTATATTGATTATTTTCTTTACATTGTTTTTATTTCTTGTTTGTTTTTTTTGTTGTTTTTTATTTTTAAATTACGATGTTTTTTTATTCTAATTATAGAAATTTTTGTTTTATTGTAAGAATATAATTTATTATGGTTTGTTTTTTCTTTTTTTTTAAATTTAACAATGTTAATTATACAAAAATAATATTTTCATATTAACTGTTTAAGTCGATGTTAATATGATTTCCTCATCAATGATTGACTTCTTTTTGTCTCTTAACGCGCGCAACCACTGGTTTTGATGTTGGGTTTAATTGTAATACAAATCATGAAGATAATGGAGGGTTGAAGAGTGAAATAAATATAAAATGAGAATGGTTCTTCCTAATTGTTTTCAGTTAAAGATATGTTTAAAGTGATCTTGATCGTATTGGCAAAAGTAAAAAGTTTATTTTTCTTATTTTTTATGACTGAAAAAGCATAAAAAAAATCCTATATAATAAGAGAAAAATATTTATTTAATCGTTTTTCTATACATTATTTGAAGTGTTTAAGTTAACTGTTATAGAGCAAAGATAAGATATGAAATATTTTTGATGTAATATCTCATTTTTAGATGAGATATTCATTTTACCCAGAAAATTGTCATACAAATATTGAAAGTAAAAAAATGATTGAAAAGTAAGTTTGCAGATAATTATTCTTGTTTTAACTACGTAATAATTTCTCGCGAAATGTTTTCTTTAGCATGAGAGAGGGGGGGAAGGATATTTTTTAGCGCTATAAGCTTCTCTTACAATAAGTGACATTATCTTGAGATTATTATGGAAGTATTAATAGTGAAAAGATTATTCTCATCATTAAATAGCCCTATTTTGATAACAGAGACCAGTGATTATGTTAGCGATGTTTTAGGATTTAACATTTGACGCTATCCATCACCGTCAAAATAACTTTGCAAATACAAACAGTTTGTCTGATATTGGTAAAATTGTTTACATTTCATTGGCGATGTTGTTACACATAAAAAAAAGAACAAAAGTGTGAACTAGGTTGTTTTTTTCATTGGGGTGAATGCGCATTAATGTATAAATCGAATGCCATTATAGAAGCTATGGCAATCACACCCGTGACAGAGTAGGGATTATTTGTTTACCACTTTGATTGAAAAATTTTACTTAGAGATAACGGTTAATCACCATTTCCTTGAGGCAAATCCAGTTGCTCCACTGCAAAATACTTTTGCTTAAATGTGAAGAATTGGAATGAAGAATGAGATAAGAATTGTGTTAGAGTAATTTGAGTTTATGAAGCAATGTACTTAACAATCTCATAGCCGAGCGATAGGATTTTTATATGAACAATATCAGATTAATAGCCACTATTGTGGCAAAAGAAAATCATGAGAGTGATGTATTGTCTGCTTGTCGGGCGATGATAAAGCCAAGTCATCAAGACGAAGGTTGTATCCAGTATGAACTTCATAAGGATACGACTCAACCAAGAACCTTTATTTTCTTTGAAATATGGGAAAACCAAAGTGCCATTGATAAACATAATGAAACGGCACATATGAAAGCATTTATCGAAAATTTAAAGGATAAAACTGATTCACTAGAGATTAAATTTATTGAGAAATTAGCTTAATGCTATTTTTTCCACAGTGAGTGAGTTAAGCAGGTATCTCATTAAGGGTTATCTGCTTATTTTTTGGGATATATACATTGCTTATAGTGGGTTATGGCTAATAACTCACTATACCTCTCTATTATTAACTTAATTGCAATAATAAAAAGATACTCGTATTCTTAAATTTCAGTACGTTACTTAATACTACCGAGGTTTATGATATGAAAGCAACATCAGAAGAAGCGAGAGTATTTGTTGAAGTTGTTGAGCATAAAAGTTTTACAAAAGCTGCAGATAAACTGAATCTCGCTAATTCAGCGGTAAGTCGTACTGTAAAAAAATTAGAAGATAAATTAGGCGTTAATTTGCTGAATAGAACAACTCGCCAAATTGATCTTACTGCAGAAGGTGAACTTTATTTTCAGCGGATGAAAGTGATATTGCAAGAGATGCAAGCTGCTGAAAATGAGTTATATGGTACACAACGTTCCCCTAAAGGCTTATTGCGTATTGACGCTGCTACACCTGTGGTATTGCATCTTTTGATCCCTTTTATTTCTGTTTTTCGCCAACAATATCCTGATATTATTTTGTCATTAGTCTCTTCTGAAACCTTTGTTAATTTAATTGAGCGTAAAGTGGATGTGGCTATACGAGTCGGTCATTTAACTGATTCAAGTTTACGTGCTCGTCCTTTATTTAATAGCCATCGTAAAATTATTGCTTCGCCAAAATATATTGAGCGAAAAGGATTTCCGACAACAGCGCAAATGTTGAGTGAGCATACTTGTTTAACATTTACTGAGCCAGTTTCATTAAATACATGGCCTTTAGAAATCGAAAAAAATGTATTCATTACGGTAACGGAAGGGATATCTGCAAACAGTGGCGAAACATTAAGGCAACTATGTATGAGTGGTGAAGGAATTGCTTGTTTATCTGATTTTATGGTGAATAAAGATATTCAAGAAGGCAAACTAGTTGAGCTATTTAGCGATAAAATACAATCTATACCATTACCTTTTCATGCTGTTTATTATAGTGATCGCGTAGTGAGCCAGCGCATTCGCGTTTTTATTGATAGTTTAACTCAATATCTATCAGACACATTAAAGCTGTAACTTTTAGCACATTGATGTGCTTAATTTCTTACAACTTATCTTAAGGTAATAAATAGTAATACAATCCTATCTGGCTAGAAGGTCGTCCTATTAATGTTATAACAGCCAGTCATTTAAAAAAATAGTCTGAGAAACAATAGACTTTTGCCTAAAAAGCAATAATCGTTATAATTAATACACCTAATCGTAAAAGTGATTATTTGTGGTTTTTTATGTTTTATGTAGCTTATTTTGAGTTTAAATAAAGATTATAACTCTGCTTTTTATTTGTTTTTGGTTTTTATTGTCGTGTGCGAACTTATTTGTTTCCTGTTAGATTAACTCCATTAGACGTATCGCAAGAAAAAATTTAGGAGTTAACATGAACATTTTACTGATTAATGGTGGTCAAAACTTTGGTCATTCTGCCGGTCAATTAAACCGCACATTGCATGATGTTGCTACTGAACATTTAGTCACATTAGGTCATCGTGTTAAAGAGACTCAAATAGAAGAAGGCTATGATATTGATGATGAAATAGATAAATTTCTATGGGCTGACACTATTATTTATCAAATGCCTGGCTGGTGGATGATGATGCCATGGAAAGTAAAAAAATATATGGATGATGTGTATACATTTGGTCATGGCAAGTTATATGAGAATGATGGTCGTACTCGTCGTGATCCTAAAAAGCAATACGGTACAGGTGGGCTATTACAAGGTAAAAAATACATGCTCTCCGTAACGTGGAACGCTCCTGTTGAAGCCTTTAATGAATTTGGCAATTTCTTTGATGGTAGAGGTGTTGATGGTGTTTATTTTGCTTTTCACAAATCACAACAATTTTTAGGGTTATCTCAATTACCAACTTTTATGGTTAATGACGTTATTAAAGAGCCAAAAGTTGATAATGATATTGCTGAATATAAAGCACATTTAACTCACGTTTTTGGTTGATATAAGCGGTTATTCTTTCATCTAAATATGTTTTCAAGGTCACGACAATTTTCACTGAGTGACCTTGAACAACACTATCAAATACAATAACGAATTAGATGCACTTAATCTGAAAGTAATTAACAAGTTTAGTTAGATTTAAGGCTTGGTCGTTAAGAGAATTTGCGGCAGCGACAGATTCTTCAACTAATCCTGCATTCTGTTGCGTTGTCGAATCAAGCTGACTTATAGCATTATTGATTTGTGATATACCATCGCTTTGCTCATTACTTGCCTGCCCAATTTCTCGTAATAATGCGCTGATTTCTTCAACATCGGTGATCATTTTTTGGATTTGTGAGTCGGCTTGCTCAACTAATTCCATTCCTTCTTGTGTTTGAGTTGATGAGTTATCAATAAGAGCACGTATATCATTAGCGGAATCTGCGCTCTTTTGTGCCAGTAGTCTGACCTCACCAGCAACAACTGCAAAACCCTTACCATGTTCACCTGCTCTAGCAGCTTCAACAGCAGCATTTAGTGCAAGAATATTAGTTTGGAATGCAATGGCATCAATTAAGTTAATAATATCGGTCATTTGAGATGATGAGCTATTAATTGCTCTCATTTTTTCAGTTAGCTGAAGCATCATTTTGCCATTATGGTGTACAGCGACTTCAGTTTTTTCAGCAACATTAATTGCATTATGAGTATGATCTGTTGTGTTTTTAACGGTTGACGTCATTTGCTCCATTGAGCTTGCGGTTTCTTCTACTGATGTTGCTTGTTCTTCTGTTCTTGCCGCTAAATTTTGGCTACCCGCAGTAATTTGCTCTGCTGCCGAGGAAATATTTTCAGCACCGTTTTGTACATTTTGCACAACCTCTAATAGGCGCATTTTCATTTCAGCAAGGGCTTGTAATAGTATCCCTACTTCATCATGATAATCAGTATTCACTTCTTGTGTTAAATCACCATTTGCGATGGCTTTTGCAAAATTTATTGCCTTTTCTAATGGGAGAGTAATGCCTCTAGTAATAAACCATCCTAAAATGCTACCCACAATAATACTGACAAGAGTTAATAATATTAAAAATATTCTTTTCTCAATAAAATCATGTTCAACAGCGTCACCTGCCTCTTCCATTTTTTGATTTTGTAATTCGATAAACTCTAATATTTTGTCGCGATATTTTAATTGGATAGCGGAGGTTTTTGTGATCAGTTCATTGACTGCAGCGTGTCTGTTATTTTCATTAAATGCCTTTACTACAAAGTTTTGAGAAGTTATATATTGCTGACGAATGTCATAAACCTCAGCTAAGATTTTTTTTGACTCAGCATCGTGTGTGGATTCGTCTAACTCTTTCAGCAATTGCGCAACTTTAGCGGTGATCTCTGCTTTCTTGCTCTCTTGTTCACTCGCTAAACTTCCTTGCTCATCAAGCATAGTGAGTTGCTGAAATATAATAAACTCATTGAAATTATTAATCAGTAAATTGGCTTTGACTGTGGTTGGATAGATATCATCAACGACATCATGAATATCTTGATTCGCACTATTTAAACCCATTAGTGCGAAACTGGAACCCAACATAATTAACATCACAAAAATTGTAAATGCGATGGTTAATTTTGTACGAATTTTAAAGTTTTTAAAGAACATGCTTAACCCTGGATAAATAATAATTAATAAGTATTGATAACTTATTGAAGAACAAACAGTATCGGTAACTAGTGGCAGAACTTTAGCCATTAAACTAAGTAAAGGGAGATAAAGAGGTTTGCATTGATTTTTAACACATTATTTTTATTGAAAAAAAGAGATTTCCTCTCTTTTTTTATCTAAGAGTGCTGAGTATTTAACTTTAATCCAACTTTATAAATCTGGACGTAACGTAATAAAAAATCAAAGATATTCTTTATTTTCCGTTAACAATTGTTTGTTCGATTTTAATATTTGTTAATTAATCTTGGGGTATTTGGAAAGTAAAATAAAGGCCAATAAATTATAAGAGTGGCTAAATGTACATTATCTAAGATGCACTCACCGGTGACTGCTCCCCGCCCTGTCGGGCGAGGCTTCCCACTTCTTAGACCGCAACCGTCTGTGTGACGGATTTACGCTGGCCTCCATGGGCAGAAACGACGAGTCCCGCCGCTTGTAATTCCAGTATGCC
>NZ_JASVWV010000030.1:0-9686 GCF_030286765.1 Proteus faecis
CTGTTTCCAGTGGAAACACCGGTTAAGTTTTGAGCACTGTTTCCAGTGGAAACACCGGTTAAGTTTTGAGTACTGTTTCCAGTGGAAACACCGGTTAAGTTTTGAGCACTGTTTCCAGTGGAAACACCGGTTAAGTTTTGAGTACTGTTTCCAGTGGAAACACCGGTTAAGTTTTGAGCACTGTTTCCAGTGGAAACACTGATTAAGTTTTGAGCACTGTTTCCAGTGGAAACACTGATTAAGTTTTGAGCACTGTTTCCCCGGGAAACACCGGTGAAGTTTTGAACACTGTTTCCCCGGGAAACACTGGCTAAGTTTTGAACACCGTTTCCCCGGGAAACACTGATTAAGTTTTGAGCACTGTTTCCAGTGGAAACACCGGTGAAGTTTTGAGCACTGTTTCCAGTGGAAACACCGATTAAGTTTTGAGCACTGTTTCCAGTGGAAACACCGATTAAGTTTTGAGCACCGTATCCCCGGGAAACACCCAAAAAAGAGTCTGAGAGAATGAGTGATCGTTATGTGATAGAGGCCTGGCTGCGACCGGCCGTTGAACTGAACAGTGCCCTGGTGTCCGGCGGGGCAGCGTTTGTGTGTGCGGTGGCCCCCTGGGCAGTGGCATTGTCGCCGTCCGTGAGTTATGTCACCGCCGGCGCGTTTGCCGGTTTTTCCGCACTGCGGGCGCATCAGGGATTCCGGGTATTACGTTACCGCCGGAATCTCCGGCGTCTGCCCCGTTATCAGGTGACCTCGGCACAGGTGCCGGTCAGCCGGCAGCGTCTGTTTCTGGGAAAAGGGTTTCAGTGGCAGCAGAAACACACGCAGCGCCTGCTGGAAACCCGGCGCCCGGAAGTGGAGCGGTATGTTCAGCCGCCGGCACATTACCGGCTGGCCCGGCAGTTTGAACTCCGTTTTGAATCCCGTTTTCCGGCGGTTTGCCGGCTTTTGCAGAAAGACAGTCGCCTGAATCCGGTCCGCCCGTTGCCGCCGGTGGGGGGGAACCCGGTGTTACACGGTGTGGAGCCGGATGAAGTGAATGTGACCATGGATTTGCGTGAACGGGTCGGTCATATGCTGGTACTGGGGACCACCCGTGTCGGCAAAACCCGTCTGGCGGAACTGCTGATCACGCAGGATATCCGACGGGGCAATATCACGATAGTGTTTGATCCGAAAGGGGATGCGGATTTGCTGCGCCGGATGTGGGCGGAAGCGCACCGGGCAGGACGCAGTGAGGAGTTTTACGTTTTTCACCTGGGCTGGCCGGATATCAGTGCCCGTTATAACGCCATCGGCCGTTTTGGCCGGGTATCCGAAGTGGCCGGGCGGGTGGCCGGCCAGTTATCCGGGGAAGGGAACAGTGCGGCGTTCCGGGAGTTTGCCTGGCGGTTTGTCAATATTATTGCCCGGG
This sequence comes from Proteus faecis, assembly GCF_030286765.1. Lineage (NCBI taxonomy): Bacteria > Pseudomonadati > Pseudomonadota > Gammaproteobacteria > Enterobacterales > Morganellaceae > Proteus > Proteus faecis. The sequence goes on from NZ_JASVWV010000030.1 coordinate 1,412, forward strand.
CGCTGGTTGCTCTGGGGGAGCGTCCGGATTATGCCAAAATTTTACGTTATGTCACCAATATCGGGGAACTCTATCAGACGTATTCGATGCAGGTGATCAAAGCACAACTGCCGGATTTGTTTGCCCAAATCGAGAATGCGCAGAATGCACTGACCGTGGAGGATGTGCCCCGTCACCTGCAAAGTGATCCGAAAGCCGTGGCGATCTGGGCAACAGAGCTGGCGTTAAGCAGTGAAAAAGGGAAAAAAATCTATGATCCGATCCTGGACGGGCTGCGCAGTGCGATCCGTTATGACCGGACCTATTTTGATAAAATTGTGGCCTCCCTGCTGCCGTTACTGGAAAAACTGACCACCGGAAAAACCGCAGCCCTGTTATCGCCGGATTATACCAATATGCAGGATCCCCGTCCGATTTTTGACTGGCAGCAGGTGATCCGGAAAAAAGGGATTGTGTATGTCGGGCTGGATGCTTTATCGGATGCGGAAGTGGCGGCAGCGGTGGGGAATTCCATGTTTGCGGATTTGGTCTCGGTAGCCGGGCATATTTATAAATTCGGGACAGAGGATGGTCTGCCGGATGCCGGACACGCCGGAAAATTACCGATCAGCCTGCATTGCGATGAGTTTAATGAACTGATGGGGGATGAATTTATTCCGTTACTGAACAAGAGCGGGGGCGCGGGGATTGAAGTGACGGCCTACACACAGACCTGGTCTGATATTGAGGCCCGGCTGGGGAATGCCGCCAAATCGGCGCAGGTCACCGGTAACTTTAACACCCTGGTGATGTTACGCGTCCGTGAACTGATGACCGCAAAATTACTGACAGAACAGTTGCCGGAAGTGGATATTTACACCAAAACCCTGGTATCCGGGATCACTGATATTTCCAATCCGGGACAGGGAAGTGATTTCACCTCCAATACCCAGGACAGGGTCAGTATGGTGGCGAAACCCTTGCTGTTACCGGCAGATATTATTCAGTTACCGAAGGGGCAGGCGTTTGCCCTGCTGGAAGGCGGAAAGTTATGGAAAATCCGGATGCCCCTGCCGGCGGCCGGGGAGGATACCCTGATGCCACCGGATTTGCAAAAAATCGCGCAGTATATGGAGAAAAATTACCGCACCGGCGAAACCTGGTGGACGGCAACACCATTTGCGGATGTACAGTCGGACACCGGCGGCATGAACGTGACTGAGATGGTACCGGATACCGAAGGAGGCAACGATGGCAACAGCTGAAGCCCGTCAGGAAACCCCGCGTCACCCGGCAAAAGAACCCGGTTTGCTGACCAAACTGGTGTGGCACTGGCCGTGGGCCATCATCGGGATATTACTGGCCTCCTGGGTATGCAGTCTGGTGATTGAATGGGTAGGGATAGCGTTGTTCTGGACAGAAGAGGGAGCGGAGCACAGCCGGCAGGTGATGTTAACCGAGAGCGGGTATCTGTCGGAAGGGTTTACCCGCAGTCTGCTGATGTCCAGTCCGGCGCAGTGGCTGGCGCATACTGTTGAGCAGGCATACCGGTGGTTGTTTGTGGAGTCCGGGCTGATGGACAGCTGGCAGAACGTCTACCCGGTGTCATCGGCCAATGGGAATGCGATCGCCCGTGAACTGGATAACTGGCGGAGCGGGCTGGTGTCTGAGCTGAGAGACTATCTGCTGGCGACAGTGTATGTGACGCTGACGTTTTTTATCCGGGTGACCATTCTGGTGCTCTCTGTGCCGCTGTTTGTTATGGTGCTGATAGTGGGCATGGTGGAAGGCTTTAACCGGCGTGATTTGCGGCGTTATGGTGCCGGGTATGAATCCAGTTTTGTGTACCACCACGCCAAGCGCTTTGTCAAACCGGCCTTTTTTGTTCCGTGTATGATTTATCTGTCCTGGCCGTCTGCCATTTACCCGAATCTGGTGTTGTTACCGGCGGCGCTGCTGTTCGGGCTTGCGGTGACAGTAGCCACTGCCTCATTCAAAAAATATTTATAGGCGCTGGACAGAGACACACAACACTTGTTTTTGTGTGTCTCTGTCAGCAGACAAGCGGCGTGCCGCGCGTCAGGACGGGGTTATCCTGCGCAGACGGCAGGAGGGATGAGTGAGTGCAGAAAATAAAGTGGTGGTGTGTCGGCCGGGATAAGTAGCCAGCCGCATTGTGTCAGAATGTCAGTCAGTACGCTGATATCGCCCCCGATTTTGACCGGCAGCCGGGTGAGCTGATGGCCGTTGGTATCAAAGGCTTGCTCCAGTGCAGTCCGGGACAGGTAGAGTGCGTTACAGTGCTTATCCGGGGTCACCGCATGTCGTCCGTGCCAGGATTTGTCACTCAGCAACTGATAAGCAAACCCCGCTTCTTTGGCCGATTCAAACGCATAAGTGAGGCGGAACAGATCGCTCTGCTCGTGTAATGTGCCGGTACAGGAGCGGTACAGATAATCCAGTTTTTGCGGCAGTTTTGCCCGGACACCCAGTGTTCGTCCCTGTTGGAGTAACCAGTCAATATCCGGCGTAACGTCCCGGTCAAAACGGCGTTGTTTTTTGGCCGTTGCCAGCCAGCGCATTAAAAACAGGTTTTTTTGCATGTCGGATTTGACCTGTCCGTCCTGTTCTGCCAGATGCAGGGCAACCAGTGCACACCAGGCAAAATGCCCGGTTTTTCGGGTGATGGTCTGACTCATAGGCTCACTTTTTATTTCTTCGTTTCATCTATTTTCGCAAAAAGCAAGCAAAAAAAAATTAAAAATTTTGGAAAACTAATTGTTTGCTGTTTTTTCTGCCCGCCTTTTTTACCCTGACTCCACATTCACCGTCTTTAAGGAGTCGTTATGCGATTATTTTCTCCTCTTCCTCCCCTGTGTGCACTGGTGGTCAGTGCCTGTCTGGTGTGCCCGGCACTGGCCGGGGAAAAAGATGAACTGGCGCTGACCTTAAAACAGCTTGAACACATCCAGGCCAGCCTGGAGCGTGCCCGTATTCAGGCAAATCAGGACAATCCCGCCCGTTTTTATTTTGATTATTCCCGCGCCTCCAGAGAGGTGGAGATTATCCGGCAGGGGATTGCCCGCTATCTGGAGCCGTCCCGTGCCCAGCCTTCCGTGCCGGTGAATGTGGCGGAGCCGCTGCGCGGGGATTACCGCCGGGAGCAGCGATGAATCCGTCACAGCAGGCGGCGTTTGAGGCCGCTGCCGGTCCGGGGATGTCTCCGGCTGTGCTGAATCTGTTGTGTATCGGGGCATTACTGGCGGTGTTGTTTTTATGGGCGGCCTGGGGACTGGTTGATGTTTACCGGGGCTGGGCAAATGAGAGTGTCCGTGCCGCCAGACTGGGGCAGTTTGCTGTCCGGGCGGTGATATTACTGGTGGTCTGCATCTGGATGTTTGCCAGCTGAGTGTGTTGTTAATTTTATTTTACAGGATGAAAGGGCATTTTATGAAGATGAATACGTTTTGGGGGCGGGGTATCTGCCGTATGGGGGCGTCAGTGATGGCGTTATGGGCTTTATTCAGTCTGATGCCGGCGTATGCCGCGCTGCCGCAGGTGGAGCCACCTTCCTCCGGCGGCGGGGGCGGGCTGATGGATACGATTAAAGGGTATATGAATGACGGCATTGTGATAGGCGGCCTGGTTGTGGCGGCGGTGGCCTTTATTGTGGTGGCCATGGCGGCGGTGTCCACCTTCAATGAAGTGCGGGATGAAAAAGCCGGCTGGGGTAAATTCGGTGCCATTATTGTGGTCGGTGTGATCCTGATTGTGGCGGTCGTCTGGCTGGCCGGAAAAGCCGCCACCATTATTTTTTAAGCGGAGGCCACGATGCAGACCATCGATTTTATGCCGGATCGCTTAAATGCGGAACCCACTGTCTTTCGCGGATTTACCACCCATGAAATGTTTGCCGCCGCCGGTGTCGGTTGTGCCGGCGGGATCGTTATCACTCTCCCGCTGTTACCGCTGGCCGGCTGGGTGATCCTGCCGACCGGCGCACTGATTATGCCGCTGTTGGTGGTGTTTTTCGGCGGCGCCTTTCTGACCCGCATCAAACGCGGGAAACCGGAAAATTATCTCTACCGCCGGTTGTCCTGGAAACTGCAAACCGGGTTTGCCCGCACCCTGCCGCTGACCGGGCGGCTGACCGAAACATCCCTGATCACGGTGTCTCAGGGCTGGTTTTTACGCCGGACGCAGGCGATGTCACTGTGCCGGTATTTTGCCGGAGGCCGCCATGAGTAAATTCCGTCATGCCCTGCAAAACCGGGACCAGCATATTCTGACCCTGCGGGTGATCTGCGGGGTGCTGGTGCTCTGTCTGTTAGTGGCGTTTACCGGCTGGATGCGGGCGCCGGATAAACTGACCATCCATAATCCGCCGGATTTACGGTCCGGCAGCACCCGTGCCTGGTGGGAAGTGCCGCTGCCGACGGTGTACGCCTTCAGCTTTTATATTTTTCAGCAGCTCAATGCCTGGCCGAAAGACGGCGAGGTGGACTATCCGCGCAAGATTGCGCAGCTCAGTGCTTATCTGACGCCGTCCTGCCGGGCGTATTTTGAGAAAGAGGCCGCTTACCGCACCACGCTCGGGGAGCTGAAAGGGCGTTCCCGGGTGGTGTATGAAATCCCGGGGCGCGGGTTCAGTGAGGATAAAGTCCGGGTGATTGACCGGGATAACTGGATTGTGCGCCTGGATTTGGTGGCGGATGAATATTTCAGTGCGGAGCCGGTCAAGCGGGCAACGGTGCGCTATCCGGTGAAAGTGGTGCGCTGGGAGGGGGATCCGGAAAGCAATCCGTTTGGTCTGGCGCTGGACTGCTATGACGGGACGCCTCAGCGTCTGGAAGCGGCAGATCAGAATAAGGAGGTCAGTCAATGAAGCTGAAACGTCATCTGACGGCCTGTGCGCTCGGGGCGGCAACGGTGTTTTCTGCGGTTTCACTGCCGCTGTCGGTGCAGGCGGTGGAGCTGGTCCGCTGGGAGCGTATTCCGCTGCCGGTGTCCCTGCATGTGGGGGAAGAGCGCATTGTGTTTGTGGAAAAGAATGTGCGTGTCGGATTTCCGCCGTCCCTGAATGAGAAACTGCGGATCCAGAGTACCGGCGGGGCGGTCTATCTGCGGGCGGAAACGGCGTTCCCGCAGACCCGCCTTCAGTTACAGGATGTGGAAAGCGGGGAAATCCTGTTGCTGGATGTGACGGCCACGGCCGGTAAAGGGGCGCTGGAGCCGGTACGGGTGGTGTACAGCGGGGAAGTCAGCACACAGCGCGACAGTCAGACCGTCAGACGCAGCGGGCAGACCGGCGGAAACACCGGCAATACGGCCCCGCCGGCAGCCGGAACCGGGGAGCACAAAGCGAAGCCCCGTTATCCGGCCCCGTTACCGGTCTTACTGACCCGTTATGCCGCCCAGAGTCTGTATGCGCCGTTAAGAACCGTGGAGCCGGTGCCCGGTGTGCAGACGTTATCGCTGAACTTACCCAAAACACTGACGGCACTCTACCCGTCAGCGCCGCTGACCGCGCAGCCGCTGGCCGGCTGGCAGGCGGCGGAGTACCGGGTGGTGGCGGTGAAACTGACCAACCAGTCCGCTCAGAAAGTTATTCTGGATCCCCGTCAGTTGCAGGGGCAGTTTGTCAGCGCCACGTTCCAGCATCAGTGGCTGGATGTGAAGGGCACACCGGAGGATACCACCACGGTATATCTGGTGATGAAAGGCAAACCGGATAAGGCATTTCCGGCGGAGCCGCCTGTCCGGGGAACGGGAGGGAAAGCCCGATGAAAGTGACATCCAATACGCTGGTCAAAATCCTGGTGCCGTCCGCACTGGCGCTGGCGGTGCTGATCGGTATCAAAAGCTGTCAGCCGGAGACACCGGCCGGCAACGGCGGGCAGGACAGTCTGTCCCAGTCGATTAATGATCTTGACCCGGGGGAACTGAAGTCGCTCGGGATTGAGGGGGATACCCCGGCTGATACGCTGCGGACGCTGATTGGCACCATGAAAACGGTGCGTGACCGTCAGGCGGAGCTGATTGCACAAAATGAGAAACTGCTGGAAGAGAATGCGCAGTTGCGCAGCCGGCAGCAGAATGTGTCGGGGCAGATCCAGTCTGCGGTGGCCTCTGTCCGTCAGGAAGCGGAGAGTCAGCAGCGTGCCCTGCAACAGGAGCAGCAGACGCTGATGCGGCGTCTGGATACCCTGGGGGAAACGCTGACAGCATCAGGTGGTCAGGCGGTACCCGGCAGCGGACAGGGCGATATTCCGCTGGGACTGGGGCTGGATGCACAGGGCAGCGGACTGACGGTGAAAGACGGGCTGTTGTGGGCTGAGCCGCAGGATGCTCAGCCGGCTGAACCGGGAAGGAGTGTGAACGGACAACCGGCTAAACCGGCGTTTCCGACGTCTTTTCTGGAGGATAACGCCATTACCCGTCAGAAAGCAGAACTGGACCGGCTGGCCAAAAATCAGCGCACGCTGTCCGGCACAGCGGACGGGGAGGCCCATACCGAACCGGCTTACACGATACCGGAAAATGCCACCCTGGTGGGCAGTCAGGCGATGACGGCATTGCTGGGCCGGGTGCCCATTGACGGTAAAGTGACCGATCCGTATCCGTTCAAGGTGGTGGTGGGAAAAGACAACCTCACGGCGAACGGCATTGAGTTACCGGATGTGGAAGGGGCGGTGATCAGCGGCTCGGCCACCGGTGACTGGACATTGTCCTGTGTGCGCGGGGATATCACCTCGATCACCTTTGTTTTTACGGACGGCACGGTACGCACGGTGCCGAAGCCGGCTGACAGAACGGACGGCGGCAGTCAGGCCGGCAGCGGACAGAATGCCCGCAATAACGGCGGGTCGCTCGGCTGGATCTCGGATGAGAGCGGGATCCCGTGTATCAGCGGTGAGCGTAAAACCAATGCCGGCACCTATCTGCCGACCCTGTTTGCCCTGACGGCAGCGGCCTCGGCCGGGAATGCGATGTCACAGAGCCAGTATACCGCGCAGAACAACGGTTACGGTATCACCTCCTCGCTGTCCGGGGATGCGGGAAAAGCCGCGCTGGGCAGTGCCATCGGCGGCGGTTTTAAGGATGTGGCGGACTGGGTGAAATCCCGCTACGGGCAGACCTTTGATGCGGTGTATGTGCCGCCGGGGCAGAAAGTCGCGGTGCATATCAGCCGTCAGATCCCGGTGGATTATGAATCACAGGGACGCCGGGTGAACTACGGCTTTTCACTGACAGCGGGTGAGGAAGGAGGTCTGGAGTGACGTATTTTGCGAAGCCGGGGGCGCAGGCCGTGATGCCGGTGACGTTTCCGCTGGTGTTTGTGTTCAGTGCCGGAAAAGCCGGTTGCACCGGAAGTCATTTTTGCCTGACGGTGGCCGGCCATCAGGTGTTTGATGATGAGCAACAGCAGCTGATTGCCGGCATGTCACCGGCGACGATACAGCTGGCGTGGCAGGTTGCCGCCGGTGGGGCTGTGCTGTCTGTCGGCCGTCACCGGGTGACGCTGTGTGACAACGACATTACCGTTTACCGGTTTGCCCCGGGGAATAAGGCGTACCCGCAGGACCGTGACTGGGATCGTCTGCTGTACACGGTGTTTAAAGGAGAGACGCCGGATAAAGCCGGCTGGCAATGCGTGCCTTTTTCATTATCTGAACTGAACTGTCACGGTGAGTTTGCCCGGCTGACCTGCCGGGGGGCGGTTCTGAAGGGAGCGGGAGGGATCATACTATGAGACTGATGAAAGGCAGTGTGCTGTGCGCACTGGTGTTTTTACTGGCCGGCTGTGCCACCTCCAAAGAGGAACTGCTGCCGGCGGGAAACAGCGACATGATGGCCATCTGGTCAGGCAGACAGGCTGACCCGAATACGGCGGATAACCGGACGGTGACGGAAGCTGCCCGCAGCGTCCTGCGTCGCGGGCTGACGAACGAGGAAGCGGCGCGACGTCAGCAGGCGAACACCGCGTATACCCGGACACAACACAGTGAGATCCATCAGCAGTTTCCGCGTCTGCCGAACCCGGACATGGTGATGTATGTGTTCCCGCATCTCTCGGCCGGTAATCTGCCGGTGCCGGGCTACAGTACCGTATTTCCGTTTTACCATCAGGTGCAGTATGCCCTGCCGGGTGAGCGTGTGGAGGGCTTATGATGGGGCTTTCATTATTCCGTTCACGCCGGAAAGCGCAGGCGGTTTCTGCTGAAAAAACGGCTGACAAAACCGTACACCGCAGTACACCGGCAGAGAATGCCGGTTTAGCCCGTGAGCCGCTTTC